>DASYBJ010000241.1:0-6766 GCA_036500845.1 Acidobacteriaceae bacterium
GAGCCTGCGGAGTAGAACGGATTCGGGATTGCGATGTTGTGATTCGGGTAGCCGAACCGGATCTTCGAAAAAATCGGACAGAGAGGGCGAGTACCCGCAAGGGAATTCGCCCTTTCGCTTTTTGAGGAAACCGCAGAGCAGATCATATCTTAAACAGCTCCTCGATGCTCCTCAGCTGGCTCACTATCGTCCTCTGTTTCCACTGTACCCGACGCCTGCCTCTATTTGCACCAGGAACCGGCATTCGCCACTATTTGGAATTGCCATAGGTTATATCGACATAACCGGTCCAAGACGAGAGTTGAACTGTGCAACACCGTCGTAACAATGCACTGTCAGTGTTAACTCCATGAGGAAGGCGTTTCGAAGCAATCCTTTCTACAATGTCATTACCGATCCCAGTTCGATTCTGAGCAAAAGCACCGCGCAGTCAGGCTACCTGTTTCGCGCGCATCCGCAGTTCCTCAACTTTGAACTACTGAACAAAGGCTTTGGACACTCGAACTATCAAGCCGGCCAACTGACAGTCGAGCACCGGTTGAGCCAAGGCCTGTCCATGCTGCTGGGTTACACGTACAGCAAGTCCATCGACGACGTTGGCGAAATGGCTTGACCGCAAGCGTTCAGGACAATGGATGCCTGCGATGCGAGCGTTCTGTCTCCGATCTGGATCAGACCAACGTGCTCAGGATCAGCGGCTTGTACGAATTACCCTTTGGTCCACAAAAGCAGTGCCTCTCCCGTGGGGTGCTCAGTCACCTCGCCGGAGGCTGGCAACTCTGCGGAACGTACCAGTACAACACGGGACAGCCTATTGCTCTAACGTCGCCGATACAGCCGGCCTCTCTGAACGGCTGCTCGAACGCAAATACTGCAATCCAGATGGGCACCCAGATGCGCCCGACACTGTCTCCCGGCCAGAACATACCGCGAAAGTGGTCGATCGATCCACCGGCGAGCTGTCGAGCTTCAATCCTGCAGCTTTTGCCGAGACAGGGACCTATGCCTTCGGGAACGCTCCACGGTACCTCTCGACTGTTCGGATGCCCGCTCTCATGGAGCTTGATGTACTTCTCCAAAAAAACACTGGAATCAACGATCTCATGAGCTTCACGTTACGATTCGAGGCACTGAATGCACTCAATAAAGTGTTCTTTGGCTCTCCTGACTCATCCAACAAGAAAGGCTATTCGTGACTGAACTAGTAAACGTAAATTCTCGAGCTTACCGAGTGCCGTCGGCTCCAACGATTGTCATCTGCATCGACGGAAGCGAACAAGAATATATCAATCAGGCGATCCAAGCCGGCAAGGCTCCGTTTCTCGCCAAGTTGCCCGCGTTCGGCACAGTGTTGACAGGGGACTGCGTGATTCCGTCGTTCACGAACCCGAACAATCTATCGATCGTTACCGGTGCACCTCCGTCGGTTCACGGCATCTGCGGGAACTTCTTTTTTGATCAGAAAGCGGAGGTTCCGATGAACGACACGAAGTATCTTCGTGCGCCGACCATCCTTGCTGAGATGGCCCGAGCGGGCCAGCGCGTCGCGGTGGTGACTGCAAAAGATAAGCTGCGTAGCCTGCTTGGGCATCAGCTGAAAGGTATCTGCTTTTCTGCTGAGAAAGCCGATACGGTGAACCTCGTAGAGCACGGCATTGAAAACATCGTAGAAAAGGTTGGCATGCCGGAACCTCCCGTGTACAGCGCGGAGCTCTCGGAGTTTGTCTTCGCCGCGGGCCTATATCTGTTAAGGAATGAGCGCCCGAACTTGATGTATCTGTCAACAACGGATTATGTGCAGCACAAGTTCGCGCCGGGCACACCGGAGGCCAATGCGTTTTACGAAATGGCTGACAGCTACTTCGAGCGTTACCATGATGAAGGTGCGGTAGTTGCTATTGCGGCCGACCACGGGATGAATGCCAAGACCGATTCGATAGGCCGTCCAAATATTGTCTTCTTACAAGACCTTCTGGACGCCCAATACGGGCACCAGCTCTCGCGTGTGATCCTCCCAATCACGGACCCCTACGTGAAACATCATGGCGCGCTAGGGTCTTATGCGACGATCTATCTGCAGAACGCCGAACGCGAGCACGATGTCATGGATTTCCTAGGTGGCATCGCTGGTATTGAGGCGGTGTTCACGCGGGCACAGGCTTGCCGACGGTTCGAACTGCCTGAAGACCGGACTGGCGACCTCGCCGTGCTTGGAGAACGGCTGACGGTGCTCGGAACCGCTGCCGACAAGCACGACCTGTCCGGGCTGGACCTGCCTTTGCGTTCTCACGGGGGGATCTCTGAGCAGAAAGTGCCGCTCATTTTCAACCGCATGGTAGTTGATGTCGATAGCTCCCGTCGACTTCGTAATTTCGACGTTTTCGAGATAGCGCTCAACCATCTCGGCTAGCGCAGCAAAGAATGCGCACCGCGCGGAGACAAGGATGCCTTTAGATACAACCGTTCCTCTGCAATCCGAACCGATTCCGCAAAGCACCACGTTCAACCAGTCGAAGTGGCGCGCGCTTATAGGAGTGACGTTCTGCTATCTCTTCTATTACACGGGGCGCCAGACCCTGGGCTTTGCGGTCGCCGGCATCCAGCATGACTACGGCTTGTCCAAATTCCAGATTGGCTGGATCAGCGCAACGATGTTGTGGTGTTATGCAGGTGGCCAATTCATTAACGGCAATCTGGGCGACAAACTTGGTGGCAAGGCGATGATGATCGCCGGTGCGGTCCTTTCGCTAGCGGCGAACTGGGTCTTTAGCTTCGGTCATACATTCTTGTTGTTCCTAGTTGTATGGGGCGCGAATGGCTACTTTCAATCGATGGGTTTCGCGCCGGGTAGCCGCTTGCTGTCGAATTGGTGGGATCACAAGCATCGAGGCTTTGTGTACGGAGTGTATATAGGATTCTCCGGGTTTTCCTCGGTGCTCGCCTATATTTTTCCCGTCCTCATCCTGGGCACGATGCATCTCGACTGGATTTGGATTTTCAGACTGGCTCCCTTGTCGATGCTAGTCGGCGCGCTAGTCCTGTGGCTCTTTGTATCGGAGCGGCCTGATGCACAGCATCTCCACACTGTGCAACCAGCAGACGACGCATCGCAGCCTGCGAAGCAGACTGACCTGATGAGCGGACAGCGATATGCACTCGTGCTGCGAAACTGGAAGCTCTATATTACTGGCCTCGCCATCGGTTTTCAGAACGCCGCGCGGTATACCTTAGTCGTTTGGGTTCCGGTGCATTTTCTCGGCCTGGACTGGAAGACTTCGTCCAGGCTGATCGATCCGAAGTGGATCACTGTCGCGCTTCCTATAGGGATGGCGCTTGGCTCACTATCGAACAGTTGGGTCTCCGACCTATTGTTTCAGGGCAGACGCTATCTCGCGATCGTTCTGTACATGGTGTTAGCTTCAGCAACCGCGATTGTGATGATGTTCGTGCCGCATGAAAGCATTGCCGCGATTGTCTTGCTCTTCCTTTGCGGGTTTTTCGTCTTCGGTCCAGCGTCATCGTTTTGGGCGCTCTGTCCAGACATTTTTGGACGACAGGCGGCGGGCACCGCGACGGGCGTCCTAAATACCATGTCTTACATATTCGCGGGTATCGGCGAACCGGTGGTCGGCCACATCATTGACACAACAGGCAAGACGTCGATTATCTTTCCGATTGTCGCGGGGCTGTGCGCGGCAAGTGCGGTTCTGTCGATCGTAATTAAACGCTGATCGATCAATTCCTGAAGCGTGGCATTGCCAACGGTCGCTAGCGGCAAATCCGGTAACCCCACAGCAAAACATGCTATTTTTCAGCACGAAATGCTCTTTCCGGGGAACATTTCGTGACTCGAACTAAATTGAGCTTTTTCGCCTAAAACCCACCGCCTTTCCGGCAGAGGGTAATGAGCAAAATCGTACTGAAATTGATACAAAAGGGTGTCAGAAGTCGCGTGAAAATAACCCCTCTTTGGCCCCACAGGGGGTTCGAATCCCTCCGCCCCGACCAGTGAATCCTCACTGACTAACCGTGGCTCTTTCCATTCTGATCGCATGGTTTGTGTGGCCGCCGGTCTCAATTCCCTACCTCTAGAGGAACAGAGTCAATAGGTACGAATGCCTTTAACTCGTGGCGATCTGCTCCACATGTTGGTGGCCATGGCTTGCTTGAAGCAGGACTGGTCGACGTTGCCAGATGCGCAGACGGTGGCATGCTGGGAACCATTTTCGTCACGCTTCCTCCCTTCGCCAGATCCGGTAGGCTCGCACGGAAAACTGCTGGATCGTTGCTCTGACCGCAAATTCCGCCGCTATGGGATCACCCTCCCGAATCAATTCAATGATCCGGCGATGGCGAGCCAGATCTGATTCCCATGCCAGCGGTGTCTGGTGATGCTGCACGACTCGCATGGATACAAAGGCGAAGAGTGGAACAAGCATGGCCACCAGCTCCGCGCGGAGGAAGCGATTTCCGCTAAGCTCGCAAAGCCTTAGATGAAAGTGCAGGTCCGCTTCGACCAGAGTTTGCGCGTTTCCGCTCTTCGTCGCCTTGCGCATTTCCTTCAGAGCGGTCTCCAATGGCGCCAAGTCCGGTTGCCGCAGCGCCACCAAGCGTGCGGAAAGTCCCTCAAGCACACTACGCAATTCAAAGATCTGAGCGATGTCCTCTTCGGAGTAGCAGGTAACCCTGGCGCTTCTTCCCGAAGCCTTTGTTGCGAATCCTTCAGCGATGAGAAGATTTAGCGCTTCGCGTACGGAGGTCTGTGCCACTCCGAACTTTTTCGCCCATTGGCCTTCGACGATGCGCTGGCCGGGCGCGAGGCGCCCCTGGATAATCTCTTCCTTCAACTTTGCGGCGAGGTTCTGTTTGATGAGTTGTGGGTTTTGGCCTTCGACGGCACGCGAACCATGCGCCATTTGACCTTCCTGATCATTGGACGAGTATCTGGGAACGCCATACTAGCACGCGGCCTGATCTCGTCAAAAAAGCCGCCGTAACCCTAGCCTCGGTGAGGGCACGATTCCGTCGCTCACCACTAGGGAAGCACCGGGGAGGGTGGCTCTCCGTCGGGTGGAATTCCCAAACATTCGAAGTCATAGGAGATCCGAACTGCTGCCTGGTTCCTGGGGCGTGCGATAGCGGCCCGCAGAGACATCAGCAGGAGTCAGAAAATATCGATGGAGGTGTGGGATATATTCCAGAAAAATTTCAGGATTTCCTAGAGCGATGTGGTTGAAGAGCACCAAGTGTTGGTGAATTTGTCCCATGTCTCCCACGTGCGGAACTACCGGCACCTTATACTTGCGGGCGAGAAGGCTCACGGTAAGAAATTCGCTTACACCGCCCAGCCGCGTGCAGTCAGGCTGCAGAATATTCACTGCACCCGTTTCAAGGTAGTTCTTAAAGACGATTCGATTGGGAACGTGCTCCCCCAGAGCCAGCGATAAGGGGGCGATTTGAGCTGCCAGCGTTTGGTGGGCGTAAATGTCATCCGGATGGGTGGGCTCTTCAATCCAGTAAGGCTGCATACTCGCCAGCTCTTTACATGCGACGATGGCCGCTGGTAAGGACCACTGCTGATTAGCGTCGAGCATGAGGGTCGCTTGCGGGCCGGCAATTCTCCGAAGAGCCTGTGCGCGTCTCACATCTTGATCGAGCGGTCCACCGACTTTCAATTTGAATGCGCTGAAGCCGTGATCGACGCTGCGCTGCACGTTTTCGCGGATTCGATTGTCATCGTACTGATACCATCCGACGCTCGTGTCGTAGCCCGGGTATCCCTTCTCGAGAATCGCGGAGCGCGCCTCCCGGCCGGGCATGTACTCCTCGACGAGACGGAGCGCCTCCTGCCGATCCAGTATCTCCTCCAGATAGCTGAGATCCAGCAGATTCACAAATTCCTCCGCCGTAACTTCCAGCAATGCCTTCCATAGTGGCTCACCGCGCGACTTGGCCCATAGATCAAAACAGGCATTTGAAATCGATGCGAGTGCAAGATGCACGATTCCCTTATGAGGTCCCAGCCATCGGAGCATGGGGTGATCCGCCATTCTGCGAAATCTCGCACCGAATTCGGCCATCAGCTCTTCCACATCGCTTCCTGCGAGCTCCGCCGCCAGCATCTCGATGGCGCGGCAAACAAGATCGTTGCCCTGGCCCATGGTCAGCACTAGCCCTGTGGCCTGAAGTCCCGTATCCGAGGTCAGCCGGGTGACGGCGAAGGAGTACTCCGGAGCAGAGTGAACTGCGTCCGAACCTGCGCCCGCGGCGAGCTGGAAACGCACATCGCGAGTGCTGATCTTATGGATATGCATAAAAAAATGTCTCCACCTGGCTGTGATCTGCATCCATGTGGTTGCACCCGCATCGGGCTTGTAGGCGATCGACCAACCATCTCAGCTTATAAGCGCTCAAAGTCCCTGCCCTTTTTAGGGGGGCGTATGTCAGATCTAAATGGCTAGCAACTCAATATTCTGCGGAAAATCCATAGCTTAGACCACTCTCAATGTTTTCCGGACCAGTCCCGGTAAACTCTCTGGGCGCTTGACATTCGTTCACTTGAGCGCTTAACGTGATTTCCGCGCATGAAAGTCTGACTCTCATGGGCGATACGAGATTAAGGCCCAGGCGATACCGCCCGCCAAAATGTAACCGGTTTCAAGCGTCGCTTGACAGCGGAGCGCGCTATTTGTCAGATCGCGTGAGTCGTCGCGCGACTGATAGGGGAGGCCATCGATGATTTGTAACTCGACGATCAATTACAAAC
>DASYBJ010000242.1:0-5543 GCA_036500845.1 Acidobacteriaceae bacterium
GTCTAATCTCTGATCAGAAGCGGGATGCTCGGTCGAATACCCCTCGCCGATCAGAGCCGGCCTTTGAGTCCCTGCATCTCCATCTCGCGGCCGTGAATCGCAGGGCGCACGTAGCAGGTCGACGCTCAAGCCGCGCGAGGATTACTACGTCGTCGACTCGAACAATATGGCAATCCTCACGGGAAAGCCGCCATTAGGATGAAGATTGCGAATCGGTTTGAAGAAGTGATGTGCGCAGCGCTCTTTTGGCGCGCGACAGCCTTGACTTGACCGCCGAAACAGTGATGCCGAGAGATTGCGCGATCTCTTGCCCTGAATATTCTCTTGCATGCCGGAGCTGGACCACATCGCGGAAAACCGGCGGCAGCTGGTGAATTGCCTGCCTTAGCAATTTCTGCCTCTCTCTTCGGACATAGCGGATCTCAGGATCTTCCCAAGGAGACTTCGGCTCCCATGTCTCGAAGTTCCCTGCAGGATCGTGGGTAGAATCGATCGAAATTTCAGAGCTATTACGTTTCTTGCGCAAAATCATGAGCGCCTCGTTGATGGCGATCCGCGTAAGCCAGGTGGAGAAACTGGATCTTTCCTGGAAATCTTTCATGTGAGTGAAGGCTTTCAGGAAGGAGTCCTGAAGCGCATCCTCCGCATCCTGCCGATTCCTCGTGACTCGATAAGTGGCTTGAAAGACTTTGCCGGCATGGCGCTTGCTGAGTTCGACAAACGCGTCCGTGTCTCCAGACTTAGCTCTGGACAACAGCATCTCATCGCTCATCTCCGTTGGGCTGTATTCAATATCAACACTATTTACCGCTGGCATAAGTAGACTCATGATGACCTCTTCTGTGGTTGGTCTCTTCGGACGTTCTGGGGGCATTCAGTGGCGAAGCTCCTTGGCTAGGTGATTCATTTGCTGACTCCAACAACATTCTGAGCTGATGGTTCTTGATGAGAAGCTCGCGTACGCATTGCTGCAATCTCCGCAATTGTTCTTGCAAGTCTTCCCCGGGTGACTGACACGGCTCTTCGTGCAGCGGGCCCGCAAAGGGTGGACCCGTCGAGTGCTGCACTGTTGAGATGGTGCCGCGAGGGGCCTGCTCGAAGGGTTCTTGACGCGGTTGTGCAGTCATAAAAATCCTCTAATTCAACGTGCCCGTGTCGTGACAACGTCCGATCGTACCGTCGGGCGATTATGTTGATCGATACTGTGGTGTGCGTCGCTCCTTAACGTGCGATCACGGCGTGTCTCCTTAGTTGAAAGGTTGATTACGCGCCTCCGATGAGTTGCAATACGTTCCGTTCTTGCGATTAAGCCAGAAGAGTGGATGCAAATCTATTGGACGATGGTCTTGGCGATACCTTAGTATCACCGGCGTTCGATGACGCTATGTAGGATCAGCCAAACGGTGAACGAGTAAGCCTGCACACTTGGATCAAGGAACTCAATCTCGAACCAGTTTGGGATACGCTTTCTCTGCCCAGCTCCGCGGGGCAGCATAGATTTTCATCTGGAAAAACGCTGACGGCCACCGGGATCGTTCTGTTGCCAGGAGGGAACTTAGTTAGGGAGCTTCCCCACAATGACACAGTCCGATGCTGCACGCAGGCACCAGTGCCGTGAACCCTGCATTTTCAGCGGTTCGATGTAGAGTGGAGGCAAATCTATTCACGAAGGTATCGACCGATACCTTGGTCCAATAGATTTGCATCCACCCTTGTGGCTTAATCCGAGCATGCGGTGCAGACCATGGAATAAGCTACTCCTGCTCAGTCCTGCCCTTCTCGGCGGAGTAGGGGCCCTTGCACAATACAACCCAGCCACGCCGGCGCCGTACAACCCGATTGCTCTGGCCGAAGTAACAGGAGCGCCAAGGGCAGCCGTGCAAGCCGGGCAGAATAACTATCAAACCCTGTCGCAGAATCCGTACCTCGGAGGAGTTCCTGCGGGAAGACTCAGCGCAACGCCAGTGGCGCTTTCCCTCGAAGACGCCGTCGCCCGTGGACTCAAGCAAAATCTCGGCGGAGTTTTGGCCACGGATGTCGTTACTGACGCGCGCGGAGAGCGTTGGCAAGCGCTAAGCGAGCTGCTTCCCAATGTAATCACCGATACGGGTTTCGGAGTTCATCAAATCAACGTAAAGGCGGCCTTCGGTCTGACCATTCGCGGAGAGCCTCCGATCATTGGCCCATTCGGCTATTTCGACTCGCGGGCTTATCTCACGCAGTCCGCTTTTGATTGGGCATCCATCGAGCGCGCGCGATCTTCAAAGGCGCAGGTGAGGTCGGCGGAGTTTAGCTCCAAAGATGCTCGCGAGATTGTCGTGCTTGTGATTGTCTCCAGCTATTTGCTGGTCATCGCCGACCAATCGGAAGTTGAGTCAGCCACATCCCAGCGAGACACCGCCAAGGCACTTTTTCAACAGACCTCCGACCAGAAGACCGCAGGCCTTGCCTCGGCCGTGGACGTTCTACGGTCACAGGTGCAACTGCAATCACGCGAACAGAAACTGATTGTCGCGCAAAATAATCTAGCCAAGCAGAAATTGGTTTTGGCGCGAGCTATCGGTCTCCCTTCGGGCCAAAAGTTCGAGATTACCACCCCCGTCCCTTACCGGGAGCTGACGCCGTCGAGTCTCGATGAGGCGATTCAAAGCGCCTACAAGGCGCGCGCTGATTTTCAAAGCCAGATGAATCAGGTCCGGTCCGCTGAGCTCGCGAGAAGAGCTGCTTCTGCCGAGCGGTATCCATCGTTAGGCGTGGAGACCGACTATGGTCTCTCGGGAGTTAACCCGGGCTCGTCGCACGGTACCGTTGATGCCGCTGCCACGCTCCGCATTCCTGTTTTTCAGGGTGGAAGAGTACACGCGGATGTTCTCCGGGCCGACGCTTCGCTAACCAGGGAAAGACAGCGACTGGAAGACTTCCGAGCCAAGATCGATCAGGAGGTTCGCGACGCTTATCTGGATCTGGAAGCGGCTGCGCAAGAAGTTTCGGTCGAGAAAAGCGCGGTAACGCTCGCCACTCAGACCTTGGAACAATCTCGCGATCGATTCATTTCGGGAGTTACAGACAACATTGAAGTCGTTCAAGCACAAGATGTGCTGGCAACCGCTACTGACAGCTACATTGCCAGTCTTTACAGCCACAACCTTGCAAAAATATCTCTGGCAAGAGCGATCGGCGTCGCGGAATCAGGCTTTGCTCAATACGTGGAGGGAAAATGAGTATGGCTGAGCAAAATCAACCAACGAATCCACCGCAAGCAACACCGCAAGGGCCAAACGTACCGGCGGACAACGCCGGCGCAGCTGACCCGTTGACTTCAGCATATCCGAGGAGGCGCTCCTACAAACGTTGGATATTTCTTGCCTCGTTCGTTGTTCTGGCCGTTGCCGGTGCTTTCCTCTGGCACTATCTTTCCGGCTTCGAATCCACCGACGATGCGCAGGTGGACGTCCATCTTTACCCTGTCAGCGCTCGCATTTCCGGATATATCCAGAAGGTCAACGTTGACGACAACCAATGGGTCGAAGCAGGTTCCACACTTGTGGAAATCGATCCAAAAGACTATGAAGTCGCATTAGCAAGAGGCCAGGCAACGCTCGATACTTCAGAGGCTGCCGCGAAAAGTTCGAATATCGATGTGCCCATATCTTCCGTCGATACCTCAAGCCAATTGAAATTCACGTCCTCGGATATTAAGAATGCGGAAGCAGCGATCCAGGCAGCAGAAAAGCAAGCCGCGGCCGGCCACGCCCGCGTTTTGGAAGCGCAAGCAGAAAATGTAAAGGCTCAAGATGACGTAACACGCTATCGCTTGCTGCTCACCAAGGAGGAGGTACCGAAGCAAGTCTACGACCATGCTTATGCCGCCGCAGCCACCGATGTCGCCGCCGTAGCTGCGGCAGAAGCAGACGAGGCCGCAGCTCAACAAGCCGTTCAAGAAGCGCACAGCCGCCTCACTGAGGCTGAGGCACACTACGAAGATGCCCAGGCCGGGCCGCAACGCGTCGCCTCAACGCGCGCCAAAGCCCTTTCGGCGCTGGCGGACGTACACCAGAAAAGGGCTGCTGTCGAACAAGCACAGTTGAATCTGGGATACACCAAAATATTTGCACCTGTGGCCGGGGAGGTCACGAAAAAGGTTGTCGTCGGATTGAACGTCGACCCGGGGGAGCAGATGCTCACTGTGGTTCCCCTGGATCAGGTGTGGGTCACCGCGAATTTTAAGGAGACCCAACTCAAACACATGCGCGTGGGCCAGAAAGCAAAGATTGAGCTCGACGCGAACGGCCGCACGTACCGCGGTTATGTCGATAGTATTGCGGGAGCAACGGGGCCCATCTTCAGCTTGCTGCCGCCAGAAAACGCAACCGGCAACTACGTGAAAATCGTTCAGCGCGTTCCCGTAAAGATCGTTGTCGACCCGGGCGAAAATCAGGACCACCAGCTTCGGCCGGGTATGAATGTCGAGGCGAAAGTGTACTTGCGATGAGTGCCACAACACTGACTCTTCCGCCGGAGCAGGTCGCCTGGCGCCCTAAGGTAAATCCTTGGGCGATTGCCGCCACCGTGTCGATGGCGGCGTTTATCGAAGTCCTGGATACGAGCGTTGCCAACGTTGCCTTGCCGTACATCGCTGGAGGCCTGGGAGCCAGCTACGACGACAGCACATGGGTACTTACCTCGTACCTTGCTGCGAACGCTATCGTCTTACCCATCAGCGGATGGCTCGCGGAGTTGATTGGCCGCAAGCGGTATTTCATGATGTCGCTTGCCATTTTCACTGTGAGTTCACTGCTTTGCGGGTTAGCGCCCAGTCTGCCGCTATTGCTGTTGTTTCGAGCTGTGCAAGGCGTCGGCGGCGGCGGACTGCAACCAATGGCACAAGCCATTCTCAACGATACGTTTCCTCCGGAGCAGCGCGGCTCGGCGTTTGCTGTCTACGGCATTACTGCAGTTCTCGCCCCTACCGTCGGGCCGATGCTGGGAGGCTGGATTACTGACAACTATTCCTGGCGCTGGATATTTTTCATCACCCTGCCCGTGGTCCTTCTGGCTCTTTATTTGACGCACACCCTGGTCGAAGATCCGCCGTTCCTCCGTCGCTTAAAGAGCGGGGGTATCCGGGTGGACTACATTGGAATATCGATGTTGACGCTGGGAGTCGGTTCGCTGCAGGTGGTTCTGGACAAAGGACAGGAAGACGATTGGTTCGGCTCGCATTTCATCACGACCCTGGCGATAACCGCAACCGTTTGCCTCATCTCGCTGGTCATCTGGGAGTGGTTCCGCAAAGAGCCGATCATCGATGTCCGCATGTTCAAGAGCTTCAACTTCGCGACAGCGAACTTAATGATGTTCATGATGGGCTTCATGCTCTTTAGCACCCTGGTCTTGATTCCAGAATTTCTGCAGACGCTAATGGGTTACACAGCAGAGCTTGCGGGTCTCGTCCTCTCTGGCGGCGGAGTTATCTTGCTGGTGATGATGCCCATCGTCGGCCGGCTTACATCAAAGATTCAAGCCAGATGGCTGATCGCGAC
>DASYBJ010000243.1:0-3654 GCA_036500845.1 Acidobacteriaceae bacterium
ATCCGCGACGGAGAACGTGCCCGACGCCACCACAGACACAGATCGTGTCCAAGATGCTGTGTCCGACTTAACCCCACAGTAACGTAAGCCGTCGCGCAAGGGAGAACGCGGGCTCGCATCTGCGTGCTCTCTTGTGCATGGTTGCGTTGCTACCAGGCCCTGAAGAGAGACCTCGATGTCGGCCTGGCAAAAGGGAACTGCCAAGGAAAGTAAAACCAGGATACACAGGCGCGTCTTGATCCTCTTGAACACTGTAGGCTCCAATGACAAAGCTCACATCAGGACTACAGAAGGCAACCTTAAGATGAGCTGAAATTTGGAAGGCTGGGGTTACAACGGGTCTCATAAACCTGACCCGCTGATTGTAACCACGTGTGAGACCCGCCATCGAAGCGGGGCTCATGTACTCGATCGAAGCGGTAAGCGCACATATGAGACCAGTTGTAGTGTCATTGTTATGGTGCCGTGTCGATCGCGGCTAAGCCGAGCACGATTGAAGACTATGGCCGGCTCGACGGAGTGGAATGCGGCCTTGTGACGGAGGAAGTTCTAACCGGCGATTCCGCTCAAGAAACCGGGAATTCGGCTAAATTGAGGGAGAATATAAGGCGAACGGTCGCCAATAGGGAAATGAAGAAAACGAATGTATAAATTTGGGTTTATATAAACAACCATTGATATAAGGACAGCAGCCGTAGAAATTCTGCCGGTTGCGACTGCATTACATAAAGACTAGCGAATAGTCATAGGGGTCCGGCGGCCTTTCCTTGCTTCCGCGAAACTCGATACCGTACGCCATTTTGAGTGCTCAAAAGAACACCAAAATTTACCGTTCTAAAAAACAGGCTCTAAAGTTTCATTAGGGGCATTGGCGCCGCCCGCCGGCTCTCATGCCATCAGGCAGAGTAAAGCGCCGCCGCTTCGTAGTCGTTCACGCTCGGGATCGTGAACTCGATCGTACTGCTGTTGACGTTGAAAGGGCACTTTTGTCTGATAGTAGGCAATGATTCCAGTGACGCTGATGAATCTATTAAACCGTCCAGCGAACCCGCAAGGTGGGATGCTGTCTCCTCTTGGAGTGGGGGCGACGTAGCAGAAGAATCACGGTCCGTGCAAGCCTGAGCAGAGAGTCACTGCGAGAGCTACCTGTATCCTACGGAGGTACCGTAGAGATGCTGCGTGAAGCTGCTGGCACCGAGAACGATGGCAATGGCTCTGACCCTAAGCCTGCTTTGTTGCGCAGCGCTCCTCGGGGAAGAGTCGCAGGCGACCAAGCAGGCCTATCAGACCTACATTAGCTCCCTCAATAAGAGGATCGAGGCACAGAATACTTCAGGCGCCGGCTTTCTTTGGATCGATCAGGACCAGCAGCGGAGAGACTCCGTCCGAAAAGGAGCGATCGAGGTCCAACGCGTCGACACTCCGCAAATTCCCGGTGGCACGCTCGAGCATTGGATTGGAGGCGAGTTCATCTCACACGTCAGCTTAGGCGACGTAATCAAGGCGGACCAGAACTACGCCAGGTACCCCACTTACTATGCTCCGGAGATCCTTCAGGCGCGTGTGCTCTCCCAGACGAAGAATCATTTCAAGGTTTTCTATCGGTTGAAAAAGCGTGAGATCGTCACCGTGGTTTTGGATACGATCCATGACGTCGACTTCGTGCCGCTCGGCAGCAATCGATACTTCATCCGTTCTCGCAGCGAAGACGTTCGAGAGGTATCGCACTATGGCAGCCGTGATGAGAGCGAGGTCCCAGCCAATCAGGGCACCGGATTCCTCTGGTCAATGAACTCGTATTGGCGTATGGAGCAGCGCGACGATGGCGTCTATCTCGAGTGCGAAGTTGTTACTCTGGGAAGGTCGATTCCTCTCGGGATGGGCGGTTTGGTTCGATCCATCATTGATTCTCTTGCCCGCGAATCGCTTACCAATACACTCAGCAACAAGAGGCGCGCTGTGCTGGCGGAAAAAACAAGCACTGCGTCTCGCTAGGGCCTCTTACCAGGTCCTAGGCTCCCGGGCTGCCGCACGAACCATCGCGGCCGAGGATGCGCGGGCAAATCTCCTTTGCAGCATGCGCGCAACGGGACCTGATGCTCGCGCAAGAAGAGCGTTCGGCCGGGAGAACGACAGAAGCTCGTACCAGACAGCTCCCGAGGAGCGGTCCCACTCGATCAGGAAGCGTTCCTCGCCGCGTTCTGCATGCTCCTGCAGCGTACCGTATGCAAAGCCGTATCGACAGATCGGCCCGTCTTCGTCGAGCACGTAAACGATCTTCGAGAAATTGAGCGACCAAAAACCGAAATGGTGCGCGAGAATCGCGACAATATTTCCAGCTTGGATCGGAACATCGGGCCAGCAAAGCGAAATCCAAGGCATCTCGAACATCTTCCATTGAGACAATGCCTCGCTAGCGCGCTCAAAGATAGCGAGGCCTTCGCCCAACCGAATTCGCTCGTGAAGGACGGCATATCCCTGGGGCATCGCGCCTTGCGATGCACCTTTCTCCGGGTAGGAGAGATCGGCCGCCGCCTGCCGCGTGATGAGCTCTCGAATTTGCTGATCAGTTGGTCTAGAGAGACAAAACATCACTCAGGAACGGCAACGCGAATGAGTGGGATGAAATCGTCGGACTGACACGGCGAAGAAGCGAATACGGCTCCGCGCTCTTTCCACAGGATGATTTCTTGTCCTGAGCCGAACGCGCGAGAGCATCGCGCACCTGCCTGGGAAACGTGAATCTCAATCCCATGTTGCAGCCTGGAGCTTCGACTTTAGGGCTTCCTTATGCGCGATCGGGCAGATTGTGAAGACGGGACACTTCGCCAACCGCACCACGTCGCGAGCGATTCCGCCTTCCCGGTCCTGGACACGCGTCCTGTCTTCTCCACCATGGACACCTAAAACGATGATGTCCACCCGCTTCTCGGCCGCCACCGTCACGATAGACTCCGCTACACGCCCTGCGTGCATGATGGATTCGGCCACAATCGAGGGTCGTTGCATCTCGCTGACGATGGCTTCGAATCCCGCTCGCTCTCCCCGCGATCCCCTGAGAGGAGGAGTAGTCTCCGACTCGTCTACATGCAAGAGCAATACTTGCCCAGCAAGGAATTGGGTGAGGTGCTCCACATAAGTCACGGCAGCGCGCGAACCTTCGGAGAAATCCGTCGGAAATAGTACCTGCCGGACATGAGTGGCTTCGAGCGCATCCTGCCTCACTCGCTTACCAACTGTAAGGACCGGACAGGGCATAGCGCGCAAAAGTAACTCGGCAACCGATCCTAACGTTTCTCCTGACTTGCAACCCTTGCCTGTGGTGCCAATCACGAGCAGATCGGCATTCCGCTCGCTTATAAGCTGGAGAAGCGTTTCTCGAACGCTGCCGTGACGCACAATGATTGTGTTGCGTATGAAATCGTTAGAGAGGCCCGCAGCAAGCTTTTGCAACTCATCCTCTGCAGCATCGATTGCCTCACTCAAACCGCTGGACTCTGCAGCCGCCGACGGAGGAAAAATACGCGAATCGATTACATGGACAAGTAAGAGCTTGGCTGAAACGCGTCTGGACAGCTGCTTGGCATAGTGCAGAGCGCCACAAGATGCAGCGGAGAAGTCGGTGGCGAGCACGATTGTCTTGAAATCATCGAT
>DASYBJ010000244.1:0-17853 GCA_036500845.1 Acidobacteriaceae bacterium
GCGCGGATCATTCCTCTCCATCGCCTTCGCACCTGCGAGGAACATCTTCTTGGCCTGGTGCCTCTGCAGAGCCGACACTTTGGCCCGTCTCACGTTGCTTGCGAGGTCCTGATCGGTCGACGTAAGGAGGGCCCCGCCGACACTTCCTATGGCCGATGCAGAGGTCGTGGCGTGCTCTCCCCACGTGTTCATTCCGAATGCCAGTGCCGCGCCCAGAACTAACCCAAAGCTTTGCCTCTTAGCCATGCGCTCTCGATCTACGAAGTACCGGTAACTGTAAGCACGGCCGTATTGCCGGTAATGCTTCCCGACTGAGCCGTGATGTTTGTCGTCTGGGTGCTGGTGACTGTTTTCGCGGTAGCAAGCCCTGAACTGACGATCGTTGCCACTGCGGTATTCGAGGATTTCCACGTGACGGAACTGGTGAGGTCGACGGTATTTCCGTTTTGAAGAACGCCGATGGCCGTATACTGCTGGGTTGCTCCCGAAGCAATCGATTGGGTGGCGGGAGTTATTGAAATGGACGCCAGATTTGCGACGGTAACATTCACCGTAGTGGAGCCGCTGATCGCAGCAAATGTGGCGCTGATGGTTGCCGATCCCGAAGCTACACCAGTTACCAGACCGGTTGAGCCGACTGTCGCAGTCGCTACATCCGATGACGACCAACTGGCAGAGTCCGTGATAGTTGCCGTACTACTGTCGTCATAGGTGCCGGTCGCTGTCATCTGCTGCGTCTTGCCAACCCCCACCGACGGTGTGGATGGGGCGAGGGTCACGGTGGTTAACTTAGGCCCAATAAAGAATCCCTTGCATCCAATAATTATTGAGGCGCTTGTTACATAGAGTAACAGAGCAACCTTGAAACCAACCGCGGTGACATTTATCCTTAGCCGACTGTGCTTCTGTTTCATCGAGAAGTTTTCCTCATTGCGGTGTTCATCAGGAATTGGTTCTCAGACTCAATGAACTTCCCGATTTCCATGCGCCTCACGGTTTTGAGGACGGTTCGTCACCGCGTTTCGGAGATCCAGCTTCCATAGCAGTGGAGTGCACTTGCCGCAACTCAATCGAGCTATTTGTTCCTGTGTCTATCCGTCGCAGGTTGATCGGATCGATGTCCATTCCGCGGATCAGGTGGGGCGTAATCAGAAACACAATTTCCTCGTGCTGCACCTCGTGCTTTTGGGTGCTGAACAGGTATTTGAGCCCAGGTATTTCTCCCAATCCCGGTGTACCGCTCACAGCCCGGTTGTTCTGTTCCAGAAGGAGTCCGCCCAGGATATTGCTTTCTCCCCCTTTGAGGCGGATCGTCTCTTCGACGGCTTGCTGGCCGAGCACGGGTTCGGTCACGCCACTGATAGTGACCGAACTAACTTGCGATGAGATTTCAACTCTTACCTTGAGACTGACGTCGCCGTTATAGTGAATGGTGGGTTGCATCTCCATATTCACGCCTACATCGATGTACTGGAATTGGGTATTCACAAGAGGGCTGGTTGCTGAAGCCGCTGTAGAGGAAAACGACCCAGTTGCAATTGGGATTCGTTCACCAATTTTCAGATTTGCTTTTTGGCCGTCTGTGGCGCGCAGCCGGGGATTTTGCAGAATGCGCGTGTCGCTATCGGTCAGCAGCATTTCGGCCTGAGCGGTGCCGACGGTCAGCGAGAAGTTTTTCGCGTTTAGGTTGCCAAGATCGTTGAGGGTTAAGGTAGCGCCGGATGCTGTACTGGTGGTTGTGAGCGTTGCACTGAGAGTCTGTGGCCATTGCAATCCAATGTTCCGGACCTTATCCCGATCTACCTGCAATACGGAGACATCGATCGCGACCTCAGGCCTCGCCTTGTCGAAGTCGTCGATAAGTTGTTCCGCAAGGAGCAGCTGGTCGGGCGTGCCGCGCACTACAATCGCATTCTGATTTGGCAGGGCGTACAACTTAGCTTCAACCAGAACATTGCGGAGCGCCGTCTGGACATCGTTCAGGTCATTTTGTTGGGTTGCGTTTCCCAGATAAAAGACCTGAATTGCCACCTGTTCCAATTGTTGACGCTTTGCCCTCGTGTCGGCTGCAACGAAGATCGTGTTTCGCGTAACCGGCTTCCAGAATGTGCCGGACATAGTGGCCAGAACGCGAAGCGCATCCGGCAGGGTCGTATTGTTCAAATCTATGGAGATCCGTTTGGAGATGTACTCTGGATCAAACAGCACGTTGATACCTGCGGCCTTTCCCACGGTCTCATAGACAATCTTGCTGTCCTCCACCATGTGCAAAGTTAAGGGTTCATCGGAGATTGGCTTTAGCTCAACCGGGCCAGCCAGTGATGCGAGCCTCGCGCTGTCGGTTGGCAATTGTGGTATGTCAGTCTTTTCGGAGACTGGAGCGATCTGTTCACGAAGACTTTCGATAGCTTGACCGGCTGCCACGTTTGAAGGATCGATGGCAGTGGCGCGCAAAAATTCTACCAGCGCGGCCGTTATCTTGCCGTTCTGTTTCAGCTCATTGCCACGTTTGACATGCACCGCGGAGGCAAGTAGTCGAGTTCTTTCACAGGAGGCTCTATATCGAAGATCCCCCGGATCATCGAGCATGGCCTCCCGGTAGGCATCGAAGGCCGCGTTATAGTCCTGACGAGCCTCAGCAGCTTGTCCCTGTTTGTAGAGTGATCGTGCGGAGTCGTTAGCGAATAGCCGATGCCCTTCGCCGGCAATCATCAGAACGGCAACTAATAGCGCCGACGGCGCTCGCCTGGAAATCTTCACAGATAGTCACCCCTAAAGGGGATTGTTCTTTAGGAGCGAAAACTTCCAGATAATGTGGATTATTTTTCTGACTTTCATGGAGGGGGGCTGACGAAGCCACAGGAGATGACTAACAGCTTTGCTCAACCCCGCCGATTTAGTCTGGAAGGTTTCGGAAGATGCGGCGAAACTACATCACAGAGATATCAGGCAGGAATGCACGAATAGGGACATCATCTTGCTTCACTGTTAATGACGCTGGTTGACCTATTTGCGCTCGGGAAAGGAAACAGTTTTATTTGCTGTGCGATAGGTGGGCGGGCGCCGTTACAGATGATGTAGACAAAGCTAAAAGGAAGGGACACGTTCTCAATGTTTTCTGCAGGGATTCCTCAGTTTAGGTCTGTACGGGATTAGGCTACTGAGCGGGGGGCTTTACAATTCTTGGAACAGCTCTGTCTATCTTGTAGTCTGCCGGTACCTGAAACAATGCTTCGTCGGGCGGCCCTTGCTGAATATTTTCGAGACTATAGGATGTCTGACCGAAGCGCGGATCATTCTGCATACTCTGAATAACGAGTCTTAAGCTAGTTCTGCCTGTCTATGAATTGTCACAGGCACGGAGAATCCATCCACCTTCTAACGGAAAATCTTCACTGCTCAGGAAGCGGAACGTTGCGTCCGTTCGAATAGCAAGCCTGCCGATATCTCGCACATAAAAAATGTTGTCGGGTTGCGGAAGTTTCTCTGAGCTCCATTCAATACAAATTAGAGAAAGATCATTTACGCGCAATTACTGCGATCGAGGTGCTCGATGAATCGTGTCGCATCGGTGTGTCTTTGTTCCGAAGTCGGTTCAGAAGGGTGCCTCAATAACTGTTGGGAGGAAAGATGGCTGTTAGGGGGTTTGCTGCGGTGGGATATCGGATACCTCGAATTGTCGGCTTGTTCTGTCTGTATTTAGCTCTTTCTCTGTTTTGTATTCATTCCTACTGCGCGCAAGGTCAGACACAAGATCGAATTACCACGAAAATAGATATAACTCAGACGGTCCCTCTGAAAGGCTCAGCTCATCCTCTCGCGCAGTCCAGGAATGACGTTGGGCGATTGAGCCCGAGCACACCTCTCGGTGGGATTACGATGTACTTCAAGCCTACTGCCGAACAGAAGGCTGAACTGGACGCCCTAGTACAGGCTCAACAGACGCCAGGCTCGACGTGGTACCACAAATGGCTCACGCCGGCCGAATATGCCAGCCGCTTCGGACTTAGTGATAGCGACATCGCCAAGATCGAAAGCTGGCTTGAGGGTCACGGCTTTGCCATCGACCGCGTCTCCAACAGTCACAACAGCATTAGCTTTTCCGGCTCGGCCGGCACGGTGGAATCCGCCTTCCAGACAGAGATTCATTACTACAAGGTCGACGGTGAAACGCATTTCGCTAATGCCACACAGATCTCGATACCATTGGCACTGGCCGGGGTTGTTCAATCGGTGCGCAATCTGGACGACTTCCGGCCGAAGCCTCAGGTCCGCTTCCAGAATTCACAGCCATCCACCGTTCGACCTAACTTCACCTCAACGCAATCCGACAACCATTACCTTCAACCGGGCGATGTCGCCATCATCTATGACATCAAAGCAGCATACAACGCGGGTTATACGGGAACGGGCCAGTCGCTCGCGGTCGTCGGACAATCGGAAATCGAGATAACCGACATCGAGGATTTTCAAAATGCAGCCGGACTGCCTGTCAAAGATCCAACCGTGGTCCTTGTACCGGGCTCCGGCACCGCGGCATTTTCATCCGGTGATCAAGCGGAATCCTCTCTCGACGTCGAGTATTCCGGCAGCATCGCCAAAGGCGCTACGATCTACTTCGTCTATGTGGGAAACAATCAGAACTACAGCGCATTCGACTCGCTGCAATATGCGGTGGATACCAGGATCGCCCCGATTATCAGCATGAGTTATGGGGCCTGCGAAACAGAACTCAGTTCCAGCAACTACACAACGCTCGAATCCATCATGGAACAGGGGGACAGCCAGGGACAAAGCATCATCGTTGCGTCCGGAGATAACGGTTCTACGGATTGTTATGGGAGTAAGGACTTGACGACAGCGCAGCAAGAGGCGCTGGGGGTTGATTACCCTGCCAGCAGCGCGTATGTCACCGGAATGGGTGGGACCGAGTTTCCCGCGACAGATATATCCTCCTCAAACACAACTTACTGGGAGTCCGCCGGCGGTAGCGACGTAGTCACTTCGGCGAAGTCTTACATCCCCGAGCAGGCGTGGAATGACGATTCCTCGCAATATGGCCTGGCATCCGGCGGCGGAGGCGTGAGCACGTTGACTGCCCGGCCCAACTGGCAGACTGGCGTGCCCGGCATCCCCTCGGGTACCTATCGCCTGGTGCCGGACATTTCTCTCGATGCCTCTCCCAGCAACGCCGGCTACCTTTACTGCACGAGCGATACGTCGGCGTGGAGCACTAGTCAAAAGGCCAGTTGCAACGACGGGTTTCGAGATTCGAGCACGCTGGATTTGACCGTTGCCGGTGGCACAAGTTTTGACGCGCCGATCTTTGCAGGCATGCTGGCGATTATTAACCAGAAACAGAATTCAACCGGTCAGGGCCTGATCAATTCAACGCTCTATACACTGGCTGCGAATTCCAGCACCTATGCTTCGGCCTTCCACGATATTACCAGCGGCGGCAACCAGTGCACGGCTGGGACGACATACTGCTCGTCTGCGGGGGAGTCGCAATACCCGGCCACGACCGGATACGACGAAGCCACCGGCCTTGGTTCCGTCGATCTATACAATCTGCTGACCGCGTGGACACCAGGTTCTTCCTCATCACTGGAGCCAACAACAACCTCGCTTTCCGCGGCCACCAGTACACCGGCTTCCGGCGCGAATGACACCATCACCATCACCGTGTCTCCTGAGTCGAGTTCCATTGCCTCCACGCCAACCGGCACGCTGACAATCGTGGTCGACGGTACTACAGAGACCTCGTCTCTCGCTCTCTCGAATGGCTCGGCTACCTATACCTTCTCATCCACCACGTCCGGCTCGCACGTGATCGAGGCGACGTACTCCGGGAACTCGACCCTTGCTTCTTCCACGGGCTCCGTGACAGTCAATGTCGGCGGGTCGAGCGGCGGCTCTTCCGGAGGAACTTTCACGCTGTCGGCCACGAACGTCACAGTATCCCAAGGCAGCTCCGGCACTTCGGCAGTCACCGTTACCTCGACGAATTCATATGCCGGCACAGTGGGATTTACGCTGTCGACGACCAGCACGTCATTATTGGAATACGGCTGTTACGATATACCCGACGCGACGGTGTCGGCGAACAGCACAGCGACTACAACGCTTACGATTTACACCTCGAAGACTGATTGCAGTTCATCATCCATCAGACATGGTACGCGGCATTCCTTCATCAAGATCGGCACAAAATCCTTTCCTTCTCCCGGTGAGAATCCGACGGCACGCAGGACCATCTCTGTTAGCTTTGCGGCAGCAGGCGCTGGATTCCTGCTACTCGGTATTCGCAAGCGCAGAGCGAGAACGTGGGCTGCTCCGACTACAGCGGTTTCGCTTCTGCACTCTACAGAATTGATACAGCCGAGTGGCTTTTTCCTTAAGAAAAAGCCATCTCACACACTCTCTCGATGTCGACATGTGAAGCGAAACCGCTCTAGCCTTTGTCTTCTCATCGGAATCCTCGGCCTGTCTATTGGCTGCAGCGGCGGCGGCTCGAATCCCAATTCCACGGCTGAAGATGTGGTTAAAGGGGCCTACACCCTGACGCTGGATGGAAAGGATACGTCGAACTCCAGCATCGCGGCTTCAGCTACTCTCAAGCTCACGGTTGAGTAGCCAGAGGCAGCGAGCGCCAGGATTGCCGCCGGGAAACGCCTTTGAACGAGAGGCCACTTTGACGTAGGATCCTCCCTGCTACCGGAGAACGCCTCGCGATTGTCCGCCTGGACGAGGATTCGCGTCTCCCTTCGCGCTGAATGCATCTCCCTTTTTACGCAAAAAACTTGAGCGTTAAGGAAGTTTCCTGCGTCGGAGTTGCAATACAAGGTGGGGAACATTCATTGCTGTGGTCGAGAACCGGCAACGGGAAAGGAAACCCGAAAAACAACGCTTATCAGGATGCTCAACTCGTCGAGCTTCTGAAGCAACGAGATCAGCACGCCTTCTTGAATCTATATGATCGCTATCGACGTCCTGTCTACCGGTTCCTGATGCACATGACGGGATCGGTTGCCGCCGCTGAGGAACTCACGCAGGACGTGTTTGTAGCGATTCTCGATGCCATGTGCTCCGGGACCATCGAGCAATTTGACCCTGAAAAGGGGACCCTGGAAGGCTATCTCCTTGGAATCGCCAGGAATCTCGCGCGGGAAGAGCAGCGAAGAACTCATCGGCTTGTTTCCTTGGAAAGTGCTTTTGAAACGCCTGAATGGAACCGATTCCTGGACAGGTTTTGCCGGGATAGCCAGATGCAGGATGTCGAGGCTATCCTTGCGCTGCAATCCGAATTGAAACTTCTTTACAGTGCGATTTTGGAGCTGTCATATCAGTATCGGGAGACAATAGTGTTATGCGGCCTGCAGGAGAGGAGTTACCGCGAGGCAGCCGTCATTCTGCGATGTTCCGAAGGCACCATTGCTTCACGCATGAATCGTGCCAAGGCATTGTTGGCCGCCAAGCTGAGGCGATCGGCGCCAAATGAGGTGAATGCGTCTGCGACCTGACGCGGAAAGGAGGGCCAAAGGACGATGGAACAACGATCAAAGCACACAGAGACTACGGATGCATCACGCGTGGAACATCTGCTGGGATTGCTCCGGGGTCTGCCGCAACACGATCCATCTCCCGCCCTCAGAGAGCGCTTAGAGCTTCTCTCTTCCAAGCGATTCAAAGCGGGGGCCGAATCTCGAGATCTGCTCGGCAAGATACGGCTGGGTCTCTCGCTATTCCTCAAACCGGTCACAATCGTTGCCCTTGTACTCGCCATCGGAATTGTAGCGGCATTTATAATTCACGTTCATCGACCTGAGCCTCTGCACGCGGGGATTCGACCACCAGTTGCACCCTCTACTGCATCACCCGGTATTGGAATCCGCACTCAACAGGCAGCTCCGTCAACCGAAGCTAGTTTGCCAAGGCCTCGCCGCTTGCCGCACCGGTTGGAACCGAGCACTGTTGCTCAGCGAATGATTGTCCGGCTTCCGTATTCTGATAGCGCGATTATTACCGGAACGGACGCAACCATTCGAGTGTCGATGTCGCAAGCCGAGCTTATGTCACTGGGTTTTCCAATTAACGCAACTCTTCACGATCGCCGGGTGGTTGCCGAGTTGACATTAGGGGATGATGGTCTGCCGCGAGCGATCAGCGTGCCTCTGCCGCTTGAGATAGTTAGGGAGAAGAAATGAACCGCCCGCTTCGTAAGATGACGTTTCACTGCGTGCTGATGGCTTCAGCTTGTCTGATTCTTTGGGCTCCCAACAGCAGCAAAGCACAGGACCACGTAGTGGTCACCCAGGGGGATTGCTCTGAGGGCAATACACCCTGTACCACAATCCTCCGGCAGTCAGGGGCGAACGCGCCTCAACTCGATGTCGAGGGCGGCCCGCCATTTGGGCCTGGACAGGTTGCCATCGTTTCGAGCGGCGCGATGGTCGGTTTCCAAGATAAAGCCGCAATGGTCAAAAATGAACCATATCAGGCGCAAGCTGTCACCGAGATGAAGCAAACTCTTGCGGATGGGTCGCATATCGTCCAGACCACGACGGCGACCGTCGCTCGTGATGGCGATGGCAGAACCGTGCGCATCCAGAAGCTGAGCACGATGGGCCCCTGGAGATCCGCGGGTTCTTCTGAAAAAGACAGTCAGACACTGACCACTATTTTCGATCCGATCGCCAACGAACACATCGACTATACATCGGATACTAAAGTCGCTCATGTATTACCCATGCCACCATTGCCTCCGGGAGCGAATGCCGATGCGGCAGGCGGATTTACTGTATCCGCTCCAGTTCCCTTAGGCAATGCAGAGAGCGGATTTATTGGGTCCGGTTCGAGTCCGGCAGGCGTTATGGCGCAAGGGTTTGCTGTGCAGCCTCGGACGATCTCGCCTCAAGCAAGTAACGGCATAGAACCCAAAACAGAGTCGCTTGGTACGAAGACCATCGAGGGCATTCAGGCTGCTGGAACACGCAGTACAACGACGATTCCCGCCGGGGCAATCGGAAATGATAAGGCGCTCATCATCACTCGCGAAACATGGTATTCTCCGAAGCTGAAGCTCGTTATTCAGAGCACTCAGAACGATCCACGTTTTGGTCAGACTACGTACACCCTCAAGAATGTTCAGCTGGGTTCGCCCGACGAAACATTGTTCCAGGTTCCACCAGACTATACGATCGATAAGGTTGTTCCCCGGCTGATGAAAGCGCCTCCGCAGTAGCTTAGCTACCCGGCAACCATCGAGGGGTGCCCCATTCTTGGCGCCGTCGTCGCGACTGTCCATCCCTAGCCAATTTAGTTTCTTAAAGCACATCAACTTCCGCTATTACTGTCCCTGCGGGCTCCTCCATCCAGGCCGGCAGTACTAATGTAACGAAAGGCGTTGCTGCCTTTTGCCTCGGAATGCATCTAATAAAAGGAGTAGTTCAATCGGAGAAAGCCGCGCCCCAATGACTTACCGCGCTTACCGCGCTTATCGCGCACTATTTTCGTCCAAAACTCGGGCCGAATGACTTTCCACGCTTATCACGCCTATCACGCACTATTTCCGTCCAACGGACTACAAGCGAACGTCTTCCCATCGGCTTCGAGTGGAACTTGACTGCCAACGAAGCAAGAGCGTCTGCCTAATTCCACCCCCTCGGCATCGTGCCGCAGGCTATCTCACTGCGATCTATTGTGAGCAGCCCACGCTTGGCGCAACAGGGACGCCGTCGTGCGGATAGGTTACTTCCATGCCGCCTTCTGTGGTTTCCCACCCTTCGGGCTGAAATGCGCGGCCCGAAGAATAGGGCACCCGAAATCTGTGGCTGATTCAAGTTTCCAAACACTGAGTCCACAGCAGGAAGATTGGAGTAACGATAAGAACCAGTCTTCGTCAATCCTGCCTCCTACAAAAGCTCCACACGGCAATGCGAAGAATCTTTCTTATCTCCTGAGCGGAACTAGGCCGTACAGCGTCATTGACAATGGTCTTCTATTTAGCGAATGTGACCCAGCAGAACGATCTGAATGATGTCCAAACGGCGTTACGCAATGTTCTGGTCGATGCTAAGTTATACGGCCTGCCAAGTCAGAATGCAATTGTCATGCGCGGCACGCCCGATCAACTCCTCCTGCGCCGCCTGGCACCTACAATGACAGCGACGTTCAGGACCTTATCTGGGCGCTCATTGATGACAACAAGTTTCCTGAACCGGATGCCTCCGGCGGACGCATCATCCATATGGTGTTGATGCCCCCGGGACTGCATACGGCCCGGGTGGCATTCGCGGCAAACACCTGGTGGCATCGGACTATGACTTTCCCTTCGACATCGATCACGCCTGGGTTGGTTTCATTGTGTTCAATTCTTCGATAGGTCAAACCTCAACCTTCAGTAAGCCTATCAAGCCCGATCACTCCTGCAGAAGGCGACGTTTCAGGGCGTCACGAGTGAATTGGAAGCTCGCGCCAGCACGAGAGGTGCGGGCTTTACAAACCTGAACAGGATGGCGTTGGCCAGGATGGTACTGAGCGATGCGGCCAGGGTAGCGTTGTAAACGTCAGATCCAATGAGGCCCGAGTGTAGAGAGACCTGGGCAAGGATAAATGAAAACTCGCCAATTTGCGTAAGGCCAACGCCGACGCGCAGCGCTGTCTGTGCCGGATAACCGAACAAACGAACGACCGTGAACCAAACCGCGAACTTACCGAAAAGAATCAGCACTACCATTATAAGGAGAAGACGCCAGTTGGAGAGCCATGTGCGCGGATCGATGAGCATACCAATGGTGACGAAGAAGAGGGCTACGAAGGCGTCTCGAATGGGCTGGGTTTGCGCGGCGAGTTTGTGCGCATAACCGGAGCTGCCGAGAAGCATGCCGCCAACAAAGGCACCCAGCGCGAGGGACAGGCCGACAGCCTCAGTGATGGCCGCAACGACAAGGCAAATGGTGAGCGCCAGCAGGAGAGAGATTTCGTCATTTGAGGTTCTTTCCACGCGGGTAAGAAGGCGGGGAACGATTTTCCAGCCTACAAAGACAACAGGAACAAGCAGAAGAAGGGCTTTGCTGATTTTCCAGAGGATCTGGATGTAGCTCGCCCCATTGGACGAGCCGAGACCGGGGAGTAGAACGGTGAGGATGACGACGGCAAGATCTTCGACGAGAGTGAGGCTGACCATGACGCGGCCGTGGTCCGAGGCGAGCTCGCCGCGATCCATGAGAAGGCGCATGAGAACCATGGTGCTAGCAACGGAAATGATGCTACCGACAGCGACGCCCTGAGAAATTGGCCAGCCAAGAAACATACCCACCGTGATACCAAGCCCAATGGAAAGCCCAATGCCAACTGGAGCGCCTACAAGTGCGACCCACTTTACCCGAAGCAACTCGGGAACCGAGAACTCGATACCGATGGAAAACATCAGAAGAATGACACCAACTTCTGCCATGATTTCGAACGTGTGAACGTCGTGAACGCGAGGACCCGGTGTGAACGGGCTGAGGAGAAGACCGGCGAGGACATAGCCTAGAATGAGCGGCTGGCGAAGACGCCAGAACAAGAGGCCGAGGATAAGGGCGCCGGCAAAAACCATGGCGATGTCACGAAAAATGAGCATGGTGTCATTCACAGAAGCACTCCGATTCTGCAATAACTACACCACAACCGTGGGGTCATGAACCGATGTTCTTGCGATTGCCTCGATATCGCCCCGTAACTATGCATATGCCGCACAGGTGTTCAGTCGGGGCGCCGCTTGTCAGATCATGGAGTGGGATTTTGACAGTATGTCGTTGAACACAGCGGTTTCCGTGAAATTCAGCCCGTCAGCATGGTAGGTGCGTTGTGAGTGAGGATCATCGCATAGCTACATGAAAGCTTCGATATGTCCGATTCCGGAAGCAACTTCCCGATTCGGGCTGTTGGTTTTCAAAAAATACCGAGAGTTACTCGTGCATTGGTCCTGTCTGCAATTCAGATCTGCACCAGACCGCCATCGACGAATACTTCGCTTCCTGTCATAAAGCTGCGGTCATCGGAGGCGAGGAACAAGGCGACGGCAGCCGTTTCGTCGGGGTTGCCCACACCTTCAAGTGGTGCCTGATCGGCAAGACCGGCAAGAAGAGCTTCTTGCGTTCCCGTCTTCGCCAGTCCATTGAGCAGCATACCTGTCGCTGAGATCTCGTTTGTGCTCTACAATGCCGAGGTCTGCAATGACTCGAGCGCGAGCTCTCCGAAGGCCTTACTTTATCGAAGTAGATGAGCGTGGCATAAGTAAAGTTCGCGCGGACATGAGGAAAGAACTTTGCCCAAGAGACACTATTTACTGGCCGCCGCGTTGACTGCTATCGCTGTAAGACCGGTCCTCGCTACAGGACCTTCCTTTCGTCCGGATGTCACGATCAACGGCACGAATCTGAACGGCTGGCATAAGTTCGGTCAGGCGGACTGGCGCGTAGAAAAGGGGGAAATTGTCGGGACACCAAGTCAATCAGGGAGTGGCTGGCTGGTGCTCGATGATTCGTATCAGGACATTAACTTTTATACGGAGTTTCGCTGCACCGGCGCCTGCACGACCGGCGTGCTTTTTCGCGCGGAAAAGACTTTCGACGGCGGAATGAAAGGCGTATTTGTGTCACTGAGCGACCCGGATATGGGAGCGTACGGGGTCACGGTCGATGCGCAAGGAAAGTTTGTCGCGCAAGACAAATTGCAACGCGGCGGTGGTCTCGTCCGCGTTGCGCCTCCGCCTGTGCCCAATGCTCCGGCCCGCGGAGCCGGATTTCGCGAACCAAGACCGCAAGTGAAGCTACCGTTGAAACCGGATGACACGAGCCTGCGGCCGAATGAATGGAATAGCGTCGAGATCTTCTTCGACGCGAATATCATTCGCACCTTTCTGAACGACGGACATGAGAATGGAGCGATCGGTAACGAGGGTTACGGGCCGATGGCGCTCTACGTCGGCGGGAGTGGTGAGGTGGCCTTCAAAGGCCTGGCGTATGGCGATCTCGGTGTGAAGGTTCGCCAGCCGGAAGAGGTATCGGCGGAGTTCCGTAAGCAGAGGCTGAGCGACTTCTATTATGGATGGAGTTCGGCGGCGGCGGACTTCAACCATGATGGCGTCCTCGATGTGGTCTCAGGACCCTACATCTATTACGGGCCGGAATTTCTGAAGTCACGGGAGATCTGGCTGGCGCAGGCGTCGAATCCAACGACAGAGTTTGCGACTGACGACACGATGGAGTACGCCGCGGATTTTACCGGAGACGGCTGGCCGGACGTGCTTACAGTGACGTTCGGCGGTGGCCCGAACGTGCAGCTCTACGTCAATCCGAAGGGCGAGAACCGCCGGTGGGAAAAACACACGGTTGTTCGCGGCGTGCAAAGCGAGATCGCGGTGCTACGGGACGTGGACGGCGACGGCAAACCAGAACTTGTGTATTCCGGGGATGGGTATGTGCGCTACGCGAAGCACGATCCAGCGAATCCGACGGGGCACTGGATCGTTCACAACGTGTCAGAAACAGGCTATGGAGCAGCGCATGGCATCGGTGTCGGCGATATCAATGGTGATGGGAGGATGGATATCGTGAACCCCTACGGATGGTGGGAGCAGCCTGCGACGGGAAGTGATCAGCCATGGACGTATCATTCACAGGCATTTGCGCGATACGGACGAGGCATGATGGGAGGCAGCGTGATGGCCGTGTATGACGTCAACGGCGACAGCCTGAACGATGTCGTCACCTCTTTGAACGCGCATGGGTGGGGTCTGGCATGGTACGAGCAGAAGCGGGACGCGCAGGGGAATATCTCATTCGTTGAGCACATGGTGATGGATGATCTCTCGGCGAAGAATGCAGGCGGAGTGACGTTCTCCGAGTTGCATGGCTCAACCTTCGCAGACGTGGATGGCGACGGAATTCAAGATTTCATCGTGGGCAAGCGGTACTTCTCGCATCTGGATACGAATCTCGATCCGGACCCGCGGGATGCGCCAGTACTGTACTGGTACAAAACCGTTCGCAACTCGAAGGCCCCGGGAGGCGCTGAACTCGTGCCTCACTTGGTCGACAACCATAGCGGTGCGGGATCGGATGTTCTGGCCGTCGATCTAAATAAGGACGGCGCAATGGATATCGTTACCGCAACCCGGTTTGGAACATTCATCTATTGGGGTAAGCCGCATCCCAAGAAAAGCAGACAGCCCTGAGCGCAGCCCTGTCATTCAGGCAGAGAGAAATGGCCTGAATGACAGGCCCCCGCTCGCTAGAGCGGCTTGTGCTGGAGTTGAGCCTCAGCTTGTGATTGAAGTTGACCTTGAAGCTGGAGCGAGTTCGGGGTGACTACGGCATCTTCCAACATTGACTTGGTTCGAGCCCAATCGGGGGTCTTCACTTCGAGCAGCCACTTTGGATGGGCCGCGTTGCCCTGCTGCGTAAGGGTGCCCGTTCCAATCTTCGTCTTCTTGCCCGCTTGCATCTCGAACTTGACGGTAGCGAACGAGCCTTGATCTCCGACCGGCAATCCTGGCTCGAAGCTCATGGCGAATCCGTGATCGCCGCTCTGTTTTTGAGGCGCATAGCGCAGCCTTTGGACGAGCCAACCCTTTGGTGTCTGCTCGGCCTCGATCCACATGGCGCGCCCTGGAGAGTGTTCATCCGCGGCGACAATGGTGAAGATATTCCCGGCGGCTTTCTCTACCGTGAGAGTGCAGCGCTTCCCATCCCCCGAGCTGAGCTTCCATGCGGCACCGGCGCTTACGGTGGCCGGCGCTGATTCGATCTTCCACTGTATCGTTCCAGGCTGCAGCACGGCTACGTCCAGACCTACGGCGTGTGCGGCGTGATAGGCCACGAAGTAAGGCGGATGGCTGATCTCCGTCCACACGTCGGCCTCACTGACTTGCGAGCCGACCTGCAGCGCCGTGCCTTGGCCGGCCACGGCTCCCTGCTCGCGATACATGAAGAGGGGCATCGGCACAGTAGGCATGGGGGTGAGGCCGCTGCCTTGCTCGGTCACGTCCGAGCCCTGAATGAAGCGCCAGATCACAGGCTTGCCACTCTCAGTGGTGAAGGTGAGGTTCCATGTGCCGCCCGCGTTCTCCTGATCGGGTGCGGCGAGCTGGATCTTCGTTAGATAAGCTTCGCCGCTCAGCTTGTCGATATCGACCTGCTGCTGTTGATTACTGTAATGGATACGTTTTCCGGTGCCGCGGTCGGTCAGCGCCACGTCGTATAACGGCTCGGGAGCTGTTTGGTCCGCGTAGAGTTCAATCAGCGAATAGGGAAGTTCCGGGCCAACCCATTGCACGAACTGGTCTGGCCAGTATCGGTAGGCGATCAGAAGAGGCGGAAGTGGTGGAGCGATCGCCGTGGTTGTGGACTGGCCAGCTGCCGCAACTGAGCCAGCCAGTAAGAGCGTATTTAGTACGAATCGTTTGCTCATGGTTTTCCTCTCTAGAAGCTGTAACGAAGTTCGAATTCGACCCGGCGGCCTGAGTCCGCCGTATACGGCAGACCGAAAGAGGGCGATCCCAGCACGCTGCCTACCCCGGTCACATTTGTATGGTTCAGCAAATTGCTGGCGCGGGCGTTGAGAGTGACGCTTTGCCGCGTTTCTCCTGTCGCAGTGCGATGGCCCACGGCGAAGGAGCGGCTCAGATTCGTATCGAGATGGATCGCCCAGGGCATGATGCCGGCGTTCCGAGGCAGCCCTCCATTGATGCCAGCACTCGTAAGCAAGCCGAATTGCGTCGGGTAGACTCCGGCACCTGGAGTGGCGGCATAGGCTGGACGATCGTTGAAGACACCGTCACCGTTGTTGTCGGTCCCCGTCGTCACGTTGTACGGCAGTCCGCTCGAACTGTCGAAGGTACCGGAAAGCGAGAGCTTGAGCGGGAGACTCAGTTGGCTAACCCCGAAGACGCGGTTGGTTGCTTCCCAAGACGCTTGGGTCATCTCTCCGTGGTTGCTGTAACTGTTTTGCGGAAACAGAGTAGCTTTATCCGCATCGGTCTTGAGGCCGAAATAGAGATAACCCACAAAGAGCTGCAGCCGCTTGAGCGCGTGTTGCTCAAGACCGGCGAAAAATACTGGGCCGTGGAGATTACCGGACTGCTCAAACCGAAAGATGTTTCGGTTGGGGGCAAGGGGGCGCGGCGCCAGCAAAGGGTTGATTGTCGAGGCGTCGACCAACGGTGCGTTGATGTTGCGCGAGCGCAGCGTATCCCAACCCTCTGCCCAAAATAGATTTGCCTGTGCATGCCAATGCCCCGGGAACTCATGCTCCACGCCGAGTTGCATTTGCAGTGATGGGGACTGCGACACGTCCGGCGCGAATTGCTGCGTCGTGATCACGGACAGTCCTTGGCCGGAAAGCGGATCATTGAAGGATGGACCGTAGACGATGTTCTCCGCCTGGCGAATGCCATTCAGACGATACGCTTGAAGGGTCGTTGTCCGATCGATAGGCGCATAGAACAGACCGGCACGCGCTCGGATGACCCAGGTGGACTTCCTGTCAGGCGACCAGGCAATTCCGAAACGCGGCGTCACATTGCCGAAGCTAGAGGGTGAGGTCTGCAAAGCATAACGAAGTCCAACAGACAGGGCGAGCCGAGGCCGTAGCTTCCACTGATCCTGTGCGTAGAACGCAACCCGCCACTGGTTGAACGCGACCAGGAGCTGCCCTTGCGTGATGTTGAAGGTTGTGGGGGTGCCGCCGCGCAAGCCCAGAAGAGCGCGACGGTACTGTTCGAGTCCGGAGATGTAGGTGGTTCCGCTGTTGGCTGCATCGAGGCTGGGTGCACTTCCGCCGCCAAAAACAAAAGCACCGTTGAATGTATCGGGATCGACGGCATTGACCAACAAGCCCAGAGCCTCGACGCCGAGTTTGACCGTGTGCGCGCGATGGCTAATCAGCAGATCATCATCCACCTCAATGTCGCGCTCATGGTCGCGCAGCTCTCCTGCAGTCGAACCTCCTCCTGTGAACGCGCCTGTAACCTGCAGGCTCGGCGCGGTCGAGAGCGGCACTTGATCTGTATCTTTCCAGGAGAGGGCGAAGCGGCTCTCGTGCAAGAGCGTGGGGCTCAGCGTCGCTACGTTGGTAATGCGGAGGTCATGCTCGTTGCTCGTGCCGTCATAGCCGGCCTCTGGTAGCGCCAGGCCACCTATTCCCTGATTGGTCAGGTTACTCACGTTGCCCGTGTAAGCAAGCGCGAGTGTATTCCTGGAATTGAGCTGCCAGTCGGTACGCGCGCTCGCAATCCAGAGCCGCTGGGGAGTGGCAACGTTTTCGATCAGATTTTTAACAGTGCCCTGCGAGTTCAGCACGAAGGCGTTCACCGTAGCAAAGCTATCGATGTCACGTTTCTCGAGATCGAGCGCAAAATCACTCTTGTGCCGCCGAATGGGACCGCTCAGTTCAAAGCCGTATCTGCGCTTGCCGATCGGTGCACGCGTGATCGACAGTGGATCTTTCGCATTGAAGCTCGGGTCACTGTCGCTGAAGAACAAGGCACCGTGATATGTGTCCTGACCGGGCTTGGTAAAGACTTCGATCCGGCCCCCGCGATATGGCGGAGTTTCATACTCGGCGGAGAATAGGTCAGGATTGATGCGAATGAAGGCAATCGCTGACTTAGGAGGAATGCGGCTCGTATTCTTAAAACCATCGACCGTGACGATTGCTTGTCCCGGCGCTCCTCCGGCGCTGGCCGCCAGCACCTGCAGTTCGCGCTCGAAGTCGTCTGGATCGTCGGCCAGAGCCTTCAAATCCTTTGCCGAGAGCTCGGTTGTGCCGGCACCATGATCCGCGTCGAGGTTAGCTCCATCGGAG
>DASYBJ010000245.1:0-22860 GCA_036500845.1 Acidobacteriaceae bacterium
CCGGGCGTGATCGTGTAATTGAGGTCGACGAGCGCGTTTACCGGATCGAGCACCAGAGTCCGTGCGACCTGGCCGCGATAGAAGCCGTTATCTTCCAAGGTCTTCGCTACGTTCGAATCCGCCTGGTCAACCCGGCCCGTGGAATAGTAACTGCCTGCCTGTACTTGGGTGGTGTTCTGGAGTACGGCGTTGAGACGGTTGCTACCGACTCCGTTGATATTCACGCGACGAAAGAAAAGGCGGGGAACACCAGTAACGACGATGGAAACTTCGTCTCCGTTGCGAACGCCAGCTACTTCGATTGTCTCGTACAGGCCAGTGGCGTAGAGCTGGCGCAGACTGTCCCGAATCTTAACCGGATCCAGCGGTTCTCCCGGCTGTTGTTCGAGTTTGCTGGGGAGTGGCCGCAAGGTGCTTTCGCTAACCCCTTCAAAGTGGATTGATGCCACGCGCAATCCTGCCCAGGCGCCCAAGCTCGTTTGGCCGATGAATTGGCCGGGCGGACTCAGCGGCACCTGGTTCTTGAAGCCAGGAGCGAGAGGACCCGTATCAGGTTTCGGCGGCGCGGACCTCTGCGAAGTGTCCGTGTGCTGAGCAGTCCGGGCATCGTTCTGCGTTCCAGTTTGGGCCGGAGTACCGGCCACGGCTTGCGCAGGAGCCTGGTTGCCCAGAGGACAGAAAACCATAGCGAAACCTAGCAGGGTGAACGCGTGCAAACTTGCCAAGGAACGCTTCAACAATGGTCTCAAACCAACCAAATAACCTCTCAGACTAGGATCTTAGACCTTCAGCATGAACAGAAGTTGAGACGGGATTGGCAGCGGTTTCTCGCCCTAGCCGGTGCGCTTTCCCATCACAATAGACCATCTTTAGCGGCCCAGCGCCAGCGCGTACATCGCTCTGCTGCTGGAACTGGATCCCCCGCCGATGGCCGACAAACGTTTGACGCAAAAGCACACAGCGAAGGAAACAAGGCTGGGTGGGGATTCTGCGGGCCTTCAACTGGTATCGTCCTACGGCCGACCGTGCCGCAAACCAGCCCGCGCGGTGAGACTAGAATGATCGTGGAGCCTCAGGTTGGATTCGATCACAGAACGGTATTCGCGCCAAGTACTGTATCCCGGTATCGGCGAATCAGGTCAGCGGAAGCTCGCTGCCGCCTCAGTCGCGGTTATCGGATGCGGTGCAACCGGCGCTGCGGCAGCCGCCTTGTTGGCTCGCGCAGGTGTGGGTACGCTGACATTGATCGACCGGGACTTTGTAGAAGTGAGCAATCTGCAGCGGCAGGTGCTCTTCGATGAGGCGGACGCACGCGACTCGCTGCCCAAGGCAGAAGCGGCCAGGCGGAAAATCGCCCTCTTCAATAGCGAGATCTCCGTGCGTGCCCATGTGGCAGACCTCGTGCCGCGTAATATCGAGGCGCTTTTGTCCGAAGCCGAGATTCTGCTGGACGCAACCGACAATTTCGAGACCCGCTATCTCTTAAACGACTACGCTCTCGAACAGCGGCGGCCATGGATCTATGCGGCAGCGGTGGGCGCCTATTCCGTAACCATGAACATCCTTCCGGAAGAGACTGCCTGCCTGGCGTGCATCTTCCCTAAGCCGCCTTCAGGCACCGTGGCGACCTGCGATACCGCAGGCGTCTTGAACACCGCCGTGAACTTCGCAGCTTCGGTCGAAGTGACCGAAGCGCTCAAGTACCTGGTCGGGGCCAAAGACAAGATGCGGCGAACCTTGCTCTCCCGCGACATGTGGACGAACGAGGCATCGGAGATCTCCACCGCGACTCCCCGCCCCGGCTGTATCGTGTGCCAGGAACGGAACTTTGCCCATCTGCGGGGAGAAGGCCGACCACAGATCACTCTTTGCGGCCGGAATTCCGTACAGATTCATGAGCATCATCGACCTGTCGACTTTCCAGAAATGCAGCGACGACTGGAGCCTCATGGACGGGTAAAGTTCAACCGTCTCCTGCTTCGTTTTGAGCACGGAGAATACACGGTGACAGTTTTTGAAGACGGCCGCGCGATCGTACAAGGAACAACGGATGTGGCAGTCGCGCGCAGCCTATATGCAAGGTTTATCGGGGCTTGAAATCCCTGATTGAGCAGGCAACTCATTCAACAGAAGCAGGTTCTAACTTGTAATCGTTACTCTGATTTTGACAGCTTCTTCCGAGACCCACGTGACGACAGCCGCTGCCAAGTCGCTGCTGCATAAGTACAATGGTGGGACTCCCTCAAAAAAGGAAATGATGTCTATCCCAAGCAAAGATCTATCGACTTCGCCTGGACCCACTGCCGTTCCGTCCAAGACACCGAACCACCATATGCGCCGCAATCCACCGATTGCAGGTGAGGCGGAGGCGATTGAGAGCGCGCAGGCCGGAGATGCGGAAGCGTTTGCGACGCTCTACGCGTTGCACAAACGCCGCGTCTATTCCCTCTGCTTACGGATGCTCGGCAACGTGGCGGAAGCGGAAGATTTAACCCAGGAAGCTTTCCTCCAGCTTTATCGGAAGATTGGCACCTTCCGAGGAGACTCAGCATTTTCCACTTGGCTTCATCGTCTCGCAGTCAATGTCGTACTGATGCATCTTCGCAAGAAGGGATTGCCCCAGGTTTCCCTCGAAGAGACTCTCGAACCCTCACAAGAGGATGGTCCGCGCAAAGACATTGGTGCTCGGGATTTGACACTGACCGGCTCAATCGATCGCGTCACGCTGGAGCGAGCAGTCGAGAATCTGCCCCCCGGATACCGGCTCGTCTTCGTGCTCCACGATGTAGAGGGATATGAACACAACGAAATTGCCGAGATGCTTGATTGCTCCATCGGCAACAGTAAATCTCAGTTACACAAGGCCCGAATGAAGCTCCGGGACCTTCTTAAGTCAGGCCAGCGGAGAGAGGCGGCTGGTTTATGATGATCAATGGAAAGAGTGATCGAGAAAAGCCGTTGATGGGTTGCGCCGAATTTCAAGAACTGTTGCCGGAATTATTCGAATCTGGCGACGATCTGGGCAAGAACGAGCATTTGCAGACGTGTGAAAACTGCAGGGCCCTGGTTGAGGATCTAGAATATATTGCGCAGCAAGCCAAGCTTTTGTTACCCATCCACGACCCCAGTCCTGAAGTTTGGGACAATATCCAAACCGCCCTTAAGAAGGAGACCTCCGGCGCGAAGTAGCCGGATTTGCTCTGCCCGGTGGACTGCGTTCCTTATAATGCTCAGAGTGCATGAGCAAACCAAAGGACGAACTCGCGCACCTATCGGGTGGCGCTGACCTCGATCGCCGGTTGCCCCTTTCCCGCCTCGTTCTGACCGGCTTTATGGGCGCAGGGAAATCCGCAGTGGGTGCGCTTTTGGCCCGGTCCCTCGGCTGGGATTTTCTCGATCTCGATAGCGTCCTCGAGGCTTCCCATGGCGAAAGCATCGCGGAGACTTTTCGCTCTCGCGGTGAGTCCTACTTTCGCCGTGCGGAACGCAGGGCTCTCGAGCAATTCCACGAGAAAAACCGGCTGGTTCTCGCTCTAGGAGGGGGAACGATCGAGGATGCCCAGGTTCTCTCCTACATTTTGGGCTGGAAGGAGACGTGTCTAGTTTTTCTCGACGCTCCCCTATCGGAGTTGATGGGACGCATCCGAGGCGGCCCGCACACCAGACCGCTCCTGGCGAAGCCCGAGGAGCTGGAGGCGCGGCATCAGCGACGCTTACCTCACTATCGCGCCGCGCACTTCACGATCTTGACTACCGGGTTGAGCCAAATTGAAGTAGCTGCTCGCATCATAGAGATCGTCAGCCCAGCCTGGGAGATTGGAAAGTAAGAACGATGGAAGAGTCCGTTAAAAACCGAATGCCCCGGGCCCTTGCAGCAACAGTCGACGATGCGCCTCCCCAAACGCTTTTCACTGGCAGGAAGGGGGAGGCGCGCGCCAACATCTTGTTCGCGTTTGCCCTGGCGCTGGCGCTTCTTCTCAGTTACGTAATGCGCCAGATTCTGCTGATGCTTTATGTCAGCGCCCTGTTCGCCGTCGTGCTCACTCCAGTTATCCAGGCGATCATGCAGGTGAAGATCAGAACCTGGAAGCCCAGCCGCGGGATTGCAATTGTTTTGCTCCTCGTTCTCGTGGGCGGGGCCATATCTCTGTTTTTCGCGGTGGCTTTGCCTCCGGTAGTGCGCGACCTCAGCACGTTTACGAAGGAACTGCCTTCGCGCGGCCCACAAATGTTGGGCGAACTGCGACGGATGCCGTTCGCTTCTCACCTCGATGTCGCTGGGTTGAATGCCAGAGTACAAAGCTTTGCATCGAACTTCGTCGAATATGTCCTATTCTCCATCAGCAAGTGGGCCAGCCAGGCAGTCGACATCGGGACAGTCATCATTCTCACGGTCTATTTCATGCTTGACGGCGATAGGGCATACCATTGGGCACTCTCGCTTTTCCCGCGCGAGATTCGCGGGCGCCTAGACGTCACTCTTCTGCGCGCCGAAGTCCGGATGGGTAGGTGGCTGCTGGGGCAAGGGCTGCTGATGCTCATTCTTGGGGTTTCTAGCACAATTGTCTTTGTCCTGTTGAAAATCCGTTATGCTTACGCGCTCGGTGTGATCATGGGAGTGTTGAATATCATCCCCATCGTAGGTGCCCTGATCTCGATGGCTCTGGTCCTGCTGGTAGCCGCGGTCGATTCCTGGACAAAGGTTCTCGGTGCGCTCATCTTCTACGTCATTTATGCACAGGTTGAGACTTCGTTCCTGACGCCGCGCATCATGCAGAACCGAGTAAACCTACCGGGATTGGCGGTTTTGGTGGCATTGCTGATGGGCTCCAAACTGGCCGGTGTGGTGGGCGCGATGGTGTCGGTCCCCACGGCAGTGCTCGTCGCTGTCCTGATCGAGGAATATCTGGTCAAGAACGGGGAGACCAGCCAAGCTTAATGCGGCGACCTCGCGGCAGAGCTGCGGCGGCAGAGCTGCGGCGGCAGAGCCGATTTGGCTTGGTATGATTTAAAGAGGAGTCGTCAGGCAGACTCAATGCCGAAGTTTCAGGACAATCCCGTTCAACAGCCAGCCCACTCTCCGACGCACTCTTTGGATGAGGCTGTCGCGCTGTGACGCCATCCGCGCACGTGGCAACGTCCGATGGAACATCTGTCGGCGTTCTTCCGGGCTCCCCGCCGACCCTGCTGGGGGCTGCACCAGGCGTGCCTCGACCCTCGTTGCTTTCCGACTATCAGGTTCTCTTTAAAGTAAGAGTTACGGCGTTAGTTGTCCTTACGGCGTGGGCGGGTTTTTACCTCGGCTCGATGCGATCTGGAATTCCCACCGTGCAGTGGGGACTCTTGGAAGCGTTGATCGGTATCGGCTTGGTCTCGGGCGGCTCGGCCGCAATGAACGAGGTAATGGAAAGAAAGATCGACGCGAAGATGCTGCGCACAGCCGGGCGGCCGCTGGCATCGGGGCGGATCAGCTTTACCCATGGACTAGCTGCCGGCATGATCTGCTTCGCGGCTGGTGCGCTTGTCCTGGCCTATTTCACCAATCCCATTACTGTTGTCCTTACGTTGCTCACCGCGTTCAGCTATGTCACCGTCTACACTCCGCTCAAGCGCGTAACCCCTCTCGCCACCTTTTTCGGCGCGTTTCCAGGAGCCATGCCTCCTTTGCTCGGATGGACCGCCGCCAGGGGCATGATCGAATTGCCCGCGGTAGCACTGTTCGCCATTCTGTTCGTCTGGCAGTTTCCTCACTTCATGGCGATTGCATGGCTCTACCGCGAGGATTACGTGCGAGCGGGAATCCGCATGCTGCCTGCCGTTCAACCCGATGGCTGGTCCACTGTATTCGAAGCGCTTATCTACGCGATTCTGATGATCCCGATCAGCACCATCCCTTATTTCTTGCATTTAACCGGATGGATTTATCTATTTTCGGCTATCGTTCTGGGTTTGGTTTACCTGGCCTATACGATCGGCTTCTCACGCATTACAAGCGCGCGAACGGCGGCGGAGTCACGGGGATACGCACGCGCCCTGCTGAAAGCCAGCGTCATCTACTTGCCAATTCTGCTCACGATCATGATGCTGGACGCGACGGGAAGGAATTAAGCGATGGCTACCTTGAGCCCCCGTCCGGCGCCCGCGAAAACAGGTACAGGTCTGAAAGGCGGCAGCATAGGAGATACCGGCTATGCGCCAATTCAGCTTGAGAACCTGTCGCACAATTACGGCAATCGTCAAGCGCTCGATGCGCTGACTTTTACAGTAGAACCGGCGGAGATCTTCGGTTTGTTGGGCCCAAACGGCAGCGGGAAAACTACGCTCTTCCGCATCTTGTCCACTCTGATGGTACCCAGCGGCGGACACGCGAAGATCCAGGGCTTCGATGTTGCTCGCGAACCGAACAAGGTTCGTCAGCAAATCGGCATTGTCTTCCAGGCGAAAAGCGTAGATGTAAAGTTGACCGTCGCGGAGAATCTGAAGCACCAGGGCCATCTCTACGGCCTAAGCGGCTCTAAGCTCAACGCTCGAATTCAGGAGGTGCTGAGCAGGGTCGGGCTAAGCGATCGCACCAAGGATTACGTGGAGACACTCTCTGGCGGCATGCAACGCCGAGTGGAGTTGGCGAAGGGTCTGATTCATGCTCCATCCGTTCTCTTGCTCGACGAACCTTCAACAGGATTGGACCCGGGCGCCCGACGCGATCTTTGGCAGTATTTGAAAATGTTGCGAGACGACGAGAGAGTATCGATTCTGGTTACGACCCATTTGATGGAAGAGGCAGAGCACTGCGACCGTCTCGCCATCTTGAACGAAGGCAAATTGGTCGCCCTGGGCTCACCTTTTGATCTGAAGTCGGCGATCGGCGGCGATGTTGTGTTGTTTGAGACCGCCTCTGAAGACGGTGCAGCGAAACTGGCGAAACGGATGGCGGAGCAGTTTGAAGTCCAGGCCGTTGTTCTCGGACGGACTGTGCGGTTGGAACGCCCAGACGGGCATCGCTTCATCACCGGCGTTGTCGAGGCGTTTCCAGGCGAGATCGAAGGGGTATCTGTAGCGAAACCGAGCTTGGAAGATGTCTTCATTCAACGCACGGGACACCGCTTCTGGGCAGAAGCGAAGGAGGAGGAATAAGCATGGCTACAATGACGGCGACTGCGCCACGCACCGCGAACACTTCGTCGCCCGGGGTTCTGTTGCCTGCTTACTCCCTCTGGGTACGGGAGATTGTTCGTTTTTACCGGCAGAAGGCCCGCGTTGTGGGCGTGATCGCTTCGCCACTACTCTTCTGGATCGTGTTGGGGTCGGGATTCGCGCACAGTTTCAGCAGTGGTGACAGCCATTCAAACTCCGGCCATTACCTTGCGTATTTCTTCCCCGGTTCCGTCGTCATGATTGTGCTTTTCACTGCGATCTTCAGCATGATGTCGCTGATCACGGACCGGAACGAGGGTTTCCTGCTCTCGGTGCTGGCATCACCCGCGAGCCGCTCAGCCATCGTTCTGGGTAAGGTCCTCGGCGGCGCGACACTTGCGGCGATTCAAGGGATCATCTTTCTCGCCTTCGGCCCGCTGGTCGGAGCACATCTCTCGCCCGAGGCGATCGGGCTGAGCGCGCTGGTGATCGTGCTGATCAGCTTTGAGCTTACCGCGCTCGGTTTTGCTATCGCGTGGCCGATGGATTCAACTCAAGCCTTTCACGCCGTTATCAACCTGCTGCTTATTCCCTTGTGGCTCGGCTCAGGTGCGCTCTTTCCAGTGAACAGCGCTTCCGGCTGGTTGCGATTCTGTATGCTTCTGAATCCTCTGACCTATGGGGTGGAGGCTCTCCGCAGCAGCCTCTTTCCGGGTACCCAGACGGCATTCCCTATGCAGGTGAACCTGGCCGTCACCGTCGTCTTCTGCCTGCTCACTTTCGGTGCTTCTTGGGCCATCGTGAACCGGCGAACAAATCGCCCGGCAGCTTGAGCTGAAGATCGTGAGCTAGGATCGATGAACACAACAACTCCCAAGAACTCGTTCGCAGGCCCCCATGGGCGCGCCTCCGCTGCGCTGCCGATCGCAATGATTGTCGTGGTGAGCGCACTGGCAGTCGCGTTTTTGCTGTGGCTGCTCTTCGTACATCAGGCTTCCTCAGCCTTTTCCATGCGGCTTAATTTCTTACCGGCGCTGAACGCCTTGTTGAATGGGCTATGCGCCACCGCATTGCTGATTGGCTTCTACTTCATCCGGCGCCGGAATGTCGCCGCGCACCGGAAAGCGATGATAACGGCGTTTGTCTTCTCTTCTCTTTTCCTGGTGAGCTACATTCTCCACCATGCGTTGCATGGAGATCAGATCTTTCCAGGCCACGGAGCAGCGAGGACGATTTATCTCTCGATTCTGATAAGCCACATCGTGCTCTCGATCGTGGCGTTGCCGATGGTGCTTACAACCTTCTTCTTTTCGCTGAGCGGCCGTTTCCGCCAGCATCGCGCGATTGCTCGTTACACCCTTCCAATTTGGCTCTACGTATCGATAACCGGCGTGGTGGTGTATGCGATGCTGGCAGTCTGGCATTGAGCAATCTGGTGACCACACCCTCCGCAAGGTCAAATCCTTTAAGCGATCCCGTACACGATCCCGCACACCATGACGCGAAGCGTAGGCCTATGGCGAAGGACACTTCGCAGCTGCTCAAGACCGGGGTGTGGCTGCTGGTGACCGGTCTCGCCTCCATCGCCCTTATCGAAACTGTCTTCGGTGGAATTCATCGGCACGGACCGCATACAGACGCTGGTTGGCTGTTTCTTATGGTGGCAATGTCCTGTGTTCCGTTGGGCGTTCTTCTCCTCCTTCTGGGCGGCGCCAAATGGCTCGGCCGACGTAACGGCTGATCGCTCACTCCAGTTCTGCTATTCTTTTCGCTTAACCCCGCAAGGCGGGTCAAAGGAACAGTTCAAATGCCAAAGAGCGTTAACAAGGTCATCCTGTTGGGCAATGTCGGTAAAGAGCCCGAAGTGAAGTTTCTGCCCAGCGGCTCCGCCGTGGCCAACCTCACCCTGGCGACTTCGGAGCGTTTCAAAGACAAGGCAGGCGAATGGCAGGATCGCACTGAATGGCATAACCTGACCGCCTACCAGCGGCTCGCTGAAATCATTCGCGACTACGTCAAGAAGGGGTCAAAGCTTTACGTAGAGGGCCGTATCCAGACACGGTCGTGGGATGATCAGGCGTCGGGCCAAAAGAAGTACCGCACCGAGATTATCGTCAATGATCTGGTTTTGTTGTCAGGCCGTGGCGAGGGGGATTCGGCCGGCGGTTATTCGCGCTCGAACACAAGCTCTTTCGATCAGCGGCCTCCGGCAGCGGCTGAAGAGTTTGCAGGGACCGAGATCACAGACGACGATATTCCCTTCTGATCCGGGGTTTGCGAGAAGTGTTCAGTTTTCACCGGAACATCATGCCAGAAGACTGCGAATCGATCCGGAAGAGTTGTAAAGAGCTGTTCTGAAGCCCGTCAGAAGTACGTCACGCGCAGGCTCGGACATGAACGGCGTTCGCAAGCGTTTCCGCCGTTCTTAAGCATATGTCAAAAGCGGATACACTTGGTCCGTGCCCGCAAAACCGTTCTCTCACAAACAGGGACAGTATCTCGCGTTCATTTACTACTACAGCAAGCTCAACGGCCGGCCCCCCGCCGAAGCGGACATGCAGAAATATTTCCGCGTGAGCCCGCCTTCTGTACATCAAATGGTCCTTGCCCTGGAAGCGAACGGCTTCATTGAGCGGATTCCCGGACAGGGACGATCCATCCGGCTTCTGCGCGCACGTGAGGACCTCCCGGATTTGGAGTAGTTGGAACGTGTTCAGCGCAGAGAGAGCGGATGGCGCCACTTCATGCAACGGAATGTTGCCAGCCACCACAACCTTGTCGATGGTGCCGCTACGAGTCAGTGGATATTCCGGTATAGGGAGAATCCGAGAGGGAGGGCGTGTGTCCTCCCTCGCTGTCTATCCAAGCCTGTTTATGTGGGCCCGAGAAGCCGCGACTGGCAGGAGCCGGGGCATGTCAAGAATGTCCGAAGACAAACAGCCAGTTTGAAAAGCGGACACTACCAGCATTCGGCGCGATCTTCCTATGATTCCTCTGAGCCTCATCACCGTAGATTATGGCGACGAGTCATGGCATCCTGCGTGCTCTCTGAGGAGTAAATCTTGCGTTCATAGGGAGGCGCGCATGACGTATTTTGAACGGGTTCGCGAATCCGCCACGGACCCGATGACTCTCAACTTGGAGCATATTCGGCAGCGAGCAGATGCAGGCTGGAAGCTGGTGGCTATCGAATGGAGCCGCGAGGTGGAGGGCGAGGCGCCAGAAACCAAGGAACCCGTCGAGGAGGTTCCTTACGGAATGCGCATCTCCGCTGATTGCCAGCGTCTGGAAGTCGACCCGGAGGAGAACCAGATCCTGACTCACATGATGGAACTCGTGGTACAGGACAGGCCACTGCGTCGTGTGGCAGCGGAACTCAACCAACGAGGCTACCGCACGCGCGGAGGCTCCCCGTGGACTCCTGGCGCGGTCTTCGACATGATCCCGCGATTGATTGATGTCGGTCCTCGTCTGTTTTCTACAAGAGAATGGGGCGAACGCAGGAAGAACTTCGCGCGCGAATTTTAGTTGGTTCCCTACTTGGCTCCGATGATCCATCTCGGCGTCCTCGTTCCATCGAAAAAACCCAGAACCGGGGAATGGCTATTCCTCAAGGAAGAACTTTGTTTCCGTACCTTGACCTAGTTGCCGCAAGACTGAGGACATATACCTCCCTCTGGAAGGGCACATCCCTATCCGGGTATGGCTTCTAAAAGCGGCCGCACCAGATGGTTGACGGCTGCTTTTGTGGAGATCGGAGCCTATGGAAACGTTAAATGGCCGCATTGCCCTGGTCACCGGCGCTTCGCCTGTTCTATCTGCACGCGGTCAACCAATGGTCTGCACTGGATCTTAATGGTAGCGGCGCCCAGAGATGATAGGAGGCCACTTTCGTAGTCACAGTTTGAACCCGCTTAGCTGTCCAAGACTTTCTGTACTCTAGAAGCATGGACTCCGCGCGCACCTCCGCTATGCGTTCTTCTTCTCTCCGGTCTGCGTGGCTGAAGCAGCTCTTGCACTGGATACCCGCAGCGCTGGCGGTGGCCATGATTGCGGTTGAGTCTACTGCGACGATGTCCGCAGACAATACCAGTCATTGGCTTCTGCCTATTTGGGTCCATCTCTTTGGACCAATCACCGCCGACCGTTGGTCTGTGGTGCACCATTGGATTCGCAAGACAGGTCACTTCGTGGGATATGGACTCGTGAGTGCCGCCTTTTTTCATGGTTGGAACTATTCGATCAAAACCAGGAGTTACGCGCGCCCCTTGAACCAGCCAGCCGCATTTCTAGCAGTGTGCTCGACGCTCCTAGTTTCGATCGCAGACGAGTATCACCAGAGCTTCTTGCCGAACCGCACAAGCTCACCGTACGACGTGTTGATCGATCTCTGCGGCGCCGTTGCCGCACTTCTAATCCTCGCACTCTTACCGCCTCTCTCGCGCAGGATGGTCGCCCAGAAAGTCTGATGGCCAATCACAGCGCGCCCTCGAACCTCCCGGATCATGCGTCGAATTCAAAGCCGCAGATTCGGAGATGGGGAGATTGATGGCTCAGGTGTTCAAAGGTGACATCGAGATGACGAAGATCACGTTTTTAGAACCCAAGACGCAACGATTTCTTGACGATCTAGCAGCCCGCGGCGGTCGCAAACCGGTCCATACGCTCTCGCCCGCAGATGCGCGTAAATCGCTCGAGGAGCTGCAATTCGCTGGGATGGACATCCGCGATCTCCAGATTGAAGAACGAATCTTGCCTGTAGGACCAAGTGGCGCGGTTTCCGTCTCAATCTTCAGGCCTAACAAGGGTGGGGAGCCGTTACCCGTGGCGGTTTATTTCCACGGCGGTGGTTGGGTGCTGGGCAATCTGAAGACTCATGGCCGTCTTGCATGCGAATTGGCGAGGGCGAGTGGCGCGGCCTTCGTCTTTGTGCACTACGCCTCTGCACCCGAAGCTCAGTTTCCGGTTGCCAACGAACAGGCGTATGCAGTTGTCCGATTTATCGCCGAACACGGCAGCGCATTGGGTCTGGACGGCGGCCGGATGGCCGTAGTTGGGGACAGCGTCGGCGGCAATATGGTTGCAGCTGTGACCCTGCTCGCGAAAGAGCGCGGCGGACCGCAAATCCGCTACCAAGTCCTTTGTTATCCGGTCACGGATTCGAGCATGACTCAGAATTCGTACGCCGACTATGGAACCGGGCCCTGGCTGACGAGGCAAGCGATGGAGTGGTACTGGGGTCACTACGCGCCCAACGTAAACGATCGGAAAAAAGCCTTAGCAGCGCCGCTCCTAGCCACTCCCGAACAGCTCGAAGGCCTGCCACCTGCGCTGGTCCTCGTCGCCGAACACGACCTGCTTCGCGACGAGGGAGAGGAGTATGCACGAAAGCTGGCCCAGGCGGGCGTAGAGGTGACGGCTGTTCGATATCTTTCCACGTTTCATGGGTTCATGATGCTCGATGCCCTGGCCGAGACGCCAGCAGCCAAAGGTGCCATCGAATTGGTGTCGCAGAGGTTGCGACAAGTCTTAGGCACTTCGGCAATCGAACGAGCTCCTACCATATCGAAGTGATACTTGTGATCTGGCATCGCCCCGGCCCGGAGAATCGCCCTGGCTCTCCGACCAGTGAGGTTGATTCTCCGATTGAAACGATTTAGCCTGTTTTTGGCGACACTTCCGAAAACGGCAATTTACGAGGAGACAAGCGAACCGCCCAACGACGGCAAATCTCATCTCCAATCACTCGATTGGTTCTTGTTCACAATTCCGTAACCGCTATTTGGGTTCGCCTTATAAATCCTTGCTCAGCCTTCGAGATCCCGCAACTTAGCGGGACGGGATGAAGCCTTGCAGTATCCACTGGAAAACAACGAGGAAGGAGGCAACACGAAGATGGCGATGGAAGCATGGCAGCGATCGACAGACTGGCGCGAAAGGTTCTTTATCCTTGCGCTCTGCGGCGTCGCTGCTCTCACACTTGCCAGCACGATAGGGCTCGCCGCCTCAGGCAAAGCGGTCACGGGCGGAAAGGCCAAAGCAGGCTCGGTGGTCTATCAAAAAAACTGCGTCGCTTGTCACAACAAACAGCCGGGCGATACCTCTCCTTTCGGTCCTCCAAATCTCCATGGGATCTTCAAAACGGGCGTGACTCCCGCACAAGCGCAGAAGATCATTCGGGATGGGAAGGGCGCGATGCCTGCGTGGGGAAACACACTGTCGAGTTCGGATATTCAGGACGTCATCGCATACCTGAAAACGCAGTGATCGGTTTGAACCACCTACGCATTGCAGGGTAGTTCAGGGTTTTGATGGCAGGGAAACTCCCTGTGTTTGCTCTGCCAAGATTGCACCTTTGCCAACTCCTAGCCGACCGGATGGTCAGCGGGCCCAGGCGAGACCGTCCGCGCCGCGCCCGGCGGTGATCAAGCCCTGTACCTTCCATTGAGAGAGATCGATCACGGCAACCTGACCACTCTTGTTGCAAGAGACATACGCGACCTTGCCATCGGGGCGCATCAAGACTTCCTGCGGCGCAGCAGGAACATCGATGGCGCGCACAACTTTCAACGTACTCAGATCGACAACAGCTACTTTTTTGGCCGCAGGCATTGTCACAAGCAACCAACGGCCGTCCTTGGTGGGACCCGTGCCATACCCAGTGGTTTCGAGCGGGACCCACGCCTTAACCTTGTTTGTCGATGTATCGATTACGGCCAATTGGGGCTTCGTCTGATCAGACGTGAAGACCATGCGGTCATCGTTGGAAATAGCAATGCGCTGGGTTTCGGCCGAAACCGGGATCACCGTCACCAGCCGCCGCTTCGCCAAATCAAGCACGGATACGGTCCCCGCACCTACGTTGGCAGTGTAGCCAAACCGTCCGTCGTGCGAGAGAACGAGCATGTGAGATTCCTTTTGCCCGGTCGGGATGGTACCAACGATTTTAAGAGTGTTGGGGTCGATGATGCTTACGGTTTGATCCAGTTCCGTTGTCACGTAGATAACATTCCGCCGTGCATCGTAAACCGCGCAATGAGGCCGGACTCCATGTCCAAAATCGATGTTCCCTACGATCTTCCGCGTGGGTATATCGATAACTAGCAGCTTCTGGCCGTCGACCCCTGCCTTTCCTACACCTACGCTGCCGTAAATGGGCACGTATGCTTTGCGGCCGTCGGGCGATGCGATTATTTCATGTCCGTGCACATCTGTTTCGTTTTCAGAGACAGTCGCGACTTGCTGATCGGTCGCCGGATCCACGATGCTGAGATTCTTATCGCCCTGGTTCACGACGAGGAGCGACGGACTCGTTCCCCCAGACCCGGCGGCTGCGGATCCACCTTCATCAGAGCCGGGTTGGCCTAAAGCGCGAAATGCAACTGGAACAATCGCGAGGGTGACACCACAGAACAAGACGCACAGCAACGCCTGATTTTTCATAGAGTGGAAGTCTACTACCAGGCTGTACAGAATTGCCAGAAGTGCGTTCTGGAGGGAAACTCCCCTTCAGCCAGGGTCAATCTATCGACCTCAATAGGGTTGTCGCTTAACATCCCATTCGCATTGCTGTTTGTAAATTTCACCTGAGTCGGCGCCGGCTCTCGAATACTCCGTTTTCGGCTCCGGAATGGCTTCCCTGAACCTGGCGCTTGAAATCCTCCATGCGAATCTGAAGCAGCGCCTTATGAACAAGGATCGGTGTGGCCGTAGATCGCCGCCGGACTCAGAGCTGCCGTTCCGGCCAATCCCAGGAATGGCCGTCGATTCATAGTGGTCTCGCGAACACACTTTCTGCCTGCGTAAGGTTATGCAACTTCTATAGTACTGTATTGCAATTGGCAATAGACTGCGACCGGTTTATCAGATTCAGCCGGCGTTTTCGCTGAGGGTGTGCCTTGCAATTTAGCGGCAGATAGAGTTCGGACCACGGACATTGGTGCATGGCCCAATTACGAAGAGGCCTTCGTTATGCATCATCTATCTAAAGGGCCGGCCGGCGAATCGATTGGCTCCTCTGGACGCTATCGCGGACAGGTACTCCACATATGCGGCCATGCGCTCCGGCACAGCGCGGTAATAGATATGTGTTCCGCTACGCCTTGAGGTAATCAGCCCTAACTCAGTAAGCACCTTCAGGTGGTGGGAGAGAGTTGCACTGCTGATCCTGTGCATTGCCTCCATCTTGCCGCAAAAGACCTCCTCGCAGCCAGCGATCTGCGTGTAGAGCGCCAAGCGATTGGGGTCACCTAGAGCTCTGCCGATCAGCGCCGCTTCGGAATCAGAGAGTCGAGCCATGCCTATAGGACGATAACAACCGGGAAAACGCCTCCTACTTTTTTCTTTGGTTGACCGGCATCTTTTTGCATCGGCATATTTCGATGATCATCAAACTATCATATCGCCGTTAAGAGGGAGACCCGGCTACATGTGGATTGTACGACTCGCGCTCAACCGGCCTTATACCTTCATCGTCGTCTCCATACTGATTCTCGTTCTGGGTTTCACGTCGATTGCAACGACCCCAACGGACATTTTCCCGAACATCGATATCCCTGTGATCACCGTCATTTGGTCCTACTCGGGCCTTCCTCCAAAGGAAATGGAGCAGCGGATCACCACGTTCAGCGAATTCGTGATGGCACTGGTGAACGACGTCAGAGCGATCGACTCCCAGACGGTAAATGGCGCGAGCGTGATCAAATTATATTTTCAGCCTCAGGTTCATATTGACGCGGCCATGTCTCAAGTGGGAGCGGCCGTACAGGCGATCCGCTTCCGCATGCCGCCGGGCGTGAATCCGCCATGGACCTTGCGCTTCAGTGCGTCTACAGTGCCGATTATCCAATTGGCGCTCTCGAGCGACACTCTCTCTGAATCTGAACTCTACGATTATGGACTGTTCCGGGTCCGGCAACAGCTTTCGACGGTTCCTGGCACCCTTCTGCCCGCACCCTATGGTGGGGTTGCGCGCCAGATCATGGTCGATCTTGACCAGAACGCCCTGCTTGCCAAGGGCCTGACGCCGACAGACATCACCGCAGCGATCAACGCGCAAAACGTGACACTACCCTCGGGAACCGCGAAGGTCGGCGATCGCGAATACACGGTCACCACGAATTCGAGTCCGAAAGATGCGCTCACTCTCAACGACGTTCCGATCAAGCGAGTGAACGGCTCCCTAGTTTACATGCGGGATGTCGCGCACGTGAGGGACGGCTGGGCGGTGCAGCAAAATGTTGTGCGTGCCGATGGTAAACCAGCAGTCCTCCTCGCGATCATGAAGACCGGATCTGTATCCACTCTGGAGATCGTCAACCAGATCAAGAACGAGATTCTGCCGACAGCCCGGGCAGCCGCACCCAAAGGGCTCAATATCCGCGAGCTATTTGACCAGTCCCTGTTTGTTCGTGCATCGATTGAAGGAGTCTTGCGTGAGGGAATCATTGCCGCCTGCCTTACGGCCTTGATGATCCTGTTGTTCCTTGGCAGCTGGCGAAGCACGATCATCATCGCCATCTCGATTCCCCTTTCTATTTTGAGTTCCATCATCGTGCTTAGCGCTTTGGGCGACACGATGAACACAATGACCCTTGGGGGCCTGGCACTCGCAATTGGCATCCTTGTCGATGACGCAACCGTCACGATCGAAAACATTCACCGCCACATGGGGAACAGCCCGCTCAGAGAGGCTGTGCTCGTGGGCGCCTCGGAGATCGCAACGCCGACGCTAGTTTCCACGCTGACGATTTGCATCGTCTTCGTCTCTGTCGTGTTTCTTACCGGACCAGCCAAATATCTCTTCACGCCCATGGCCTTAGCTGTTGTCTTCGCTATGCTCGCATCGTATCTTCTCTCGCGAACTCTCGTCCCGGTATTGGTCAATTTCCTTCTTGGAGCGGAACACTCGTTTGAAGGCTCAGAGGAGGATCGCCTAGCACACACAGCACCGCGTTCGATCTTTGGCCGAATCAATGAACATTTCAATGACGGCTTTCTCTGGGTGCAGGCGCAGTATACCCAGTCATTGGAAAAGATATTGCAACATCGAAGGCCGGCGCTGATCGTCTCCGTCTCGGTCATGGCAACCGGCTTCCTTCTTCTTCCCTTCATCGGGAGGGACTTCTTTCCGGCAGTCGACGCCGGGCAGTTCCGGTTACACGTGCGCGCGTTGCCAGGAACGCGCATCGAGAAGACAAAGATTCTTTTCAGTCAGGTGGAGGACCAAATCCATCACACTATTCCGAAGGATCAACTCAGTCTGGTCCTGGATAACATCGGTCTCACGACGGAGACCTTCAACTACGCTTTTGGCGACGGTGCCACCATTGGCGCTGCCGACGGCGAGATCCTGGTCGCTCTCAACGAAAAGCACCACGCACCCACCGAACAGTATGTGAAGCAACTGCGTCCGCTGCTGCAAGAAAAATTTCCTGATCTCATCTTCTATTTTCAGCCAGCCGATATCGTCACCCAGATTCTCAATTTCGGTCTCCCCTCGCCGATCGATGTGCAGGTGCAGGGATTCGATCCCGCAAACTTCGAAGTTGCACGCGAGCTTCGCTCCAAGATCGCAGCGGTGCCGGGCGCCGTAGATGTCCATCTGCACCAAGTAATGGATGGACCGGATCTGCATCTGGATATTGATCGAACAAGGGCAGCCGAGTTCGGGCTCACACAGCAGGACGTCTCAAACAGTATCTACATTTCTCTGAGCTCAAGCGCCGCTGTGCAGCCGAACTTCTGGCTGGATCCCAAGATGGGCATGACATATGCTGTTGCCGCTCAAACGCCGCAATACCGGATCGACTCGATCAACGCAATTGAGAACACGCCGATCCCGATCCGCACGTTGTCAAATCGGACCGAACTCCTGGGCAATATGGCGTCGCTAACTCCAGCGATCCAGCCGGTGGTCGTGAACCACCATAACGGGCAGCCCGTTTTCGATGTCTACGCCAATACGCAGGACAGCGATCTCGGCTCGGTTGCGGGTCGAGTGGATCGCATCGTCCGCGAAGAGAACAAGAAACTGACGCCAGGGAACAAGATTGTGCTTCGCGGCCAGGTCGAGAGCATGAACGAAGCCTTTACCCGCCTCGGTTTAGGGCTGAGCTTCGCAGCACTCATGGTTTATCTGCTCATGGTTGTCAATTACCAGAGTTGGCTTGATCCCTTCATCATCATCTGCGCACTGCCGGGAGCCTTCTGCGGGATCGTATGGGCTTTGTTCATCACGCAAACGACCTTCAATGTTCCCAGCCTGATGGGCGCCATCATGTCGATAGGAGTGGCTACAGCCAACTCCATTCTGCTCGTAACATTCGCAAACGAACAACGTACAGCAGGAATGAGTGCGATCGAGGCTGCAGTCACGGCCGGCTTCACGCGGCTGCGTCCTATTTCCATGACTGCGCTCGCGATGATCATCGGCATGTTGCCGATGGCCCTGGGCATGGGAGAAGGAGGGGAACAGAACGCGCCGCTGGCCCGCGCTGTAATTGGTGGGCTCTCCATGGCCACCTTTGCGACGCTATTCTTCGTCCCCTTGATGTTCACCCTGATCCACGGAAAGCATGAAGTCTCAAACGAAGGCTCAAACCAGGAGACCGCATAATGCAGAGCACCAAAGTTGAGCAGTCCCGGAAGATTGAAGCGACAGGTTCGAGGGCGAGAAGAATCGTGAGTTCCGTGGCAGGTGCGCTTTTGATCGCGGGCCTGGTTCTTGCGGGTACTCTTCCCCGCATAGAACGTCACCGTGAGGCCCTCGCCGCAGTGCGCGGCGCACCGGCAACGCATCCCGTGGTCAGCGTCATTCGTCCTCAAACCGGGCAGCCCCAATCGGTTCTTTTGCTGCCGGGCAATATCCAGCCTCTCTACACGGCCGACGTGTACGCGCGCACCGACGGATATGTAGAGAGGCGAAATGTCGACATCGGCAGCAAAGTTCGTACAGGTGAGGTGCTCGCTGTGATCTCTTCACCCGAGCTCGATCAGCAGTTGCTGCAGGCCAGGGCCACGGTCACACAGGCCGAAGCTGCCTTGCAGCAGGCTCAGGCTGGTCTTGAGCAAGCCAAAGCCAATGCGGAGCTTGCCCGCATAACCCAGGAGCGGGATATCCCGTTGGGTGAGCAGAAGGCGATTGCCCAGCAAATCGTCGATGAAGCTGTCCAGGCGTTCCACGCACGGACTGCTGACGTCACGGCCGCGGAGGCAAATATAGCCGTCGCTTCCGCCAATCTCAAAGCGAATCGCGCGAACGTGGAACGCCTCGCCCAGATGCAAGGCTTTGAACGAGTTCTCGCACCGTTTGACGGGGTCATCACGGCACGGAATGTCGAACGCGGCGATCTGGTCAACTCCGGCAACGGCGGAACAAAACCGCTCTTCAGCATCGCGCAAAGCGGTGTCCTCCGCATCCAGGTGAATGTCCCACAATCGCAGGCGGTGAACATCACTCCCGGAGAGAGAGCAAGCCTGGATGTGAGCGAGCGGCCGGGGCGCGAGTACGTCGGCACAGTCGCTCGAGTGGCCAGTTCTTTGGACGATGCCGCCAGAACGATGCTGACCGAAGTGCAGGTTGACAATCGCGACGGATCGCTCCTTCCAGGCATGTATGCGCAGGTGAGGTTCGTGCTAACTCGGCGACAGCCGGCGTTTGTTATTCCTTCCAGCGCTTTGATCATCGATCGATCGGGAATGCGTGTCGCGTCCGTCTCCTCCGATGACCGTATTCACTTCATCCCTGTTGAGATCGGCCACGACATGGGGAAGCAGATCGAGATTGTTCATGGATTGCGCGGAGATGAGGCGCTGGTGACAAACCCAAGTGATCTCTTGTCGGAAGGACAAGCAATCAAAGAGCAATAGTGCTATCACATCCGGATTGACTCAGTTAAAGACGCAAATGTTTGCCTGGCCAGAGTGGAGTGCCCTCAAATGACGTGCATTGCCAAATCAGTTGAAAGAAATAAGGATACGCTCCTCTCGAGATTGGTGCGGAGCCACTGGAGCGATCGAACAGAAACACCGCTCTCGAGGCATCTTGATTCGATCGTTCACTTCATCGTTCTTGGAGCGTTGATGCTTCTGCTGCTTTTCGGCTGCAAGGTCGGTCCAAACTACAAGCGGCCCGTTGTCGACACGCCTCAGACTTTTCGCGGAGCCATGGCGCCAGATATTAACCCAGAGAACTCGACTCAATCCTTGGGAGACGAACAGTGGTCGGACGTCTTCAAGGATCCGGTTGTCAAGCAGTTGATCGGGCAGGCTCTGGCCAACAACTTCGACGCGAGAATTGCGGCGCAACGCGTGGCTGAAGCTGAGGCACAAGCCGGCATCGTGCGCTCTCAGCAGTTTCCATCGATCTCCGTTGGTGGCAATGAAACTGTGCTGCGTTTGCCGACGGCTTTGGTGCAAAACTACAACAATCGTTCTGGTAACAGTGGAGGAAACAGCCTCTTCTATGGTGGCGGATTTTCCGCATCGAGCGCATGGAATCTCGATTTCTGGGGATTGTATCGTCGGCAGACGGAGGCAGCGCGTGCGCAGCTATTGGCGACCGAGTGGGGTGAGAGGGCCACGCGGATGGCGGTCGTCGAAAGCGTGGCTCAAGCATATCTGCAACTTCGCACGCTCGATAGACAACTCGAGATCACAAAGAGGACGATCGCGGCGCGCCAGGATTCTCTGCACCTCACTCGAGTTCTCGAGGAACACGGAGCAGGCTCACTTGCCGATGTGCGCCAAGCGGAAGAGCTGCTCTATGCCGCGAACGTGAACCTTCCTCTTCTGACACAAGCGATTGAACAGCAGGAAAATAACCTGAGCGTCCTGCTGGGCCACAATCCCGGGCCAGTGGCGCGAGGACTGGAGATTACAGATCAGCCTCATCCGGCAGAGATTCCGGCAGGTATCCCTTCGCGGATCCTAGAGCGCCGGCCGGACATCTTGCAGGCCGAAGCCAATCTAATAGCTGCCAACGCTGAGATCGGCGTGGCGAAGGCGCAATTCTTTCCACAAATGTCTCTCACTGCTCTGGCTGGTACTTCTACGAACCAGTTGAATACGCTCTTTAATCAAAAGAACGCGTATTGGTATGCGGCGGGGTCATTTTCTCAATCCGTCTTCGATGCAGGCAGGCTGCGCAACAACTATCGGCTCTCGAAGTCGGTCGAGCAAGAGACCCTCGTGAACTACCAGAAGACAATCGCCGGGGCTTTTCGAGACGTGGCAAATGCTTTGATCGCATATCGGAAGACCCGTGAACGGCGCGAACAACAGGAACGGGAGACGGAAGCTACAGCTGGAGCTGTGAGCTTGGCACGTGTGCGCTACAACGGCGGGAATACTAGTTATCTCGAAGTTCTCACCAACGACACAAATCTCTACAACGCACAGTTGACGCTCGCAGATACTGAACAACAGGAAGCCCTCTCCCTAGTCCAGCTCTATGCCGCGTTGGGTGGAGGGTGGCAGTGACCAGAAAACAGGATACCGCAGATCACCTCGATCTAAACGGAACGTCATAAGTAATTGCGCGTAGAGTCCAAGGAGATATTGTGGAAGCGACCGAATCTATTGCTCGATACGCAAAGGTCTACGACGCTGTGTTTTAACGAAGTCACTGCGACAGGTCACTAGCGGCTGCAGGTTACGATGCTGTGCTTCACTGTCATCGTCGCCCAGAGCCGGGCACCGGTTGGAGGAGAATAGTGCGCGAAAAGCGCGGTAAGCGCGGTAAGTCCCCCTGGGTAGCGAGCGATTTCTGCATGGAAAGAGTGGAAAGCCTCTTTTGAGGAAAACTGGCTGCTTCGGCACGGCTGTTGAACCCGCAAAAATACACCGATGTCCCCCTGCTAAGGATCGGAAGAGAAGACACGCGCATACTTTATTAGATGCATGCAAACTGACCACGTTTAAAAACACGCCGCCATCGATAATTGCGTAGGTTCATGGAGCGATATTCCCGATGGTGAGGAATTCCACGCGAAGTGAAAATTCTCTACGCGGACAAAACCGCAGATCCCTCGACTGCGCTCGGAGCGTGTGACTTTTTTGATTTAGCACAAAAACTGATACTGAAAATAAAGAGCTTAGACGCCCAAAAGGCGCGAAAATCGAATAAAGTCACATCCTCTCGGGATGACAAAGTAAGGATTCACTGCGGCCGAGTGACAATGAGGCGTTGTGAACAATTCCAGGCGCCGTAGGCTAAATTATGCGCAACTACTTATGACGCTGTGTTTAGAGTGCAAACGCGGTGAAAAGAGGAAAGCGTGTACGTCACCTTTTGTTGCGGAATCTTGAAACGACGACCGACCAAACATGCAGAGCTCCGGATTGCCAATTGTCGCGCCAGTGGCGCGACTTTTTCTCACCTTCGGCTCACCGGGATCTCTCTTGGAGACTTCCTTTTGATGGCGCATCGAGCAGCTGGCTTACGGGTGAACGACTCTAAGGCCTAAATGTTTCTCGAACAGGTCAAAGTCGTGGTCGCAGTGGAGGAGGGAATGTCCCTCGGTCAGACAGAAAGTGGCGATCATGCAGTCGATGGTCTTGCGGACAGTATGGCCGCGCGATCGAAGAAAACGACAGTTCTGAGCGGAGGCCACTGCGAGTGCCTCGCCTCCCGTCTCGAACACCTCGAATCTGGACAGGTCACGCCGCACGCGCGTGAAGGTTGAGTCTCCACGGATTCGTTGCAATATCTCGCACAGAATAAGA
>DASYBJ010000246.1:0-4410 GCA_036500845.1 Acidobacteriaceae bacterium
TCCGTTGCTGATCAGAACCTGACGCGCACGGAAGCTGTAGAGATGCCGCGCCAGCCAAAGATGGAAAGAGCCCATGTCGAGGCAGAGGGTTACGTCGGGAGTGAGGATATTTTGGAGCTCAGAGACAAGGCGAAGAGGATGAATAGGAGCGCTAGTCATGGCTGCAGATGACCGCGCCAGCTCTTCACGCTCTGCAGCAATCTTCCCGAGCAGCCGTTGCATCGAAGTTTCCGGAGCGTGATGAGTGACAAGAGGCGTCAGCAGACGCAGGGTCGCAGCAATATCTCCAAGCAACTCGACGGTGGGACGATAAGAGTTATCGATATCGGACGGAAGGCTGTCTACATGCACAACCATTCGCTTGTTGCCCTTATTCCAAATCGAAGGCCAGTATTCCACTGGATCATAGCCGATAGTGATTACCAGGTCCCCTGCAGCCAGAATTTCGTCCGCGGGTTGGTTATTGATTTGCCCGACCCGGCCACCAAAGTTGCGAAAGAGATTGAACGAGACCGCACCTGCAGCCTGAAACGTTCCAACGACTGGAAGTTTTCCACTTTCAATCAACTCTTGAACGGCAACTGCGTTCTGCGCCTTGCTTGCCAGCAGGCCGAGGAGAACTACCGGTCTCTTCGCCCGACTGATTAGGCGCGCAGCTTCTTCAATTGCACCGGAACATGCCGGACCAAAGCTGGTGTTGGCCGGGGGCTCTATCACTTCGCACCTCGCGGGCGCCAGCATGATGTCCATTGGGAGACTGACAAAGGCTGCTCCAGGGCGATCTGCTTCGGCGCTGCGAAACGCGTTTGTCATCACTTCTGCGATGGATTCGGACGAATCCACTTCGGCGCAGTATTTAGTTACCGGTTTGCAAAGACTCACCGAATCCATGGACTGATGGATCTTCTTCAGCCTGTCGGAGAGAGCTACTGCTCCGCCCAGGGCGACCATCGGATCGCCTTCTGTATTGGCCGTGGCCATCCCAGTGACGAGATTCGAAATTCCTGGGCCGGATGTGGCGATTGCGATTCCTGGCTTGCCGGTCATACGCCCGATGCCGCCGGCAATGAATGCGGCATTTTGCTCATGCCGGCAAACAATGGTCTTAATATCGGAGTCGGCCAGCGTGTCGAACACCTTATCGATCTTCGCGCCAGGAACCCCAAAGACATGCTTCACGCCGCGCTGCTGAAGTGTCTGAACGACTATGTCGGCACCTGTCTGCCGTGCATTCTGGATATTATCAGTGGTCATTAGGAGTTCTCCTTTTTGTGAGCTTGTTCTGCGTAGGCGAGGTCTTTCGATGGATCTTTGGTAAGGTCCGCCCGCAGGAACTCTTCAGACTCGGGAAGAGACAGATGGAAGTCATTCAGCCTTTCCACGCGGACCCGCAGATTTCCGCCACTGCACTCAAGCAAATGGCCTCCTTTCGTCCGGTCCTCGGATAGGAAGTGGAAGTGATAGCCTGCGATGTTGAGAGCGCTCGAAAATTGTGGAGCCCAGACACCCACCAGGGTTCCATCGACATCTGTAAAATCAAACTCCGGTTGAATCGCCGCAGACTTGGCCAGAGGAAGTCCATCCCGCGTCTCCCTCATGGCGCGAGTGTGGATGTGGGCGAATCGGCCGTCGATGCGAAATGCATAAAAGAGATTGTCCGAATCACGGTATCGATCACAAAGTCCAGTGAGTTCCTCGAAGTTTGAGACATTCCCGATGGTCCGATCCTGGTCCGCAACAAAGTGCGTAACAACCGCGAAGGGAGTTCCCACATCATCGATGATCTTCAAGACTTTGCCATCGCTCCGTACCTGGTAGATTGCTCCGTCGAGTACGACCATCTCGCCATCAAGGTTCTCGAAGGTTCCAAGCCCGAAGTCGCCGTAGTTGAGTAAGAGTTTGCTTGATACGGCGCGTTCATAGACCCCTTGGACAAGTGCACCTGAAGTAGAGACCTGGAAGAGTGTGTGCAGCGGCACGCCAAGAAAACGGGAGAGTGTGTCGGCAACGAGTTGCGAGATGGGCTCTCCCGTCTCCTTGGACAACTTTTCAAGTGCGCTCTGCAAAGACTTCGAAATTGGAACAAGCATCATATGAGTTCTCCATGGGTTAAAGCATTAGACAGAGGTTGTTTCGGTGCCGGCGGATATTGATTTGCGATCCGTCTTGAAGATGAGGAGCAGCAGGATAAGTGAAGGAATAAGGATCACCCCACCCAATGCGACAGCGATCTCCATGTCCACGAGGATGTTTGGTGGAGAGGCGCTATTGGTTATCGTGAGTTCGGGTCGGACGAGATAGGGATACTGCGCAATGCCCCATCCGATCACAATGAGGGCTACCTGAGAAGCCGCAGCTATCCTTGCGCGGAGATAGCTGCGCGACCAGAGCGCGTGGAATGCTACAAATGCCGCAATCGCAGCTCCGACTTCGATTAACCAAACATAAGGAGAGCGTGACAAACCACCGAGTATCCCCTGCGCGGAATCTCCTGCGACAACGTAGGTGGCGAACGCTGCCATGACGGAGACAAAGCCAGAGAACAATGCTCGCTTCCGAAAGTCCTCCTGCAGTGCAGGATCGTCGGTTTCGATGATGAGATAACATGCCGATAGATAGGCAAAGAGCGAAAGCGACAGAAAGCCAACGATCAACGGGAATGGTCGGAACCATGGTCTAAGGAAGCCGTTTTCGCTGATACCGTCCTTTATCAGTACAGTGTCACTCGAAATTGCCCCAATCACAATGCCAAGGAACAAGGGCGTGATGCTGCTCGATATGGAGAAGACCTTTCCCCAGTAGAGCTGCGTTCGGATGTTTCCCGCAAAATAGGCACGGAAGACATAGGATGAACCGCGCAGGACAACGCCAAGAAGAATGAGAAAGACTGGCACGGCAAGGCCCACGCTGATCGAACTGAATGCCACCGGAAAGCCAGAAAACATAAGGACAACAAGTAGGATTAGCCAGATATGGTTGGCCTCCCATACCGGCTGGATCGCCTGAGCAATCACGTCACGTTGGTTTTGTCGACGCGGTCCTGAACACATAAGATCCCAAAAGCCGGCGCCGTAGTCAGCTCCGCCGAGCAGGGAATAGATCACTAGGGAGGCCAGCATGATCCCCGCAAGGATTACGCATGCGTTCATACGAGGACCTCCGGATGTTCTACTTGCTTCGTTTCCGGCGCGGCGATCACATGCTTGTTCAATAGCCAAACAACTGCGATTCCGAGAATCACGTACACCGCTGTCATCACCCAGAAGGTGATCGTCACGTTTGGCATCGAAGTTACTGCATCTTTGGCGCGCATGAGGTGATAGATGATCCAGGGCTGGCGGCCCAACTCCGTCACCATCCATCCCGCCTCCAGAGCTACAAAACCAAGCGGGCTGACGAGAACGAGCGCCTTCAGAAAGAGTCTGTGCAGAGGGCGTTTCTTCCAGGAGATCCAACCTGCCGCAAGAGCGAAGAGCGACAAAAGGCTGCCACATCCGACCATGATCTGAAAGCAGATGTGGACAATCCGCACGTTTGGCCAGTCGGACTGTGGTTCCTGGTCGAGCCCTTTGATCAGCGCATTGTATTTATGAAACCCCAGAAGGCTCAGACCGTGCGGTATTTCAATGGCATACTTTGTCTCGCGTTCATCCGGAAAGGGAATTCCACCGATGCGCAGCGGTGCGCCCGTTTCGGTTTGGAATTGACCCTCCAGGCTGGCAAGCTTCATCGGTTGCCTCGCCGCTACCATTCGGGCTAGCGCATCTCCACTCACGCTCTGAAGCAGAACGGCCACACCACCAACCAGCAGCGCGATTCCGATCGCTACCTCATCAAATCGATTTCTGCCGCGGCGCAGAAGGAGCCATCCATGGATGCCGCCTGTCGCAAAGCCGGCTGCGGTATACGCTGCAAGGACCATGTGTACAGCCTCCGGAATCCCGGCAGGATTGAACATCGCGACAAACGGATGGATGTTCTCGAACTTTCCAGCCACAATGTCGAAACCTGCCGGCGTATTCATCCAACCGTTTACAAGCGTGACAAATATTGCAGAAAGGACACCGCTGATCGCCACGATGATGCCCGAGAGAAGGTGAAACCATCCCGGCACCCGGTTCCATCCATACAGGTAAATTCCAAGAAAAATCGCTTCGGTGAAGAAGGCGAAACCTTCCAACGAAAACGGCATGCCTATGACTGACCCCGCAAACTGCATAAACCGCGGCCATAAGAGACCGAGCTCAAATGACAAGACCGTACCGGAAACAGCGCCGACGGCGAAGAGGATGGTGGTCCCCTTCGCCCAGCGCTTTGCCAGTAAGAGGTAGGCCGGATCGCCAGTCGACCTCCACCGCCATTCCGAGATGGTCATCATCAAGGGCAACGAAACACCAATCGTTGCAAAGA
>DASYBJ010000247.1:0-9642 GCA_036500845.1 Acidobacteriaceae bacterium
TTTAATGGGGTACGAAGCATTCTTTTGCGTCAAGCAGCGGCGGCAGAGGCAGGGGAAGGCGGAGAAGAGAAAAACCCACCGAGAGCAAAGTCCCAGTGGGTTTTTTGTCGGCCACGGATCGGTAAGGTCCGATTAGCAGCATAAATGGTAAGGCGGGGAGAAGGCCACCGGGAGGGATCCCGGTGGTTTTGTGCTTTTGGGTTTATTGCAGGCTCACCGTCTGGTGCAGACTGGTCCAGTCGCGTGAGCACATCGCCGGATCGTAATCACGGGCGAGCCACTTATCCGCGAGCTTGTCGGCGAAGACCGGTCTGGACCAGGGATTCATATCGCGGCTGGAGGCGGGCAAGATGGAGCCCTAGTCGGCCTTCTCAAGGTCAACCAGACTAAAGGTGTCGACTGTATGCAAACGTTCTCCGTCCAAACCTTCCCTGGGCCACGTGCAGCGGGCTAGGTCGCCGTTCAGAAGCTCAGTGATCATCATCATCCGATCTTCATCACTTGACCTCAGTCGCACCATGGTTCCCGGCTTGAGCTTCATGCGTTCTGCCTCTCTTCTCCTAGATGCGAGAGTATTCCAGCGAGGTTAAGAGTGCCTAATATGGGTCGCCGGTCAGGTGTTTTAGTTCACCCACTGTGAAAGGTCCAAGGTACTGCACTGAGCCATCCGGCCAATCCACACTAACGAGAATGTTGCTCGTGTTTGGATAGAGCCGTATCGTAATCCGCTCGACGACGACCCACCGAAAGCGATACTCATGAACCCACTCGGTTGCTGGGATGGTTTGAATCAAGCGGCATTGTTCTGCTCTGTCCTTCTCATCGCATGCCATTCTGAATTCGTCGGCGAACAATTGAAACTCCTCACGGCAAAAAAGAAAGGCTCAGCTCATCCAAAAAAGTGAGCCCGTTAGGAGCGGCACGCGCTACCACTGGCTGAACAGCTTAGCACCGAAGTGGCTTCGGCAGGAAGAATTTTGATACAGTAGTAGTTTTGATGGAAGGTTGGACGCTTGCGAGTCGATCTGTGAGCCCTCTTTGGTGTTCGAGCTTTAGGGGTTCTCCTAGGGCATATCACGCCAACCCTGCATTTGTATCACCGCGGTTGCGGAAAGATGATTGTGACGTTATCTTCGATTGCCGTGAAGCTGTTCTAATTTCGATCATGACCGGTTCTCCGCGTCCAAGGGCAGGTAGGTGTTTCCCGGGCTGTCAGATACAATGGGTTAGGCTCCGTTTCACGGCGAACTCTATAACGACGGCATAGACAACCACCGCCCCTAGCTCGTGAGTTCAGTCCTCTCGAACAGCGACCGATCGCGGTTTCTCGCACCGCTTGCCACTGGGCTAGGAACTCCAAGAATGCCCAAAGTTGGGCCATGTGCTTTTCGCAGCATCGATGATGCAGCAGTGTAGGGATTTCGACCGATAGGATCGCCCACGAACGGAGAGTGGACGCAAGCGGCGTGGATCTACAATCTCGTGATCGAGGTTGTGCCTGTATCAGGGGAGTTCCTCAAAGGGCTAGTGATCCCAGCCTTGCAGGTAGGGATGGCCACGTCGCCGGGACTCCGTGAAAATTGGCTTCACAAGAGTCCGCCTCAGGCGCACGGATGATCGTATCCCGGAGAGGGGAGATGCACGGATGGGCGTACACTTGGCCGTTTTCTACCAAAAAGGGAATTACGTGCTTTAGGAACTTCCTGCTAGTGCCGATAGACCCCATATCCATCGAGTCCGAAATGACCAATCGCGCTAGAAAAGCCATGTTGGCTGTGGCAATTAAACTCGCTCAGTTGCTAACAGCAGTCGAACTGTGGAGACTCTTGCCTTGAGACTTTGCCTGCTAGGTTCAAGGGCTACTTTGAAAAGCCAAGTCAAATCCAGCCTGGCTGTTAGACGCACCTGTACTGGGGAGCAGACGTAATGCGAAGCGATCATCGAGTTTGGGAACGCACAGCGTGTAGCGGGTTCATCTGCCTAGTGCTCTTTGGAGCGTTCTTTCATGGTCCCCTATATGCTGAGGGTTTGGATGTTATCGCGATCAAGTTCGTGCTCTGCATGGCATTGGCTGTTCCGATTTTCTTTGCCTGGAAACAGCTCAGTTAGAAAGACTCAAATGGGCGATCGTGCGGTTTTCGTCGCTGGCTTGTCAAGACCGAGCAGTTGGCAAAGAACTCTGCAGCAGGACAGAGCCGTTGTTCCTTAACTTGTAGAAAAACGAGCATCAGCTGCCGTTTTATAGCAGGCAGGAAAGCCCAGTGCGAGAAATTCGCACGCTGGGTTTGAGGTGGCGGGAGCTGGAAACGGATTTACGGTTCGGTTAGTGAGGCACTCTCAAAGGAAACGGAGAGCAACAGATAGGCTGAACCTACGGAACACCGCGCCAGTTCTCGACCCTACCGACAGGAGGAGTAAGCTGTCTGGCCCCGCAGCGGAGGGTAGGGTCAGTGTCGATCGCCAAGAGACTCTGATTCGCTCGCTGCGTTACGTGGGAGCAGGAGACGAGGAAATCACCGAGGTGGAGTCCGGTATCCGCCAATGGAGCCGGGGTTCCGTCTGGATTACACTAATCCCCGGCCGGAAGAACGTTTTGAACATTCAGGACCAATTTCTTCCGTAGGCGGAGTCACCCCATCAAACATCTAGAATCGTTTCGATCCATGCCCTCCTTCGATCACAAACGTGCTTATGACCTCTCACGCCTTGCAAAGAACCATCTCGGCAGAAACCTCTCCAGTTCAGAAGAAGCCTTGCTCGTTGAGTCCACCGACTCTCACGACTTCATCGGACCAATTAACCATGCACGGACGGTGACAATCGATGCGAACCTCCTCCGTTGGCTGGCGTCGGACCTAAATGCTGGTGCCTTCATTGACGCGAAGGGCATTAGGCTCCGGGACACATCTGTACGGGGGGTTCTCGATTTGAATAACTGCCGCTTGTCCACGAGCCTTATCTTTCGCGCCTGTGAATTCAATGGAGAGATACTTCTCGATTCCACAACCACGAAGAATGTTGAGTTTCGTGAGTGCACGTTTCAGCGAGCAGTCAGAGGCGGAAATGCCGCGATCGAGGGTTCACTTTACATCTGCGATTCTGTGACATTCGACGAGATCGCGCTTGAGCGGATTGACATTGCAGGGGAGCTGTCGCTTGCCGGGCTCGTTGTTCAAAATCCTTCGGCGTCAATTTGTCTTGACGGAGCTAAGGTGAGGGGAAGCGTCCTTCTGACAAATGGATTCAGAACCAAGGGTTCCATTCAGATGCATAGCGCGAGGATGGGAGATCTCGATTGTTCCGGCGCCATCTTCTTGGACGCGAATGCTGTCTTTTCGCTCGACGGCATCACGGTGAACGGAGATCTCTCACTTTCGCAAGGATTCTCCTGCCTTGGTGAAATTCGACTCCCGGGTGCCCATATTTTAGGTAACCTCGAATGTATCAGTGCGGAGCTTGGGAGCCTGATTTGCCACAATATGGTCGTCGATGCCGATTTGATGTGGGCGGACATCGGGAATCTAAGTCAGAGCAAATTAAGCCTGGTCGGCGTGAAGGTTAAGGAGTTTCGCGATCAAAAAGCGAGTTGGCCAAAGCCAGGCAATCTCGACCTTGAAGGGTTTGTGTATGAACAATTATCTATGCATGAAGACTCTGCCTGTTCCCCGGCACCAAAAGGAGAGTTGACCGACCGAACACCATTCAATGCGAAAGATCGTATCGAATGGATCAACCTGCAAAAAGAAGAGCGAGTCAGAGAGTCTCAGCCCTGGGTGCAACTCGCGAAGGTCGCGCAGGCTCTCGGAGACGATCCAGGAGCACGCCATATCGTATACCGGCTCGCTTGTCGCCGTGCAGAGAAGTCGAGAATGCCGGTAAGACTTGTGCGCAAAGGCTTCGCTTGGCTCAGAGAGCAGCCCTTCCGCATCGCGTGGTCGATTGGCTTGATCTTATTCTTAACGACTGCTTTGTTTTGGTGGGCAGGTTCGAATGGTGCCATTGCGCCGCGTGAAAAAGATTCCTACAATGCGTGGGCGAAGGGACAGCCTTTCTCCGTGGCCTATCCCAGATTCAATCCGCTCATCTATAGTCTCGAGAATGAGCTCCCGTTGGTGAAGTTGGGACAAGATGACAAATGGACTCCTGACCCCTCGCACCATCCCGTGTCATTTGGCAACGGCAGTATGCTCCGCTGGACTTGGATATTTGACAGCTACGGCCTTCTGGCGTGGGTTCGCTGGATCACGATCGTTCTCGGTTGGGCTCAGGCCACCGTACTCGCAGCTGCATTGGCGAACCGCTTTAGGTCGTAGACTATCTTCGTGATTGGTCTAGCCGAAGAACGCACGGCCCAATAGCTCCCTCGATGAGAACCTCGGCCGTCAACGTGAAGCACCGCCACGGTTCGCCGTACCGGCTTTCCAGTCGAATTTGGTTTACCGCAATTGTCGTCTGATCGGCCCCTTCAAGCCCAGCTCTCTCAGGAGAAACTCACGTCTTTTTTTCCGAAAGGACCGTGATCCGCGGTCATCTGTTGGGTTAACACAAGGGAAGGTGCCGATATGACCCAATAAATCGCCTATCAAACCGGGGAATGATCGCATCGACCTGCGGAGTCGTCAGCGCGATCCCGCAACGATTCGTCTCGCCGCGCCATGCAAATGCAAGTTGCAGTTCGGCCGGCGTCAGGAGGAACCGCTCGACCACTTCCTCTGAGAATAGGGGAGCGAAACTGTGGATACACTTTGGCCACCGAGGTCTCTTCGCTTGATTCCCAGGGCACGATTTCCCAAAAACAGGTAGAATCCGTAAATTTGCGTCGCAAGGTTCAATCTTCTGGTCACTGATGGGAGGATCGGATATGAGCGACAATACTCCCGAGCAGACGCCGATCGAGGCCAGCATCCCTCGGCCGGAAGGGGAATCCCAGCCCTCCATTCGTCTCGCGGAAAAGCATCCACTGGCTATCCGCTGGATGCACTGGGTCAACTTCCCTCTACTCTTCATCATGATCTGGAGCGGCCTGCTGATTTACTGGGCCGATTCGATTCCCCCGGGCACGCATGCGGGCGAGGTCTACCGGGTTGGAATCGGAAGTTGGACGCTGTTCCGCCTTTTCCCTGACTGGTTCTGGAAAATTCTCGACGCACGCTATCAGCTCGCCAAGGGCCTGGGCTACCACTTCTTCTTCATGTGGCTCTTCGCTGCAAATGGCCTCATTTACCTGCTCTATACGTGGTTCTCAGGGGAATGGCGGTATCTGGTTCCAAACAGAAACTCCTTTCGTGAAGCCTGGCAGGTGACGCTGCACGACCTGGGTTTGCGCAAACCATATCCCTTCGGCCGCAAATACAACGGTGCCCAGCAGATTGCCTACAGCACCGTCATCCTTATGGGCGCCGGATCGCTCCTGACCGGCTTTGCTATCTACAAGCCGACCCAGGGACACCTGCTCACGACCGTACTCGGAGGTTATGAGACCGCGCGCTGGCTGCACTTCTGGCTGACCATGGCATACTGCGTCTTTTTTGTCATCCACATCCTGCAGGTGGCGCGCGCCGGCTGGAACAACCTCCGCAGCATGGTTGCCGGGCACGAAGTGGTCCCCGCGGAACAGCCCTCCTATGCGGCCATGGCTTCTCATCCGCGAACAGAAGACGAGGTGGATGGATGATTCCCTCAGATACCCGCGGCCAGAATCCGGATCGCGAGATGCTGCGCATTTCCGCGCGCCGCACCCGCCGGAGTTTCCTGGTCATGGCAGGCGCTGCCGGCGGGGGGTATTGGCTCTACAACCGTCTTGGCAATAGCCGCCAGATTGGCATGCTGCAATGGCCGCTGCGCCGCGCTGAAGAATACAATGCCGCGCTGTTCAGGCAGATATTCCGCGAGCGAGGCCTCGCGCCTACTTATTCGCTTAGCCAGGCAACCGACCTTCGCCTGAACGGTGATATCGGCCTCTATTCCGATCTCGACTTGGATACGTGGCGGCTGAAGCTCGCCGGAGCCGATCATGCCGAGCGATACCGGCAGTACTGCGAAAATATGAACCTGTGGGCATACCTGCCAAACGAGGGAGCCACCCAGCAGCCGGTGGAGCAAGCGCAGGCCCAGCGGCCTCCTCTGGACGCCAAAAAGCTTGCCGTGAAACCGAAGGGCTCTCCCAATAGCATGCTGCCGCAGCAGCTCACCGGAACCGCAGTGCGCAGCAACGGAACTGGTCCGCTTCAGCTCTCTGAGCCACAGACGATCACCATCACGGCGTCCGCCGGCTCCGCAACCCCGAGCGAAATGCCCGGCCTGCTTCTCTCCATGGACGATCTCCGCCGGCTGCCGCACCGGGAGCTAGTCACGCAATTCAAGTGCATCGAAGGCTGGAGCCAGATTGCCCGATGGGGCGGCGTCCGCTTGGCTGACTTCATCAACGCTTATCCGCCGGCCAGAACCCCTGAAGGACGATGGCCCCGCTACATCTACGTGGAAACGCCCGACGGCGAGTACTTCTGCGGCTTTGACATGACTGCCTGCATGCACCCGCAAAGCCTTCTGGTCTATGAAATGGGCGGCCAGCCTCTTATCCCCGGCCACGGCGCGCCCCTGCGTCTCGCTATGCCGATCAAATATGGCTACAAGCAGATCAAGCAGATCGGCCTCATCTGCTACACCAACACGCGCCCGAAGGACTACTGGGCCAACCTTGGCTACGACTGGTATGGCGGCCTTTATGGGGGACGCCTAAAGAAAGGGAACTGCATCTAGTGTTTTTCGCCGCCGCACTTCTCGTGTCCTCTGTTGTGACCGGAGAGGTGCAATGGCAGGAGCGAAATGCTCGGTTCTGTCGCGATAAGGAAGTCAGATCAGAGTAGAGAAGGGCTGATGTGTGAGAGTTGGTTATGCAGCTAAGGAGTGAAACTGCTGTGCGGGAGTGCGCTGGAGGCCGAAGTAGTTTTTCATCTGTCCCTTGTTGATCATGTGCATGAGTTCGATACCGGTTAATAAGATGCGGGCACAGGTGAACTTCTTGAATCCCAGTATCGGTCGAATCCTGCGCTTGATCGACCGGTGATCCTGCTCCACGATGTTGTTCAGATACTTCCTCTGACGGATCCAGCTCTGATCGATCGTCACTGTCTCTGGCACCCCATTGTGGGCCATCGATCTTTGGAAATAACGCTGCGCTGCGAGCCTGTCGCGCTGCGCGCGAAGCAGGAAGTCTACGGTGTTGCCGGCCTTGTCGACAGCGCGATACAGATACTTCCATTGTCCCTTGACCTTGATATAGGTCTCGTCCATACGCCAACTCTTGCCCACCGTACGCTTGTGGCGACGAAATGTTTTCTCCAGCACCGGCAACAGCTTCATGGCCCAACGCGGTGCACCGTCGAATGATCCACCGAGATTCCGCGTCCGGACATCATCTCCTCCAGATGCCGGAGGCTCAGTGGGTAAGCAACATACCAACGCACACACGTCAGGATCACATCCAGTGGGTAGTGGAGCCGTTTCAGCACCCGGCCCACGGTTGGAATCAGCGCCTCCCTCATCCTTGTTCTCATTCGCTCATCCTAACCCACTGCCTTAATGCGACAGAACCGACGCAAACTATCCGGGCCGGCATCCCTGAAGGAGACTGATCTCCAGCCATGCATTGAATCTCTGCAGGGCGCTATCTGTGATTTGCTTAGCGAGAATGAAAGGTTGCGCCAGCTCCTGGCCAACTCCAGTCAGGAGGATCGTTCGGGTGGCCATGAATAGAAATAGCCAACGCCATGAACGGTTCGGATTCTATGTGTCCCATCCGCCTGAGACCCAAGCTTCCTCCGCAAATTACTAACGTGAAGATCGATGCTCCGGTCGAATGGAGAAAACCTTCGACCAAGAACACGCTTAATCAGCATCTCCCTGGTAAGGACTGTTCCTGGTGATTCGAGGAAGATTTGTAATAAACCAAACTCTGCCGAAGTTAGCCGTATACTCTGTCCAGCCTTTGCCACCGAACGTGCCGCCAGATCAAGTTCTATATCACCGGACCGGATAATGGGAGGCCGAAGCGTATCATCGTCTTCGGATTGCCAGCAAGATCGTCTCAGAATGGCGCCAATTCGCGCTAGCAGTTCACGAGGATTGAATGGCTTTGCCAGATAATCATCTGCTCCAAGTTCGAGCCCAAATATGCGATCGAGCTCGTCGCCTTTGGTGGTCAGCATCAATACAGGAGTTCGACAGCGTCCCCTGATGTTGCGGAGCACGTCGAATCCCTTCTTATCCGGCAACATTACCTCAAGCACAATCAACTGATAGCTCCCACATACAGCGGCGTGTGCGCCCTCCGCGCCAGTATGAACAACAGACACACAGAAGCCTTCGGTTTCCAGGTAGCCTTTTATCAGTTCGCAAAGCCGAAGATCATTATCGACCACAAGCAGATGCGGTACCTGCTGCATTTGTTCTCTTACGTGTTCCATTGCACATACACCTCGTGAGCCACAGGAGGATATAGGCTTCTTCGAGTCTGCCAGAGCAGCACTCGCGGCAGCCAGTTTAAGGACCCGAACGTCTGATCTCTCAGACCCGTCTGCTGAAGTCCAGCCGTAGCAACCTGGTTTATCAAAGACGCTGGTACCCCCAGCGATGATCAGCTCGAGCAATGTCCCATCACCCCCTCCGTTACCGCGAAAGCAAACGTAAACTACGGGAGCTGGATAAGTTCAATTAGGTTGCCCTCAGGATCCTTCACATAAGCAAACCGAGATCCGGGCTGTACTGCCGCAGCCGGCGCCGATACAACTGTTGCTCCTTTACTGACCAGGAATTTGAACTCCTGATCCACATCAGCAACAGTGAGTGCCCAGTGACCATAGCCCTACGTCAACGCCGCATCTAATGCATTCGCGAAATCGCGCTGTCTTTCCGAGCCTTGGCGCTCGATCAATTCCATTCCTAGTCCGTTCGGTCTACGCAACAAAACGGTCCGCACTGCGGGATTTGGAAGTGAAAATCTTTGTTCCACTCTCATATCAAATGCCTCTTGATACCAGCGTTCTTCCGCATCGAGGTTCGCGACTGAAAGACCGACGTGATTTGTGATTGGCGCGAAATCTGCCTGAACTTGGGATTCAGAATTCGATGCCGCGAATAACGTTGCGACGGCAAATACCGTAGAAGAAAATGTGCCTGGACATACTCATCAGACTCTGTAAATGTCATCAATGCACCGGCCCAGTCGGTGCGAAAGCCGCCCGGCTCCACAATGGTCATCTTCACATCGATCGCCTTCAGATCGTGAAACGCCACCTCGCTGAAACCCTCGACTGCGAACTTCGCCGTCTGGTATCCCGATAGCCCTGACGTGCGCGTCTGCCTCCAATCGAGGTCACATTCATGATGTGACCCGACTGCTGTTTGCGAAGTATCGGGAGCGCCGCCCGGCAGACATTCACTGTGCCCCAGAAGTTCACATACATCTATCCGGCGAACTGCTCAGGCGTCTGTTCCTCAAAGGCGCCCATGACGCCATAGCCGGCATTGTTCACGACTACATCGAGCCGTCCAAACGTCTGCACCGTCTCCTCTATGACTCGCTTTGCGTCTTCTGGTCTGGTTACGCCGAGCGCCGCTACCTGAACCTGCTCCCCAAATCGG
>DASYBJ010000248.1:0-14442 GCA_036500845.1 Acidobacteriaceae bacterium
AGATGTACCAGATCAACGAATCCTGATCCGCTCGTTCCTCAGGTGAAAGGCCGAACCTTAAGCCAGCGCTGAAGATCAGAAAAAGAGTGAACAGGGTCAGACCTATGACCAGATCGGCACGCCGGAGGCGCGTGCTCGCGAACCAAGCGCCAAAAGGCCGGACCGAGAGAAGCCGGGTACCACTGACTGCTATGTCCGGTAAAAATTCCTAAACACTTGCCTACATATCGTTATAGTCTGGCGGTTCACATCCGTGTCGACGTCTCAAGGCGTTTCTCTGAGCTAGCCGTTTTCGACGCGCGACTTGATATCCCAGTACGCCGTATCGATGAGTTTGCTTAGGGCTGCGGTGTTTGTGAACCTTCCCGGTCTCAGCTTCACATGGCGCATGAACTTGCCGGTGCCTTGCAACAAGCGGGCCGGATCCGGCAGCGCTGCCCCGTGAAAGAACCCCACGTTTACGTGCGAAGTGAATACATTGACGTAGCCGAAGGGCGCATCTCCCAGACATGCAACCGGACAGCCGTCATGCAAGAGCTCTCGAACTTCGTCCCCGCATTTTCGCATCACCTCAAACCACTGATGCGCGATGACTCCCAATTCACCTTCATGCTTTTTCATCCACGCGTCGATGGCGGGATTCCGCTCCACAGCGCCGTTAAATCGCAGCAATTCCGTTCTCACCGTCGCTCTACTTTCTGCTTTCGAGATCTACGGTAACGTAGCACCCTTCACCGAGCAAAAAAGGGATCGGTCCTCAGTAACGCGAAGATCGCATGGGTCCTCCGGTCCATGCGCAGCAGCCACTTGATCTGCTGCCATGGGCTGCTACGGGACAAAAGCTACATAAATCAGCCAGCAGAGGACTCCGGCAAAGGCAGCGAGAATGAGTCCTGAGGTGCGACGCTTATAGACAAAGCAGACCAGGACAAGACCGGTCAGGGAAACGAGAACGAGCAGAGATGCGGAGACATCGATCACAATCGACCACACGCTGCCAGTGTCGCGACCTTTGTGAAGGTCATTGATGATGGCGACAAAGCCGTTGCGCGTCTCGGTGAGGTCGTAATTCCCGTTGGTTGCGTCGATAAAGGCCTCGGCCGCATAACCGGGCCCTCTGAAAGAGATGGAGATCTGCGAGTCTTCCAATCGGAAGTCAGAGACACTCCCATGAATCTTGTGCCTATTTCGCAGCAGCTCGACGATGGCCAACTTATCAGGCTGTTGGTCGCTGCTCTCATGTAACAGCGTTGGAGGGATGATCCCCCGGTAGTCCTTCGTCTGCACCTGGCGAGAGAACCACTCGGCATGGTTCAACGTGATTCCCGTCACCGCGAAGAAGAAGACAACGGCAAAGCTGACCATTGAGAGATAAATGTGGAGCCAGCGGCTGGCGATCGCCGTACCTCTCCGTATGCGCGTACCGAGACTGTAGCGTGCCGGCTTTTCCAAGATCGTTTCTATGCAGTTATCGCTTCCGGTAGTCAAGCGTCGCGCCCCCTAACTCAGTCCCGGCCGGAAGAGTCACCTGACGTGGCTGGCCGCCGAAGTCCATGGGCTGCCGAAGCATCTGGTAGGTGCCATGCTCGCGAGCGACCTCGATGCAGATCGTATATCTCCCTGATTTTACAAATCTGCCTTCATCGTCCTTGCCGTCCCACTTGAGCGTGTATCTTCCCGGAGAGCGCGTGGCGGAGGAGACAGTTCTCAGGATGTTGTCTTCATTCCCACGCAGCTGCGCACTGTGATACCAGAATCGCAACTCCGGCAGGTAGCGCTGCTTACCAAACCAGAGAGCGATCGTGCGGACGGGAACATGGCCCTCGCCCTCGACCCAGACGGCGACATACGGACGGTGGTAGCGGAAGACGTCCATCCGGGCGAGTTCGAGATTGATGTCGAGCTCATAATTCTGGTTCCATTCGGACTTACCGACTGAAACCGAATCGGCCACCGGAGGATTGGCATAAGCCACCGTACGTACCGCCGGAGCCTGCTGATAGGCACTCCAGCCGTCGCTGGTCATCCGATGGCCATCTTCTGTAAACAATAAATATTCAATGCCGCCGGTCTTTGCCGCGAGCGAGCGGGATTCATCAACGCCGAGCACGGAGAAGGCTGTGGCAAGCGCACCTGCCGTCGCTGGGTCTCGGGCCACGACCGTAGAGGAAAGAATGTGTCCAACCGGCCTCGCCGTCCGTGGGTCGATGATGTGAGAGAACTCAGGTCGTGGTGCAGACGAGCTTGTAGCGACATTGAAGCCGCGGCGATAAGATCCGCTGGTGGCGACGGCACCGTCGCGCACGACGATCCGGTCTACGGCTGTATCGTTTTCGGCAAACGCATGCGGGTTGGCAATATCTACGATCTGGGCAAGATTTCCACGTACCACGACGTCGCCGCCTACATTGAGCATCACCCCGGTCGCTCCCGCGGCAAGAGCAGCATCAGCCGCATGTCCGGCAATGTAACTTTTCGTGAAGGAAGCGAGGGCAAGCGGACTATCGGTGAGGTGAATGGCGGCACCGCGAAGGCCGTCGACTTGCCAGTGGGTCTGTTGCATCGCTTCGATAGCACGCTCGATCTCGGTTTCGGTTGGCTGGCGGTGCTCGGCGGCGGCCTTTTGCCAAAGGCGAACAGCTGTTTCCGCGGAAGCGTCAAGCGCGCCACTTGTCGCTTCACGCCAGCGATCGAATAGACCCAGAACTTCGAGAAGTGCGGGCGATAATCTGGCCGCATTCCCGCGTGTCGCGAGCCATCGGCTCACTTCGCTATCGTGGTTCCATGAACTGAGGATTAGATCTTCACGGTCGATCGAAGCCAACAGCGCAGCCTCAGCGCGCGCTGCCTCGCCGCGATTGGGAGCGCGAAGAGTTACGGCCATGGATGTCCCGAGAACATTTTCGTAGTGAAAAGCCCATGCGACACCTTGTCGCTCCCACACCGACGTGGGTTGCGCCATCGCTCCGTTGCATACGGCCGCAGAAGCCAGAGGAACACAGATAAGAGAGCGAAGAAGTTGATCGGTGTTCAGAGACATGCCGCTGCTTGTACCTCCGGCAGGAATGGATTGCGAGTCATTCAGTTGTGGCGTATCGCAGACGCGGCGTAATCTGCGCGATCATTTTGGCTATCCACCGCGGAAGTATATCTTGCTGCAAGACGTACGTTTCACATGGACGTGAGGGGGAAGCATTTTGTTGCATGAAGATTTCGACGGAGAGATGGTTGCTCTAGGTCCCGACGGCCGTCCGGAGCGCGCACTTCCGCGTGTTTCCCACGCACACCAAAAATGATGCTCTTCACCCATTCTCCCACAGCCTCGAAAACCAATTGCCCCAATGCTGGCTGCGAACTCTTCACGATACCAATATATTGATTGAGCCATGATCTCAAGATGTCGATTGTGCCGAACGTCGAAAGGCTGACATAGAACTGTTACGCGAGTGACTCGCTTGACGGTTCACACAGCTGCGAACGCTGTCCCCGAGAATCATGAAGGAAACCCGGAGAATCCGTGATCATCAGGAACCTGGCGATCGCGTAAATGCCGCTGTTTCAGATTACGGGAAGCAGTTCCTCAAATCCGAGGATCGCCGTGCAGGCTTTCGAGTTCGGGTACCCGGCAGATAAAGATAAGGTTGCAAGCAGGGGCGTACCACTGCAGCCGGGGGGATGAAAATCCTTCTGCGAAAAGTCCACATTCGCTTCGAATATGCGGAGACTTTACGATATCCGGCTGACCAGAGTTTTCACGAACGGAGTCGCTCTTTCCGCAATCCCGCGCAAATCCGTTGGGTGAGGTTCGATTCCTTCCGCGCTCGCCAACTTTTTCAGCGACTTACGCAAAAAACGCCCGGCACGGAAGTACGTTTGAGTAGCCATTGAAAAGGCGCGCCCTAACGCACATCGGCTCGAAGCGTACGGCACTCCCGCGACACACCGCTTTTCGGTCGTAAAGCAGCAAAGTTGGGTGAATTCGTCGTGCCGCAGTACCAAACAGGGCAAAGGATCAGCATAATCAGACCATCTCCAACATGGAACCATCAACCTCCAGTAGCGGAATAGATGCCCAAGCAGAGAGACTTCGTTTTGCGGCTCGTGCAATAGCGCACGTTGTCAATAGATTTTGCTGCGCTCTGCCACCGTTGCTGTTTGTGAGTTTCCTGCTCATGGCTTCGGCGAACGCGCAGGTCACGGGAGGGACCATCAACGGCGTGATCACCGACGCTTCCGGCGCTGTGATCAGCGAAGCCCAGGTAACCGTTACTGAGTCGGATACCCAGGTGAGCCGCAGGATAGCCGTCAATAGGGAGGGCCTTTATAGCGCACCAAATCTGCGCCCCGGAACTTACGAGGTTTCGGCAGTAGCGGCAGGATTCCAGACAGTGGTGCGCTCCGGCGTCACGCTTACGGTTGGGGGCGAACTTGTCGTCGACCTGCAACTGCCGCCCGGGAAAGTCGACCAGACGGTGAATGTCGTCGGCGACGTCTTCGCGGTGAATCTCAGCAGCGCCAGCCTGACTGATGTCGTGAATGCCACCACGGTTCGCGAGTTGTCACTGAATGGACGCGATTGGACTCAGCTAGCGACCCTTCAGCCGGGGGTTGATACGGTTCTGCAAAATAATCTCGGGATCAGCAATGACCGAGCGAACCGAGGTTTAGGCACGCAGATGACTATAGGCGGGAACCGCCCGCAGCAAAACAACTACCGCCTGGACGGGATCAGCATCAACGACTACTCCAATGGCGCTCCCGGCAGCGTGCTCGGTATCAACCTTGGAGTTGATGCCATCCAGGAATTCTCAGTTATCACCAACAATGCGGATGCCAGTTACGGGCGCAGCTCCGGCGGAATAATCAATGCGATTACTCGCTCTGGGACAAACGATATTCATGGCTCGGCCTATGAATTTATTCGCAATAGCGCACTTGATGCCCGAAACTACTTCGACAAGGCCAAGGTCCCGCCTTTCAAGAGGAACCAATTCGGAGCCGCCGCCGGGGGTCCTATTTGGCGGGATCACACGTTCTTCTTCGGAAATTATGAGGGGTTGCGCCAGGCATTAAGTGTTACCCAATTAAGCGTGGTTCCTTCGCAGGCTGCACGCAACGGCCAGCTCGCTGCTGGAAACGTCAAAGTGGACCCACTGGTAGAGCCATATCTTGCCCTATTTCCCTTACCCAACGGAACGGTTTTCGGCGATACGGGGATATTCAACCTGCCACTCCAGCAAGTTACGCGCGAGGATTTCTTCACCGTGCGTGTCGATCACGCACTTTCCCCAGCGGACAACTTGTTCGGCACCTACATGTTCGATGATGGCAAGACCGTGGCGCCGGATGCGTTTAACCTTGACCTCACGGCTGGCCTCACCAGGCGGCAAGCCGTGGTGCTTGAGGCAACGCATGTCTTCACCCCAGCGCTACTGAATACCGCCCGATTTGGATTTAGCCGTGTGATCTCGGAAAACCCTAAAACTGTAAGCACAATCAATCCAGCCGCAGCAGATACTGCCCTGGGTTTTGTTCCTGGGCGGGCTGTTGGCCTCATTTCCATCAGCGGCTTGAGCCCTTTCCCTGGGGGCTTTGACTCAGTGGGTGAGTACAACTTCCACTTCAACTCGTTTCAAGCATATGACGACGCTTTTCTGACCAGGGGCCCTCATTCTTTCAAATTCGGACTCGCGGTCGAGCGCATCCAGGACAATCAGCTAGGCCTGTCAAGTCCCAGCGGACAGTACAATTTCGCTTCGCTCGCTGGTTTTCTGACCAACAGCCCCATCTTGTTCATGTCGGCGTTAAGCGGAACCCTGACACCTCGCGATATGCGGCAGACCATTTTCGGAGTTTACGGTCTGGACAACGTGCGTGTTCGCCCTACTTTTACCGTGAATCTCGGGTTGCGCTATGAGATGGCGTCCGTGCCCACCGAAAGTAGCGGAAAGCTTTCAAATCTGGCCACTCTGATGAGTACACAACCGAGGCTGGGTTCGCCGTATTTTGCGAATCCGACGTACCGCAACCTTGAACCGCGGGTTGGCTTCTCCTGGGATCCCTTCCACAATGGCAGAACCTCGGTCCGTGCCGGCTTCGGTATGTATGATGTGCTTCCACTCCCGTACGAGTTTGAGCTACAGACTATTCTGTCAGCGCCTTACTTCCGCTTAGGCACTCTCACCAATCCGCCGATGGGGAGTTTTCCCAAAATGGCTTTCGGGCTACTCAAGTCGCCTATCTTGCGCAACGCCTACATTGACTCGAATCCAAAGCGAAACTATGTGATGCAATGGAATGCCACCATTCAACGTGAGGTGTTTCCAGACCTTACCGTGTTTTTGGGTTACGTAGGGTCGCGCGGCGTTCACCTGCCCTATCACCTTGAAGACTTCAATTTTGTTTTGCCAACTCTCACCGCGCAGGGATATGTTTGGCCCTCACCGCGCGGGAGTGGGGCAAAGATCAATCCAGCACTCGGTCAAATCGACGGCTTGATTTGGAACAGCGATTCCATCTACCACGCTTTGCAGGCGCAGGTTACCAGAAGGTGGCACCGCAGCTTACAGTTCGGAGGATCGTATACCTTTGCGAAGACGATTGATACCGGTTCCTCTTCGCTCATAGCGGATAACTTCCCTAACGTTACAAGGCGATTGTTTTTTGACCCCAGGAGCGGCCGTGGCCCTTCGGACTTCGATACTCGCCATAACCTTACAATGAATTACGTCTGGCAGATTCCAAGTCAAGATGGCTCATCAAGTGTCTTTCATTGGGTAACGAATGGATGGCAGTTGGGAGGTATCTACCAGCTCAAGTCGGGGTTACCCTTTACGCCCATCATTGGAGGAGACCCCCTGGGCATGAACAGCACCACAACTTTTGATTATGCCGATAGGCTGGGGGGTGCCAGTTGTGCGTCGCTGGTGAATCCAGGCAACCCAACTCACTATATTAAAGCGCAATGCTTTGCCTTCCCGAATCCGAGCACTCGTCTCGGTAACCTTAGACGTAATTCACTGACCGGCCCTGGCCTATCAAACTTCGATATGTCTCTGTTCAAGAACAACCCCATTCCGAAAATATCGGAAACCTTCCATGTCCAATTCCGGGCGGAATTCTTTAACACTTTTAATCACGCTAACTTTGCTCCGCCTTTAAGCAACCGAACTCTCTTCACCGCGAGTGGCTTCGGCATTCCCACCGCCGGTCTCATCACTTCGACAGTCACGACCTCGAGACAGATTCAATTCGGTCTAAAGTTAATATGGTGAAGAGCGGGTCCACACCGTGAGCCAGTGCCTTGAGAATTCGCTGATGCGAAATTGGGACAGTACCAGCCCATACGCCCGGTCGCCCTGGATCGGGCGATCACAGCCGCCGCCGAGCGCCTAATCAGTAGAACCGTGCCCATCATTCGGCGGGCATCGCGGGGATGTCCCTGCTTTTTTCGCGGACAGGCACTAAAGCGGAATACGAATTGCAGACGAGAATAGGATAGTGCCTGTTATGCCAAAAGTGCACGCGAGAGCGGTCGTCTGGCTGGGTGTCCTGCTGGCGTGTTGCTCCTGCGCTTTCGCTTTGGATCCGGCCCTCGATATCAGGCAGTACGCGCACAGATCGTGGAAAATTAGCGAGGGCTTTAGCAAAGGTGGCATTTACTCAATTGCCCAGACGCCTGACGGCTACCTCTGGATGGGCACCCGGTTCGGTCTGCTTCGCTTCGACGGCGTCAGGAACCTTCCCTGGCAGCCACCACAAGACCAGCGTCTACCAGCGGGGACGATCAGATGCCTCCTGGGTTCACGCGATGGGACGCTGTGGATTGGCGCCGACGGCCTTGCAAGCTGGAAGGATGGCAGGCTTACTCAGTACCCAAACCTTGCGGGCCGGGTTATTTCCACGCTACTGGAGGACCGGGAGGGCACAGTATGGGCCGGTACCATCGGCGGCCCTTCTTCAGGAAGGCTCTGCGCGATTCGGGGTGTCAACGCCCATTGCTACGGAGATGATGGTGGTCTCGGCCCTGGAGTGCTTGCGTTGTATGAGGACAAGAACGGAAGTCTCTGGGCGGGAGTAAAAGATGGGCTGTGGAGATGGAAACCTGGGCCTCCGCAATTCTATTCGCTGGCCGCTGAGCCGGACGGCATCCAGGCGCTCGCTGAAGACGCTGACGGCGCACTCTTAGTTGGATGGAACGGCGGAATCTACCGAGTCGTGGAGGGAAGGACTGAGGCGTATCCATTGCGGGGTGCTTCGCGTAAGTTCCGGGCGATGAGGATACTCCGGGATCGCAATGGTGGTTTGTGGATCGGAAGCCAAGAGTATGGTCTTGTGCATGTGCATCAAGGAAGGGCGGATGCGGCTTTGCCGACTGAGGACATGTCAGGTGAAGACGTTAACGCTCTCTTTGAAGATCGTGAAGGCGATATCTGGGTAGGCACGAGAAGCGGCTTCGATCGCTTTCGCGACGCTGCTGTCGCCACACTTACTGCGAACCAGGGCTTGTCGAACGCCCACGTGGGGTCCCTTGTAGCGGATAAGGACGGAAGCGTTTGGCTCGCCACTTACGGTGGACTGAACCGATGGCAGCACGGACAAATCACAATTCCTCAAATCGGCAGCGGCAAACGAGACGGAAAGATCAAGGGATTTGCCTCGAACCCTCTTTTCCGGGACGATCGTGGGCGGATTTGGGTCTCCACACCTCGCGAGGTAGGTTATCTCGAAAACGGCCGGTTCACTTCCATTAGCGGCATCCACATCAGTGGCAAGGTGCTTTCGTTTGACCAGGACACTGCCGGGAATATGTGGGTGGTGAACGAAGATTTCGGTCTCATTCGTATTTCGCGGCAAAATGCGGTCCAACAGATTCCATGGGCACGGCTCGGGCATGAGGACCATGCCAGCTTTCTGGCTGCTGATCCTAAGCAGGGCGGGTTGTGGATTGGATTTTTGCGCGGCGGCATCGTTTATTTCGCTGAAGGTGCGGTTCGCGCATCCTACACGCCCGCTGATGGGCTTGGCGAAGACCGTGTCAGCGGCTTTGAATTCGATCATGACGGGACGGTCTGGGTCTCCACCGAAGGCGGGCTCAGCCGGTTGAAGAACAATCGTATCGTCACGCTGACCAGCAGGAATGGATTGCCTTGCGATGCGATTAACTGGGTGATCGAAGATGACGATCGCTCTTTGTGGCTGTACATGACCTGCGGATTGGTACGAATCGCCCGGTCCGAACTGGACGCCTGGGTTGCCGCCGTCGACAAGGCACAAGGTGCGAGCCTCCCAATCAAAGTTACAGTTTTCGACAGCTCCGATGGAGTAAGGAGTCTTTCCGAGCCCGGGCATTACAACCCACAGGTTGCCAAAACCCCGGATGGAAAACTGTGGTTCCTACCTTTTAACGACGTCAGCGTTATCGATCCGCATCACATTCCCTTCAACAAAATTCCGCCACCCGTGTACATTGAGCAAATCACCGGCGACGGCAAAAGTTATGAGGCGTCGAGCGGCTTGCATTTGCCTGCGCATGTTCGCGATCTAGGGATCGACTACACAGCGCTGAGTCTTGTGGCTCCGGAAAAGGTCAGTTTCCGTTACAAATTGGAAGGTCAAGACCGTGACTGGAGGCAGGTCGTCAACCAGCGCCACGTAGAGTACTCAAACCTCCCGCCCGGCAATTACCGGTTCCGCGTAATGGCCAGCAACAACAGCGGCGTGTGGAACGAACAAGGCGCGGCTCTGGATTTCGCGATTGCGCCGGCGTACTACCAAACGAATTGGTTCCTTGCGCTGTGCGTGGCCACTTTCCTCGCATTGCTCGGCGCAGCTTACCGAATCCGTGTTCGGCAACTGCGGCGCCAGGAAAGCAAGCTTCGGGATGTGATCGAGACTATGCCGACATTTGCCTGGACCGCTCTGCCCGATGGCTCCGTGGACTTCGTCAATCGGCACTGGCAGGAATTTACGGGTTTGTCCACCGAGAAGACAGCCGACGCAGGGTGGGAGGCCGTGATTCATCCCTCAGACCTCAAGCGGCATGCGGAGAATTGGCGCGCATCGCTGGCGACCGGCCAGCCTTTCGAGATTGAAGTTCGCTATCGGCGGGCAGCGGATGGGCAATATCGTTGGTTTTTGACTCGCGCCGTGCCGCTGCGGGATGAACAAGGCAAAATCCTCAAGTGGTACGGGGTCTCGACCGACATCGAAGATCGCAAGCTCGCCGAACTAGAGCGCGAGAGGCTACGGGCAGACCTTGCGTACATAAGCCGTCTTACTACGATGGGTGAGCTGACCGCCTCGTTGGCTCACGAGATAAAGCAGCCGATTGCTGCTGCTGTAAGCAACGCAGAAGCCTGCTTGCAGTGGCTGGCTCGCGAGCCGCCCGATCTGGGGGAAGTGTGCGAAGCCGCCACCGAAATGGTCAAGGAAGCCAGGCGTTCAGCGGAAATCATAAATCGCGTCCGCTCACTATTCAAGAAACAGGAGATTCAACGCGAGGTCTTGGACCTCAACGAACTGATCACAGACACTGTGTTTCTGACACGCGATGAGGCCAATCGACGCTCGATCTCGGTGCGAACGGAGCTCGATGTTGAGCTTCCCAGGGTTTCGGCGGATCGCGTGCAGTTGCAGCAGGTTCTGTTGAATCTGATGCTCAATGGTCTGGAGGCGATGAACAGCGCCAGAGGGGAACTCATCATCAGGTCGCAGTGCGACCAAGAAGGTCAACCACTGATCTCGGTCAGTGACACTGGCGTGGGACTGCCCATGGAGAACGCGGACCAGATCTTCAATGCATTCTTTACCACCAAGCCGCAAGGCACCGGCATGGGTTTGTCAATCAGCCGTTCCATTCTGGAATCGCATGGTGGCCGCCTGTGGGCCACGGCAAACGACGGACGTGGCACGACCTTCTATTTCACTTTACCGGCCGCAGCTGAGGAAATAAACGTGCCGGCTACGGGAACGTGATTCCGGTGTGTATAGGAACGAGAAACGCACAGCTGATCAGAAGATCAGGACAGGGTCATGCTTTTCGACGGCGGCAGTGGAAACCAATTCCGATGGCGAAGAGCAAACGTCGCTAGATTATTGCCTAATGTAGGGCTGGTACTCTCTCTGGTGGGTCGCCTATGCAGCGAAGAGATTTTCTGAAGTCCGCACCGCTTGCCATTCTGATGCCGCAGTTACCCTCGCTGATGCCGCAGTTGCGCTCTCCGGTCCGGTTCAAAATCACCGACATCCGGATCGTGAACCTGAAGGTCGTTCGCGAAACCGGCAAGATAGAAGCGGCGTGGAATCCAGGAACAGTGACCACACAGCGGATCGGCGGCGGTTCGGTCATCGAGATTCGAACCGATCAGGGACTTTCGGGTATCGGGCCGGGGATGGACCCCGGGTGGTTGGAGGCGGGCAAGTCCCAGCTCATCGGTAAGGACCCGTTCAGCGTCGAGCAGCTGGCCGGTCCGCTACGCTATTACGTGGGTGGAAGCCCGCGCACAGTTTCGGCTCTGGAGATTGCGCTGTGGGACCTTATCGGCAAAGCCACCGGCCAACCTCTCTACAAAATCTGGGGCGCGGCCAAGGATCGGGTACCGGCCTATGCCAGCATGGTCCAGCTTTCCACTCCGGAGGAAAGGGTCCGCATGGCGGTCCAGCTCAAATCGCAAGGTTGGAAGGCGATCAAGCTTCGGGCGCATTACCCGACCTTGAAGGAAGACGTGCAACTGGTCGAAGCGGTGCGCAAAGCGGTGGGCGACGACATGGAGATCATGGTGGACGCCAACCAAGCCCAGTCCTTTGGCACGTGGCAGCCGGGTGTAATGTGGGATTTTCTCCGCGCGCTGGAGACCGCGCGGGAACTCGAGCGTTTGAACTGCCTGTGGCTGGAAGAACCGCGGCTGCGCTACTCTTTCGATGAACTGGCCAGGTTGACCCGCCTGGTGGGCATTCCTATCGCCGGGGGAGAGAACAATCGCGGCGTACACGAATACCGGTGGATACTCGAACAGAATGTCTATAGCATCGTGCAACCCGATATTATGGTGGCCGACGGCGTCACGGGCTTTCGTGAGATCGCGGCTCTTACCCAGGCACACCACAAGAGATTGATTCCCCATCACGGCGGAGGCAATCTCGGCACCATCGCCCAGCTCCACGCCATCGCCTCCTGGCCGAACTCGCCGTGGATTGAGATCCTCCACGACCCGCCCGTCGCCGCGTATACCAATGGGTTCGCTGTTATGGAGAACCCCCCACTGGTGGACAAGGAAGGCTATCTTAACTTGCCGCAAGGTCCGGGTTTGGGCGTGGAGATCAACAAAGATTTGATCGTCGCGTAGACGCGATTTCATCCTCGAGGAAAGGGCACTGTGAAAATCCGCAGGTGCTACGATTCCGCTTCTCCGGCTCTCTCTTACCTGGTTCGATGCCGGCCCAGTACAAAGAGGGCGTAAGCCGGGCAGAACAAGGACGGCTCAGAAGGCTACAATTGATTCGCCGCTCGAAGAAAGCTATGGTTGTGCGCCATGCTTCCGCGAAAAGCAACGGATCGATCGTGCAGGAGACTCTGCGCGCTTTTCTCTCCCGAAATCCGATTCTTCTCGGAGCACTAGAATTCCTTTGCCCAAACGCAGCAGAAAACTTGTCGTTTCAGGAGTTGCGGGTTCAACCTCTCGTTGCGACACATCGCAACCTTATCAGCGCGGAACCTTTTCTGTTGCCTAGGGAACGATTCGGGGGTTCCCAAGACCTTGCGATGGTTCCTTTGGTCCGCAACGTTGTAGACAAGACTCTTCGTGCCTACGCTTCTTCGAGCCCATATCTTTTGGAATATGTGGGGAAAACGCCAATTTCCCCGTACGGAAGCATGGCCTTGAGCGTCAGCCGCTGGGGGCACGTGGACTGGGATTACATACGCGATCTGGATTGGCGAATCTTCTTGCCTTCTGAGATCGGCCATCTTTCTGGCTTCAAGTCATACCTAGAGCGTTCCCTGACGCAAGAGCTTCACAAATACGGACTCTATGCGGTTTTGTTTGGGAAGGATGAGCATGGACACGCTCAGGTACAACTACGCGACAACCGGACTGCAGCCGTCCACGGATTTCACTTGTTTCTGATAGCTATGAAGCCCGGGTTTGTCCGGGGAAATCTGCATCGTGATGGCGGCTACTCGCCCCACTTCGCCTATTTTCCTGAGAGTTCCCTGGATGAACACTTGGAATCGGCCAAACTGCTGTGGTCTGATTCGATCGCACAGCAGCGACAAGACTACGTCGACATGTTCGACCAATTGAGTTTCAATATCTTTGGTGAAAATACTGGCAAAGACCGCCTGTATAAGACACGCGGCTGGTACCTGCACAAGGCTTTCAAGTGGTATGCCACACTCGCACGGGCGCGAGGCCTCTCGGCGCTTGAGGAGGATCTTCTCTATCAATATGAACATTTTCGAGGATCAGAGGCGGAGCTTTCTTATTTGGCGAGATATCGATACTACGCTCGCATGGCTCCCAGCCAGTCACGCCTGGATGACGTTGAACGTGACCTGGCTCGCGCCGCAAGCATCGCTTACGCGCGGGCGAGAAACTCCCAGGACCCCTTGGTCGGGCAACGTATCAGCGTTGAAGGTGCCGATATCATACTCTTGGAAACGGTTCCCGAGAATTTTGCAGTGACGGCCCGAAGAGTTCTCGAGCAGATTGAGTCCTCTTTGCCCGATCGGTTGAAGTGTACCCCGAACATCGGACGGATCCGTTTCGCGGACAACCTTCCTACGCCTTCCGGCGTGCACCTCGACGGTCACGAGCAAGCTGCCTTGATACCAGCAGGGTGGTCATTGGTCTTTTGTGATTCTTATGTCTGTCAAGTCGCAAAAGAGGCCGCAAAAGTGAAGCGGTCCATCACTGAGGAGGACATCCGCCAAGCCCTCGCGGTGCTGCTTAGTTCTCTTCTTTGGCCGGCGTCGCAACTCCCCGGTGGCTCCAACGGCCCCGTCCCAACTGCACCGCTCGAAGCTGGATAAAGACGGGGTCAGGTTTATGGGTCGAAAAAGCAGTCCTCAATCCTCAGAAAAAGTAGCCGTCATCCCGAGAGGATGTGACTTTATTCGATTTTTGCGCCTTTTTGGGCGTCTAAGCTCTTTATTTTCAGTATCTGTTTTTGTGCTAAATCAAAAAAGTTACACGCTCCGAGCGTAGTCGAGGGATCTGCTTTTGGGAAACCACAAACGTTCCCCTTTTCTGTTTCCGCTTTTCACCGTGTCCCGGCAGCAGCTCAAGGGTGCCCATATCTGACGCGTGACTCTGCGTCAGATATCACTTTATTTCCTAGCTCTGTGTGCGCTCTAACCTGAATTCACAGATGAGTGAGCACAACTCCATAGACGCAAAGAGGGGCTATCGTCACGCGATCGACGAGTTCGTTGATTGGTAT
>DASYBJ010000249.1:0-36653 GCA_036500845.1 Acidobacteriaceae bacterium
TGTTGATTATCGCCGCTAAAAGCGCAGACGAGGCGCGTGGCATTGCCGCAGCCGACCCTGGAGTGGAGTGCGGCCGCTTGAACGTCGAAGTGTATCCAGCGTTTCTGCCTTCGCTCAAGGGGCTCAAAGTGAGCTACTAAAGCTAAAGAAAGATCGTGCCCGCATTCTTCTTCGTCCTACTCCGCACGCGATCTTCATCGAACTCACGCAAGCCAGGCTTGCTACCCGATCGGCGTTTCATGTGCCATTCAGGTTCTATTTCTGCCGCGACGTTGAATTGAGGCGAGCGCCTCCTGATAGCGTTTCGGCTTTTCCTCGAGCAGCGAATGCTCAACGCCCTTCCGATACCCGTTTGAGTAGATGGTGTACATGACGGCCAGCGCACAGCCCACACCCAGGGCGAAGCCGAAGAAATAGCCGTACATGATGCTGTAAAACAGATTCATCTTTTTAACGTAAGCCCCTCGCGTCAGGGTAATTTCTCGGTGCCCCGGCTATCATCGGCCGGACCATCCGGAGCCCGGGATCGGGTGAGAACGGGTGGCCCCCTCTGTCCCCACTCACTGCGGTCCCACTGGGTGGGCCGCAGCGCGCGATGGTGATACCGAAATGTGATGGGGCCCTGCGGCGGGTTGGAGCCGATTGGGTCGAAAGTGAATACAACCTCTTCTCCGTTCTGTTTCCAATGGCCGTGCTCTGTGGCACGGCCTTTTGCGACATAGACAGTCGTTAGGGTCGCCGAACCGTCTGGATCGAGGTTCAGGGTGAAAACCCTTTTGGCTGCATCCGCTGCCGGTGCCTGGCCGTGATACGTTCCGGCGGCATTGTTCTGCTCGGACGCATCAAGGGCTGCAATCCGCACCAACCGCACCGTCAATCCAAATGCCGGTCCGGCAAGGCTCAACGTGCCACAGCAAAGTCCGGGGAGCAGGAGGAGACGGAACAGTAGCTCAGGCGTAGCAATTCGAATGGAGCCGTCCAGGCAACGCGTTCTCACTCCAGCCCTCCCATTCGAGCGGATTTCCCATGCCCCTACCGGAGCACCCTGGATCAACCCACTTTGCCGTCAGGAGAGGTTCGTTCCCGAAATGTTGGCGTTCATCCACTGGGGAACTTCCGCAGCAGACCAACCGGGAATGGATAACCGGCGATTCGCTAAACGATGATAGACGTAATGGACCAGCGCGGAAAGATCGAACTGGTGTACATTTGCCGTGTTGCGCGAGCGCAAGCTGCCCGCGATGCGTCTTAGAAGGTAACGGCCGCGCATCTGGCCGGCCAGACACATGGGCACATTCGAAGGACAACTGGTGGGTTGGCTGGACACGGATACGGTCGCTCCCATAGAGACGGATGCCCACGAGGCAATCACGGCACTCGTCCGGGAGTACTCGACCACGCTTTACCGCGTGGCTTACTCCGTAACGCGCAATGCAGGCGAAGCTGAAGATGTGGTGCAGGAAACCTTCCTCCGGGTGCTAAAACACCAGCATCGGTTGGCTGAGCTCAGAGAGCCACGAGTTTGGCTGGTCCGCATCGCTTGGAATCTGGTCCTTGACCGCAAGCGACGGAGTAAGACGAGACCGGAAACGCAGGACATCGAAGAGCTGGTTCGGATTTTGCCGGCCGGCGAAATGAGTGCCGACAACGCACTCATCGAGGCGCAGAAGCACGCCCGAATCCTTAGCCTGATCGACAAGCTGCCGGCCAAAGAGCGGGAAGTTCTTTTACTCTCCGCAGTAGAGGAGCTCCCTACGGCGCAAATTGCGTCGGTTCTCAAAACCACGGAGTCCACGATCCGCTCGCGGATATTCCGTGCCCGCCGCGCTCTCGCAGCTATGCTCGAGCAGGAGAAAGGTGCGCGATGAAATCGGAATCGCAAATTGACAAGACGCTACACCTCGTAGGCAATGCTCCGCCGCCCTCGGGCCTGGATAAGCGTGTCGACGCTCGACTACGGGCAGCTCGCCGCCCCAGTTTCAGAGCTATCCGCTCGATCTCGATTGTTGCCGCGGTCGCGGCCAGCATCGCAGGCGCCACAATCGCCCTGACTCCCGGTCTTCGTGAGCTGGCGTTGCAGGACCTTCACTTGCATCGGCGCGCGGTGACTCCTGCGCTGCCCGCCTTAGCTCGTCCGGCGGGCGGGTTTGGGGCTGCTTCTGCAGTTCACGTTCCGGTGACGGCCGTGCCTGTCGAGCCGACTCCGGTCACCCAAGGTAGGGGACACAGCAGATCAGGACGCGTTCTTCTTCCTAATGGCACGCGGGCTCCTTTGCCTCACGGCGTTGCGGTTCCTGCTCGGGCTCACATCCCGCCCTCCACCCCGCCTGCTCCGCAACAGTGATCCGGGTGCGGCTCTCCGGTTATAGGAGCGAGTCGACAACCATGTGAACGACAGCCAGCACAGCAGCCCCAATGAATGCAGCTCCAAAGCTTGCAATCTGCAGCCCGGGCGTTATCTTGCTCGCTATCAGAAGCATGATGGCATTGATCACCAGGAAAAAGAGCCCAAACGTCAGGATGGCGAAGGGAAAAGTGATCAGTTTCAAAAGCATGCCTAATGTCATGTTGAGAAAGCCGATCACCAAGACTGCAACCAGCGCGGAAGGTAGACTTACGACGCGAAACCCGGGGACAATATATGTGACGGCCAGCAATGCCAATGCACTCACAATCCACTTGATGATCAGACCCATCATCACCGCGCTTCCTTTCTTGATCAACTGCTCTCGCCGGGCCGAATTCTAGGGCCCCGGGGCGAAATACTTCCTCAGCCTACGCTAAATCAACTGTGGGTACATATGGGAACAAGATAGAACGCGAAGGGGATATGCTAGCTCGGCGCACCCCCGGACAATAGTGGATGAAGTGGGACAATAGAGCGATGCGTCTCCGGGCTGGCAGAAATCCCGTCGTTCTGAATCTTCTGGTTCTGCTCACGATTGGGACCGGGTTTTCTCAGGCTCTCCTATCGACCCAAGGGCCTTCGGCGCCGCTGCCTGACGCACCGACTCTGCTCCGAGAGGTCGAAAAGCACCAAAAGCAATTGGATAAGACCCGAGAGAATTACACCTTCCGCTCCATTCAGACGGTGCGGCAGTTGGACAAACGGGGCGGCGTGAAGAAGATTGAAACCGAAGAGCGCGAGGTCTTCTTCGTTAATCGCCATCGAATACAACGGCTCGTACGAAAAAATGGGAAGGACCTCACACCGGATGAGGCGAAGAAGGAACAGGAGAGAGTAGAAAAAGAGGTACAGAAATACTCGCAACCCGGCCAGGAGGATAAAGACCGCGATGAAATCACCGTGAGCCGCCTGCTCGAAATCGTCTCTTTTTCAAATCCCCGGCGGGTTAGCCTGAACGGACGTAATACAGTTGTCTTCGATTTCGTTGGTGACCCGCACGCCAAAACTCATGGCCGCGACGAAGAGGCGCTGAAGAAAATCTCAGGAACGGTTTGGATCGATGAAGCGGACCGCGAGGTCTCTCGCATGAGTGCAACGCTCGAGGACAACTACCATGTGGGCTTTGGTCTGCTCGCCTCGGTTGCGAAGGGAAGCAATCTCGTCTTCGATCAGGCGCTGATCCGCAATGAAGTGTGGCTGCCGACTGCCATTGAGTTGCACCTACAGGCGAAGGCGCTGCTGGTGATCGGATTCCGCGCGGAGGTACAGGTCAGGTTCGACCAGTATAAGAAATTCCAGACAGACGCCGAGCAACAACCGGGCGCCACTGTCACTCCCAAATAGCCAAAACGCCCCGGCACCTCCCGGAGCGTTCCTACTTTCTCATCTGCATCTACATCGGTTCAAGACGCGGGGTTAGGGCTGTCCTAGCTTTTGCGCAGCGATCTGACCGGCGGCGCTCTTATCGTTCTTCAATTGTGCGTAAATGCGCTTCGCCTCTGCGGGGTTTGTGATCTCGTAAAGCGCTGCCAACTGGAGCTGAGCTGAGTTCGCCGGAACCGTAGTGGTTGGCTTGGCGATGAGCTGCTTGTAAAGCGAAACCGCTAAATCGTTCCGGTTCGTTTGCCGGTACAGGCTGGCCAAGGCGAGCTTGGCCAGGGAAGCGAGTTCGCGATCATGCGAATTGGCTACGCCTTGCAAATAGCTCTCCGCGGCTCCGGTCTGGCCCATATCCATGGCCGTAAGCCCGGCGAAATACCGAGCATTCCGGCCCGCTCGCAACATGCCATAGCGGTTCGCTATTTCAACGAATTGCTGATTTGCCGCCTTGGCGCGCAGAGCTGCCGTCGGGAAAGTTGTCTCACCCGGGGGCTTCGGTTGACCTGGCTGCGCCAGAGGGGTGTTGTAGGTATCCATCGCCTGGCCAAACGCGGATTCAGCAGTCGACGAGCGGTGGAAATAAACCACAAGCCCTGCAACGAGAGCGGCTAGCAAAACGACTGCGGCGATCGCCGTCCTGATTGCGGCCGCGCGATGCTCCTGCAACCAGCCAAGACTGACCTGCGCAGTCTCGACCAACCTGTCTTGTTTAAGCGCGTGACGTGTCTGAGTGTCCACTACATTCCTTCAGGAGCCCAGCTGCGATTCAAGAGCCTGCACGCAGTCCTGCTCGCGCCATATGAAGTCTAGCAGCGTAAAACTTCGCGGGTCAAACCACCGAAGGGACAGGCGTCGGCCGACGAGGCACAAAAACCCCACGGTCCCTCGATCGCGCTTTGGCGACGAGAGAACGGGATCGCATGAATAGCTCGGCAGGCGACTCCGCCCGCGCAGAGAAAGGCACTTGGCGCGGCCTAATCATTGGCGAGAAACCGCGCCCTTTTGAATGCCAATCTGAACGGGTCCCTCCCAAAAAGACCAAAGGACGGCGATTCAGGGAGGGTGCTTTGGAGATGCTAGACTAGGCCGCGCGAACGGGGTCTTCGATTTCGCCGCTCTCGATCTTTTCCTGGCAATCGATGCAGAAAGGCGTCCAGGGCAACGCCTCAAGCCGCTTTACCCCGATGGTCTTTTCGCAATGAAGGCAGTCACCGTAGGTGCCCTCTTCCAAGCGCTCTAAGGCCAATCGCACTAATGTGAGTTGTTCATGCCCGCTGGTTCCCTGGCGAAACAGCAGCTCTTTCTGGTACGACTGCACCGCTTGATCGGCTACATCTTGGGTGTCGTCGGTTGCGACCTCACGCCCTTGCTCCACGGCAGAAATCATGGACCGCTCTAGTTGCTTTTGTTGATGGCGAAGGCTTTCTTCAAAACGCCGGATGGTTTGGGAATTATGTGGCACAGTCTTTTCTCTCCTGCATCAAGTCAAAACGGATCGTCGTCCGCAGAGCTTAAAAATGATCGTCGTCCGGCATATTTGACGCGCCAAAGGCACTATTATTTGTCTTTTTTTTTCAACATCTCAAAAAAATCGAGCCATCGAGGTATTCCTGCCGGTACCTCTTCCGTTTCGCCGGGTTCGTCGGCCGAAATCGCCCTCCCGGAAAAGCCGGACTCTACCGCGGAAACGGTATAGTAAGCAGCATGTATGAGGATTTTCACATCACGGATCCCTGGACCGGGGAAGACCTGCACTGCCGCTGGACGGCGAATATTGTGGCCATTGCTACGCGGCACGCTGATGCCATCGACGTCCGCTTCGAGGTCAATGGACGTCCGGTTTGGATTGCGTTGCCCGCGCAAGCCTGGGTTGAGCAGAAGAAGCGTACAGGCCATGTAATCACGGATCGATTGGCCGCCCAGGTAGCTGGCCGCTATCTCAGAGAAGCTATTGCCAGCGGATATGACAACGGGCGCGAGATGTATGCGACGAGCGTTGACGAGGTCCTGGCACAGGTCGGTGCGGTTATGGAAGAGGCCCGCCACTCGTCTCTGCTCCCCGAGCTACCCGTGATTGCCCGCTAGGCGGGCAGAGATTGGGCACGAGTGATCGGGCAAAGAAAGACGTCCTCACCGTACCAAATTGGGCTTTTCGGATTCCCATGGGAGGCTGGCCTGCGCGTTTCCAAAGTTTGCCAGCCGTTTAGCTTTGTTATTCTTGTTCTGTTTTTGCGAAGGCCATAGAACGCTCTCCTCCACTTTCGGTAAAGGAGCCAGCCAGAATGGGTGCGACTACAGCAGGTACGAGTACAAAAAGTCTGGTCGAAGGTCCCCACGTCCACAGGAATTTGTCGACACCGCAGTTGGTCGAGGCGGCGATCGCTCGGGGAGAGGCCAGTCTCGCCGCCAATGGCGCCCTAGTCGCGCTGACGGGAGCCAGGACGGGCCGCTCGCCTCGTGACAAATTCATTGTGAAGGATGAAGTCACTAGCGATTCCGTCGACTGGGGGAAGGTGAATCAGCCCTTCGATCCCGGCACTTTTCAGGCGCTGCTGGACCGCGTTCTTGCACACATGCGGGAGCGGGATCTCTACGTTCTCGATCTGTTTGCCGGAGCAGACACAAGCTATCGGCTCCCGGTCCAAATCATCGCCGAATATGCCTGGCATGCTCTCTTTGTGAAGCAGCTTTTCATCCGGCCTTCGTTTAAGGAGTTGCTTTCGCATCAACCGGAGTTCACCGTGATTGCGGCACCGGAGTTTGAAGCAGTTCCCGAACGAGACGGAACAAAGTCGAGCACCTTCATCATCACCGACTTCACCCGCAAGATCATCCTGATCGGTGGGACGAAATATGCCGGCGAGATGAAGAAGTCAATCTTCGGCGTCATGAATTTCCTTTTGCCCGAACGGGATGTCTTCCCGATGCACTGCTCGGCGAATGTGGGCCAAGATGAAGAGACTGCCCTGTTCTTTGGGCTCTCGGGCACGGGCAAGACGACGCTCTCGGCCGATCCGATGCGCCGGTTGATCGGTGACGATGAGCATGGCTGGGGTCCGGCCGGCATCTTCAATGTTGAGGGCGGCTGCTACGCAAAATGCGTCGATCTCTCCGAGGAGAAAGAGCCACAGATTTTCAACGCCATCCGTTTTGGGTCAGTCCTCGAGAATGTGGTGATTGATCCGCAGAGCGGGATTCCCGATTACAGCGACATTCGTTTCACCGAGAACACTCGAGCTGCATATCCAGTCGAGTTCATTGCCGACGCAGTAATCCCCGGGACAGGAGGTCACCCCAAGAACGTCCTTTTTCTCGCGGCGGATGCTTTCGGTGTGCTCCCTCCCATTGCGAAGCTGTCGCCCGACCAGGCGATGTACCACTTCCTCTCGGGGTACACGGCTAAGTTAGCGGGAACAGAGGCAGGCCTAGGTAGCGAGCCGGTTCCGGAGTTCTCCACGTGTTTTGCTTCGCCCTTCATTCCGCGAGCTCCCCAGGTTTACGCGAAGATGCTCGGTGAACGGCTTCGCAAGCACAACGCCCAGTGCTGGCTCGTGAACACCGGTTGGAGTGGCGGTGCCTTCGGAGTAGGCAAGCGCATGAGTTTGAAATATACCCGCGCCATCGTGAATGCAGTGCTGGACGGCAGCCTCTCGGATGTCGAGTTCGTTACCGAACCGGCCTTTGGGTTGAGCATTCCGGTGAGCTGTCCGAATGTGCCCCCTGAACTCCTGAATCCGCGACACTCCTGGGAGGACAAGAGAGCCTATGACGCCCAAGCAGCGCTCCTGGCGCAGAAGTTCAAAGCGAACTTTCAGGAGTTCGACGCGCCTCCTCAGGTTCGCGCCGCAGGCCCACAGGGTACGTCCGGCAGTAGCTCCGCCTAATTCGCAGAGCGAGTCAGCCTTACAGATTCGAGATGACGATGCCGGCGAGGGTCTCGCCGGCCTTTGTCTCCACGGAGGGTCTTCATTGTGCCGGTACCACGGGCACGCGTGGCTTCACCTGACGTCCGTCATGAAAGATCGCTACGATGTGCCGCGTGTTCGTAATGTCGTCGAGAGGATTCGCGGCGAGCACGATGAGATCGGCACGCTTGCCAGGCAACAGGGTGCCGCGAGTCGCCTGAATCCCGAGCAGCCTTGCGTTGTTGGACGTGGCGCACACGATTGCCTGCATCGGAGTGAGCCCTGCGCCGACCATGTTCTCAAGCTCCCGGTGCTCGGCGAATCCTGGAATTCGCACCGCATATGCTCCTGAGTCAGTTCCCAGGCCGATGTGTACTCCAGCATCGAAGAGCGTCTTCAGGTTCTGCTGATCCATTTGGAAATCCGCTTTGTGTTGTGCTGTCTGAGGATCGCTTTTGACTTTTTGGATATAGGCGTCGCTTGTCAGCAGGGCTAAGGTCCCCGGTGGAATGGAAGCCTTAAAGAAATCCACCTGCATGAAAGCCGGATGCTCGGCATAGATGTAGAACGACTCATCGACGGTAAACGTTGGAATATACCAGACGCCGCGCTGCTTCATGAGAGCGATGAGCTCGGGATCGACCGGTTTGTCGCGAACGCTGTGCGCGAGCACGTCCACACCGGCTTTGACGGCCGCTTTGGCATCTGCGAGATAGTAGATATGAGCGGCGATGCGGAGATGATTCTTGTGCGCTTCCTCAATGGCTGCCTGATAGATCTCTGGCTTCATCTCCGGTTTGGTTCGGTTGACGCTATCCAACCAGAACTTCACGAAGTCGGCGTGTCGCGCCGCCATAGCATCGACGTCGGTTCGGGCCTCCGCCGCAGACACGGGGCGATAGAGCTGATCAGGAGCCGCAGGCAGCCCGGGTGCTGCGTTAGGGACCCCCATACCGCGGTCCGCGGTTAGAACTGTCGCGCCATCCAATTTGCCTTCGTGCTGCTGCTCGCGAATCCCATAGAGAAGATCCCGGTTCAGCCCCAGAGACAGCATCGTAGTCACGCCATAGCTCTCGTATTGACGCAACTCCTCGATTACGTGAGGCACTGTATAGGCGGTCGGGGAGTTCTGGCCACCCTCAATCAACGCAAGGTGCCCATGGGCATTCATGAGACCTGGAATCACTGTGTCGCCGTGAAAATCGAGGACATGCGCGTTTGCAGGAGGGGAGAACGCGCTGCGATGAATCGCGGCGATACGGTTGCCTTGAATGACCAGGATCGCGTTTTCAACCGGCGGTCTGCCGGTACCGTCGATCAGCCGTACATGGGTAAGGACCGTGGTTCCTGTTCCTTCCGCACTCTGCGGACAGGCTGGCATGGTGAACGCCGAGAGGGCCGCCGCTCCCAAAATCGCCCAATAGACACGAATCGCGCAACGAAGAGAAAGATAAGAAAATCTGCTTTTCACGGCCGGGTATGAGGAAGGGGGGAGTGGCAGGAGCGTTTGCGACATGCGAAATCCTCCTGATGAATGTGGATCGACTTAGATAATAGGACAATGGTTGTCGAACCCAGCCATGGGAGCAGGGACTACTCATCGTAGTGCAGTAGGCTGAAGACGTCGTATTCCTTGAAGCGGTCGCGGCCCTTGAGGAAATCCAATTCAATAGCGAATGCTAAGCCCACGATGGTGCCGCCGAGCTGCCGAACCAGTTTTTCTGTGGCTTCCATCGTCCCGCCCGTCGCTAGCAAATCGTCGACAATGATGACCCTTTGTCCGGGTTCGATTGCGTCCAAGTGAATCTCGAGCGAGTCGGTGCCGTATTCGAGGTCGTAGCTTACGCGAGCCGTTGGCGCAGGCAACTTCTTCGGCTTCCGCACAGGCACAAAGCCAGCATTGAGCCGATACGCTAGGGCCGGACCGAAGATGAACCCGCGTGCCTCGATCCCCAAGACCAGGTCGATCTCATCCTCGATGTAATGTGCGGCCAAAGCATCGACCAGTGTCGCGAACCCCGCCTTGTCCTTGAGCAAGGTTGTGATGTCGTAGAAGAGAATGCCTGGTCTGGGAAAGTCGGGAACGGTGCGGATGAGAGTTTTCAGAGGTTCACAGTTGATCTGTGGATGCGGCATCTTGAATTACCAGGCTCCTTCGATTTGAAACGACTCCAGGCCTTCGGCTGCTTTCTCCTCGATTTCTGTTTCCTCGACAGCATCTACTCGGCTACCGCGCGATCCGCGTCGCAGCGCGATCCGCAGCTCGTCGAGTTTCTCAGGATCTCCAGCAGCCACGAGTTCTACCTTACCGTCTTCCGTATTGCGCACCCAGCCCTTGAGCCCTAAGGCTCCCGCTTCGCGATGGACGAACCAGCGGAAGCCCACTCCTTGGACCCGGCCTTTCACAATGTAATAGCGGACCATACGAAGTCAGTTTCGCATACAGCCGGCGCGTAGAAATGCAATCAGGCTAAGCTCGCGAGAGGTAGGCGCCTTCCGCCGTGTCAACGCGAATTTTCTCCCCTTCGTTGATGAAGGGCGGCACTTGAACCACCAACCCCGTTTCAAGTTTCGCCGGCTTGGTCACGGAGGAGGCCGTAGCGGATTTGAGCCCGGGCTCGGTTTCCACCACAGTGAGCTCGACGGTTTGTGGCAATTCGATGCCGACGGCGACACCGTCGAAGAATGAAACCTTGATCTGCAGATTCGAGATCAGGTACTCGACCGCGTCACCGAGCGTATCCCGCTTAAGGTGTGTTTGTTCGTAGTTCTCGGTGTTCATGAAGTAATAGTCGTCCCCGTCGGAGTAGAGGAAGTCCATAGCAATTTCATCAACAACGACGCGATCAATAGGATCCGGAGAGCGAAAACGATGCTCGAACATAGCGCCGGTGCGCAGGTTGCGCAGCTTGGCTTGAATGAACGCGCGCAAGTTTCCAGGGGTCCGGTGCTCCACGCTGAAAACTGCGTGAAGTTCATTATTGTGTTTGATGATCATGCCCGGACGCATCTGTGTGGCGGGTATCGCCATAAGAGAAAAGCTCCTTCATTCGTTCAGTTAAATCTTGGCCGACCAAAAACCCTCGATCAGTCCCAATCTCAAATTGTAGCGGAGTGACGCACTTTGTTCTTGGTGCGTGGGGCCGCCGCGCTCTCGTCGGCTCCGCGATGGCGTATGCGGGTCTCCCGCGATGCCTCAGCCTGGGGACCCGCGTTTGCACCAAGGTGTGAAGGTGCGGGAACTCAGGGACATTCCTCTGCGTGAGGTGATTCTGATCGAAGCTGGGTTAGATCAGAGAAATCGCGAGGGTGTCTGTGCGGATCTACCCGCCGAAGATCTTCGAGAAGAAATGGCCGATGCGTCGAAAAACATTCCCTGAGGAATGTTTTTCAGGCGCGGGCACGGCCATTGCGGCTGGCGCTGAAGCGCTTGTAGCCGGCGCGGAAACCTGTGGTAGCCCGGCATTTTTGGCCGAAGTATTCGCCAAAGCATTATTTGTCGTCTGGGGCGGCGGTCCGGGCTCCGTCCCGTTGGAGCCTACCGGGCTCGCCGCGCCAGACGTCGCAGCCGCCCGGTCGAGCGTTGCGGTGGGTACCGCCGCCGGATGCTCTCCGTTGTAGGTCAATGGAACCGTAACTTCCGCGTGGGCCTGTCCGGCCGGCACCACCGGCTGCGTTGCAGGAGCAGGGGGTGGCACCAAGCCCTCGCTTTCCGCCAGAGGGAACGCTGTGTCTGCCGGGGTCGAAGAGGGCCCGCCCACAGGTTGACCTGGCTTTGCGGCATTGGGCGAAGACACGCCGGAACTTGCAACGGAAACTGCAGGCGCTACCGGACACCCGCAAGGCTCCGTTTCGTGGTCGACCACGTCTCGTAGACTGCCATGCTCAAAGGTGACCCTTTGGTTCGGCATCACTCGATAGACGCCACCCTCCAATTGGCTGCTCACTGTCACATAGGGCGCGTTCGCGCCGTGGTTGTCCACGCAGGTGTCGCCCTGCTTATTAACGCGGACGCTCAGCGCCGTTTCTCCGGGTCCTGAGACAAGTATCCGCAGGTCGGGGGTGAGCAGAACGTCAGAATATTTGCCCGCCGTGTAATCAGCTTCAAGAGCGCCGCGCTCCAAAGCCATCATCAAGGAGGTGTTCTCCGGATCGTCGATGGAACGATCCCGCGAGAGATGAAGGCTCGTGGTAGAACAGAGGCGTAGCTGGCCGCCTCGGGAGAGCGCAATCTTCACGGTCTGATTGGCCGCCGTCACGGTGCTGCCATTGTCCAAGAGCATTTCACCGTCTTTCAACTCGACCGCGCCTGAAACTCGCACTTCCGCGGCTGAAGTTCGGCCGATCGGCCGAACTTCACTTTGCTGGTTTGGGGCCTGAGCAGGTGGATTTGAAGACTGCTGGGCAGAAGCCCAGTTTGATTGCAAACCGGCAGCCGCCAATACCGCAAACCATGCGAGTCGGTGGAAAGGGGATCTAGGCACTTTTCCTGCACTCTCCTTACAGGGAGAGAAAATTCTGGATCAGGCGCTTGCCGTCCGCCGTAAGCACGCTCTCCGGATGGAATTGCACGCCTTCGATCGGAAAGCGACGATGCCGCAGTCCCATGATCGTTTTCTTGCCGCTTCCATCCTCATCCGTTTGGACCCGTGCAGTCACGGTAAGGTCGTCGGGAAGCCCTTCGTCGGCGACGATTAGCGAGTGGTAGCGAGTGCAGCTCATCGGGCTTTGGATCCCGCTAAAGATGGTTTGGCCGTCGTGCTCCACTTCGCTTGTTTTGCCGTGCATCAGCCGCGGAGCACGTACTATCTTACCGCCGAAAGCCGCGCCTATCGCCTGATGGCCTAGACAGACGCCAAGAATGGGCAACTTGCCTGCAAAGTGCTGAATCAATGGAATGCTGATGCCAGCTTCAAACGGCGTGCACGGCCCCGGCGAAAGTACGATCCGGTCGGGTTCGAGTGCTTCGATCTCTTGTAGGGTCAGTTCGTCGTTGCGGCGGACAGTGAGTTCGGCGCCCAACTCGCCCATATACTGGACCAAGTTGTAAGTGAATGAGTCGTAGTTGTCTAGAACGAAAACCATCGACTCCAGTGTAACCCGGTGTCGATTCGAGTTCTCATTCCCCCGCACCCGGTCCTCAGTGTTGGGTTTATCGGAGAACTAAGGACGAATCACTAACAGCGCGTCATCCCCGCGCCCGTTCAATGGCGCGCACTACCGCTTTGGCTTTGTTGACCGATTCCTCGTATTCCTTCTCTGGGACTGAATCTGCCACGATCCCGGCCCCGGCTTGGATGTATCCCTGGTCTCCTTGAACCAGCATGCTGCGAATGGCGATGCAGGAATTCAGGTTACCGGAGAAATCCGCATAGAGAACGCTGCCACCGTAGGTGCCTCGCCTGGTCGGTTCCAACTCCTCGATGATTTCCATGGCGCGGATCTTTGGGGCGCCGCTAAGAGTGCCGGCGGGGAAGCATGCCCTGAAGGCGTCGACCGCCGAGAGTCCGGCCTTCAATTTGCCCTCGATCGCGCTGACCAGGTGCATCACGTGCGAGTAGCGCTCAACGAACATCAGGTCCTTGACACGGACACTGCCGAACTCGCTCACGCGTCCTACATCGTTGCGGCCGAGGTCCACGAGCATTACATGCTCGGCCCGTTCCTTTTCGTCGTTCAATAACTCCTGCTCCATACGCAGGTCCTCCTCTTCGGTTAATGAGCGAGGCCGCGTGCCCGCGATAGGACGGTATTCCACTTGTCGCTGTTCGACACGCACCAGAACTTCTGGCGACGAACCGACGAGGTGGAAAGGAGCACGCCAGGCGCCGTCATTCAAGGCACCATCATTCTTTGAGCGGCCTCGCGGGCCCTTTAAGCTCTTCTCCGCAGCCTCGGGGCCAAAACGCAGGAAATACAGATACGGCGAGGGATTGACGATCCGCAGGGCACGATAAATCGAGAACGGATCGACGCCCGGCTTGACCTCAAATCGCTGCGACAACACTGCTTGAAAGATGTCCCCCGCCGAGATGTATTCCTTGATCTTGTTAACGGCGGTCAGAAAATCTTTCTTTTTGCTCCGGCTGGCGACGCTCAGCGGGCCTTTGCGGACGATGTGGCTTGGCTTGGGAAGTGGACGGGCCAGCCGCTTTTGCAGCCGCTCCAGCCGCTTCACCGCATCTGCGTAAGCGGCTGTTGGCTTTTGTGCTGAAACGTCTGCGGTGACGATCAACAGGATTTCCCTACGCACGTGATCGAACGCCAGGATCTCGTCGAAGAACATCAGGCAGGCATCCGGCAGGCCAAGGTCATCCTTCGCGAGTGCCGGCAATCGCTCGATCTGGCGGACGACGTCATAGGAAAAGAAGCCGACTGCGCCCGCGGTAAAAGGCGGTAAACCCGATATGCGAGCGGGTTTGTGGCCCCCAAGGAGATTCTTTAGGAGCGCAAAAATATCGCCTTCGATCTGCCGCCGCTTGCCCTTTTCGGTGATGGAGAGCGTGCGCCCGCGGGCGATGATCTTGCGGAAGGGCCGGATCCCGATGTAGGTATAGCGGCCAACTTTTTCCCCACCTTCGACGGACTCGAGCAGGAAACATTCAGGCTCGTCGCTCGCGAGGCGCAGAAACGCGGACACCGGGGTCTCCAGATCGGCGGTGAGTGTGCGATACACAGGAACAAGGCTGTGGGTGGCCGCGAGACGAGAAAATTCCTTGCGCGAAGGAGAAATTGCGTTAGTTTCTGGCATCCATGCTCATACTAAATGGCCATAGCCGCATGCAGGCAAACTGGCGCAAGATCGAATAACCCTGAAAAGCGAGGCCTGCACGCCTGGTATGGGCATTTGTCGGTCCGCTTGCCCGGTCCAATTGGGGCGCCTATACTCGATAGGTTTGGCCGCAGTCGAAGGACTGTGTCTAGTTCATCACTCTGTGGATGCAGGCGAGCGGCAGAACGATGAATAGCGTGTAACCTGGGGGGACCCTTCCAGTTCCGGCGAACTTGCCTGAAACTGGCCGAAACATGGCGACGAAGCGCTTCTACCGGACATGAATACATGCCGATCCCGATGCACTCGGTTCCGTGATATGGCCCTAGCACGCAGCCGCTGTCGGGCTTGTGACCTGCGCGCTGTTTGGCATTGCCCGAATGAGGAGATCTCTTAATGCCGCAGTCAATATCTCTCGAGCACGAAATTAATCCTTGGGAAGCTCAGGCTGCTCGATTCGACTTCGCCGCGCAGAAACTCAATTTGGACGAGGGCCTTTGGAAGGTGTTGCGCTATCCATCGCGCGAAATCATCGTCCACTTTCCCGTTGGTATGGATGATGGCAGCATTGAAGTTTTTACCGGCTTTCGCGTGCAGCACTCCATCGCGCGTGGGCCGGGAAAGGGTGGTATCCGATACTCACCCGACGCGACTCTCGATGAAGTTCGTGCTCTGGCCAGTTGGATGACCTGGAAATGCGCCGTGGTAAACATTCCCTTCGGCGGAGCCAAGGGCGCCGTCATCTGTGATCCCAAGAAAATGTCGATCGGCGAACTCGAGCGTATGACACGCCGCTATACGGCGGAGCTGATTGAATTTCTTGGGCCGGAAAAGGATGTCCCTGCTCCGGACATGAATACAAACGAGCAAGTCATGGCATGGATCATGGACACCTACTCCATGCACATGCGCCAGACGGTCACAAGTGTTGTGACGGGCAAACCCCTCAACATTGGAGGATCACGCGGCCGGCGTGAAGCGACAGGCCGTGGCATTAGCGTCGTCTGCGACGAAGCTCTGCGCTACCTCAATATGGCCAGAGAAGGCTCTCGTGTGATCGTCCAAGGCTTCGGGAATGTTGGCTCGAACGCCGCGAAGCTCATGATGGAGAAGGGTTACAAGATCATCGGGATTGCCGAGGTCGATGGCGGTCTGTTCAATGCCAACGGCATCGACGTGCACCAGCTTCTCGAATACCGCCAGCGCAACGGCACTATCCTCGGCTTCAAAGGGGCCGAAGGGGCGGACTCAAATGAGTTGTTGGTCACGGACTGCGAGGTCCTGATTCCCGCAGCAACTGAAAACGTCATCACCAGCCGCAATGCCGACCGCATCAAAGCGCGCGTTGTCTGCGAAGGAGCCAATGGACCGACTACGGCGGTCGCCGATGACATCCTCGCAGAGAAGCGCATCTTCGTTATTCCAGACATTCTGGCGAATGCGGGTGGGGTAACAGCCTCCTACTTTGAGTGGGTGCAGGACCGCCAGGGTTATTTCTGGAAAGAAGCTATCGTCAACGAGCAACTCGAGAGCATTCTCGCCGAAGCCTTCGATGACGTGGTTCGCTATTCAGAAGCGCATGCGGTGAACAATCGCATTGCTGCATACATGCTGGCGATCGATCGAGTTGCCTTCACCATTAAGCAGCGCGGGTTCTACGCCTAGCCTGGCGCTTCCAGCTGCCAACTACGTGCACTTTCGCTGTAAGTTCCGCGTGGTCAGCTTGATTTAACACTAGCGGAAGCTTCAGTTAAGAGTAGTAAAGGGAGCAATGCGTTGATACCAGCTTAGTACCGGCAACTCCTGGAAGCCGGAGGCTTTAGTGCATAATGAAATAAGGCCGAAGCTCGCCTGTCCATGCCCCTGGGTCCGTGCCCTGGATAGATCGTGAACCTGCCGAACTCCATCACGCTGAGCCGCATCTGCTGCGTACCATTGCTCATTTGGATGCTCTCGCCTGTCTTCCCGCTCAAAGGACCTAACGGGGAGCAGGAGATTGCCGCTTCTCTGGTCTTTATCTTGGCCTCGATCACGGATGGCGTGGATGGATACCTGGCGCGCAAGCGTGGGCAGATCACCACAATGGGCATGCTGCTCGATCCGTTGGCGGACAAGTTGATGATCACGGCCGCTTTTATATGCCTGGTCCAGTTCAATCCCCACATCATGAAGGCCTGGATCGCAGTGCTTGTGATCGGCCGCGAGTTCCTTGTCAGTGGATTGCGCTCGATCGCCAGTGCCGAAGGATTCACAATCGAGGCCAGCAATCTGGCCAAGCTTAAAACCGTCATCCAGATTGTCTCGGTGGTGGCTGTCATCCTGGACCGCCGCTGGTTTGAGTGGCACTTCGGCTGGTTCATTTTGCCGGTCGAATGGACGGCCATCGCCGCGATTTACTTCATGGTCCTGGTCTCCATCATCTCTGCAGTCGACTACTTTGTCGCCTTCTGGAGGAAGATCGATCACGCGGCGGCCGATCGCCGCGCAGGCTTGGTTCTGAGCCGCCGAAAGAAGGAAATGCCTGCTGCGAACAATCTCTCCTAGTCCCTCCGAATCCGACCGTACGTAGATTCGCCCAAATAAAATCCCCAGCCTCGGCTGGGGATTTTTTGAAATGATTTGGCAGTTATGCGGGTACCGCGTGGCTTTGCTGAGTCGAGTGAACCGGCCGTGTCAGGCGATGCACGAAGTGATAAGGCGGCCAGGGTCCAGAAAGCTGCATCTGGCAATCTTTCAACTGCTGCGTAGCGCTGGAATACTTGTTCTGATAGCGTTCGATGCCCTTGTTGTCAATAAGATGGGCGATGTCGAGCAGCATCTTGCCCGAATCCATTCTGCGGCAGCTAATCTCCTCGTCGAGCGGGCTGAACATGCGATGCATCTGCACCGAGACAGCACGCGCCTTGGTTTGGCGCTCGCGCTGGCGGGTGGCATTTTCACGCAGACTGGAAAGATATTCCCTACCGACAGTGTCGATCGCGACCGGCCTGCTCTGCTCGCGGCTGCAGTCGTCGAGCACCACCTTAAGGTGCATCTCCGCTTTCCCGCGCAGGCGTTCTACGTTGGCTAGAAATTGCCGTTGATTGGACCGAATTGATTTTCGCAAGGCTTCGTCGTCCGAAAAGACGGTGCCAAAGCGAAAGGGAAGAACGGTCGACAGTTTGAAGCAGTCGCTGATCACACGCGCATGTTCGACGGCTGCCTTGTGGTCCAGATTGTCAGAGGGATTGTGTTCACTTACGATAACCGCTAAATCACTGGCTGGATAAAGGAAGATTTGGTTGCCCGAGATGCCTAGCACCGATTCCATTGGTATTGGTTTTCGATGCCGGCTGAGCTCAGGGAAAGATTGCTTCTCACTTATGCAGTACGCGTACCACGCCATACAGAGCCACTCCCCACCCGCCGGCGAACACCTGGTCGCCGTCAGGTCTCTTTTTTTCATTTAGTGAAAGCATGCTGCTAACTCGGGGGCATCTGGCGCGTCTGCCGGAGCAGACTGCACTGAACTATCGGGTATGCTAGTCCCGGACATCAACGACTGGCAACAGGAAGGTAAAGAGTTGTAGAGAAAAGTTACCGAAGGGGCGCCTTGAGTTCACTTGACGAACATCATTGTTGACTGTACGAACGAAGATCTGTGAGCCGTCTAGAATTCGGAATCTGTGTTGCTCATGCCCGGGTCTTCAAGAGGAACGCCCCCAAAACGAGCAAAGCCACCAAAGTGATCGCACTCACAATGGTCAGCGGTTTGATCCAATTTCCGAGGGAGCGCAGCTCCGCCGAGAGTTCCCGCACGTCCTTTTGAACACGCTCATTTGCCTCGCGCATGCGAGAGAGCTGTTCCTCGAGTCTTTCAAGCTGGATTGCCTGATTCCGCACCTGAACCCCGAGGTCGCGATTCCCAGTGTGCACTTCTTCGATGCCCTTGCGGACCTCAGTAAGGTCAGGAGCTGCCTTGAGCAAACCCCGGTCTAATAGCGGGACAAGCCGAGTAAGGTAAGGCAGCAGCACCCGCAGCTGCATGAGAAGTTCCCACATAGATCGAAAAGAGCCTTTCTCTGTTGGTTCGAGAGCTGAGGACGGTGGCGTCCCTTCAGCGGTCGCCGCTTTGAGATCGAGAGCACCCAGGCTTTGGGGGAGTTTTTTGTCTGTTTTCATGGGATTTTGCCGAGTTGACCACAAACTATCGTACTCAGATGATTACCCGTATGCCATCGCGGCATTCATCAAGGCTGACGATAAAAGACGTATAGGGATACCACGCCTTACGACTTTTGCAGGATTTCCTGCCATGTTTTCAGTCTGCCAATATCGACCCATGTTCCAACGATACGCAACCCTTGAATGCCGCGTTTGCCACGAAACGAGAGCCGTGCATCCGAGAAACCTAAATGAGGAGATTGCCCATTTTGATTGCGCAGCTTGCGGGAGCAAGGTGCCTCCCCGGCAAGTGAAAGTGGAGCAGCCGGGCACGAAACGCCCCGCTGCAGACCGCTTCTATTCCGTGCCTTCCATTTAGGCCATTCACTCCCAGACCATTCGCCGGGGAAGAAGATCCGACAAGCCTCGCAGGTGTTTACCATTCTGGCAACCAAAGGTGCCGAATCGCACCTGGCAAGCACTTGGAATCGTCGAAAGCATATCGAATTCATCGGATTGCGCGGTTTTGTGGACCCGTTGCAATATTCCATTTTTAGGATCCGTTGGTGATAGGTTCTATGAAAAAAAGTGTTGACCATCGGTTTCAATCGCGTTAACTTCAACTTGGCCCGAAAAATTGTGGCTTGTCCCGGATGGTCTTTTTCGACACCCACCACTCGTAACGGACTGGCTCCCAGCTCTGGAAAAGCAATCATGCCTGTCAAATCCAGGTGTGAGTTCTTGCGTGTGAAATCAAACCAGCACCCGGTCGACCGGCTTTCGAAGGTCACATCGAAGGTGTGGTTTCGCGGCAGTACCAGACTTCATCAGTGCAGTGGGTTTTGATCCGCGACACTCTCTGAACTGAAGCAAAATGCGAAACCTGCTCGCGATGGGGACGAGATTGACCAGTCTCTCCGGTTTGGACCTGATGAAAGAGGCGCCAGAAAGATGGTTCCAAGTTGAGAACTGGGGCGTCTAAGAATACTGAACAATAATCCACCACGATTGCGACCGAAAGCCTATGAGCAGAATCAGATTCTCTAGGCCTGCGTAACTACGGTCGACGGAAGAAGGAGAATTTAGATGCGTTCCGATCTTATTTTTGGGGCACTTGCCCACGTTTCGAACCGCTACCAGCTTTGTCAACTGGCTTCGAAGGCTACCCGTAAACTGCACAAGCCGAACACCCGGCTCCAGGATACGGCCAACGAGGTTTTTGTTCGTTTCCACGAGGAAAGTCCGGTGGCCTCTACCTCTTCAATGCCACAAGTTTCCCAAGTTCAGCAGCGCCGCGCAGCTTAAGCGCGGCCTGCTCAGGCTCTCGCACTGACATCTTCAGTCCTCTTACCTAAGCAACATTCCTTCCTGGTACAGCCCTCCACTGCTTCTCGCCTGTAGGTGACAATGACAATCTCCGAATTAAAAGAAAAGAACATAACGGAGCTAAGCCGCATCGCCCGTACTTTAGAAATTCCCGGAGCTAGCGGCCTCCGCAAGCAAGACCTCATTTTCAAAATTCTTCAAGCACAGAGCGAAAAAGAAGGTCACATTTTCGCCGAGGGTGTCCTGGAGATCCTGCCTGACGGTTACGGTTTCCTGCGCTCACCCGATTACAACTACCTGCCTGGTCCGGACGACATTTACGTTTCGCCATCGCAGATCCGCAAATTCGACCTCAAAACCGGCGATACCATCAGCGGCAATGTTCGCCCGCCGCATGAAGGTGAAAAGTACTTCGCGTTGGTGAAGATTGAGGCCATTAATTTCGAATCTCCCGAGGAGACTCGGAACAAGATCCTCTTCGACAATTTGACTCCGCTGTATCCGCAAGAGCGGATCAAGATGGAGACGGTCCACGAGAACACCAGCGGTCGTGTGATGGATCTGCTCACGCCGATCGGCAAAGGCCAACGCGGACTTATTGTGGCTCCGCCTCGCACTGGTAAGACGATGCTCTTGCAATCGATCGCTAACTCCGTGACTACGAATCATCCGGAAGTAGCGCTGATTGTTCTATTAATCGACGAGCGGCCGGAAGAAGTCACCGATATGCAGCGGTCGGTAAAAGGCGAAGTGATCAGCTCTACGTTTGACGAGCCTGCGGCCCGCCACGTCCAGGTAGCTGAGATGGTGATTGAAAAAGCCAAGCGTCTCGTCGAACACAAGAGGGATGTCGTCATCCTGCTCGACTCGATTACTCGTTTGGCCAGAGCCTACAACACCATCGTGCCGCCTTCAGGCAAAGTGCTCTCCGGCGGTGTCGACTCGAATGCGCTCCAACGTCCGAAGCGCTTCTTCGGCGCAGCGCGCAATATCGAGGAAGGCGGGTCGCTCACTATCATCGCCACGGCTCTCGTCGATACCGGCTCCCGCATGGATGAAGTCATCTTCGAGGAGTTCAAAGGCACCGGAAATATGGAAATCATCCTCGACCGGAAGCTGGTGGACAAAAGAGTATTCCCGGCTATCGATATCCAGCGTTCAGGAACCCGGAAAGAAGAATTGCTCATTCCCAAGGAAGATTTGCAACGCATCTGGGTACTTCGCAAAGTGCTTAACCCGCTCTCTCCGGTGGAAGCTATGGAACTTCTCGTGGATCGTCTCGCCAAGACACGCAATAACGCAGAGTTCCTGCTAAAGATGAACTCGCTCTAGCGATAGAGGCAGAAGCAATAACAACGCGCTTCGAAATCGAGCCAGACGGCGCCTCATGGGATCCAGGATCTGCTTTGCCTCTCCGCGTCCTGGATCTCGCCCGACCTGGTAGTTACTGCGCTGATCGGCGAAGACGAAGTTCAAGACCAACGGCACTATTCCCGGACCCTAGCTACAGTTAGAGAGCTGTCCCGACGTCACCCCGACCGGCGAATGCCTTGTGAAAGTAAGATCTCGGCTGCTGACGGCTTGCTTCCGAGCAAAGGGTAGGCGTCCCGGTCTTCCGATCTTGCCTCCTCGCCTCTTTTCATCGGTGAACGCTCCACCTTCCCCGGGACCTATAATCTCTACGTCCCCGCTAAGCTGGCGGGTTTCCCTGGGAGGAGCCGGATTTGCCTGAGTCAAAGCATCGTAAGTGGACGGTCACGGCGCTCGGCAGTGGCATGTTGCTCCTGCTGTTTCTGCTCGTCGCGTTGAATGCCTTTAACCTCTCCTTCCTTCATCCTCATTCGACGGGGCAGATCTTCTTTTTTACCGCGCTTTCAGCCATAGCATTTCTTTTGCTGCTGACAGTGTTGGTCCTCCTCTTTCGCAACATCGTGAAGCTGCTTGCGGAACAGCGAAGCCGCGTGCTCGGATACAAGATTCGCAGCCGGATGCTCATAGGAGCACTGCTGGTCTCCTTCGCTCCTGCCGTTTTCATGTTCCTTTTCAGCTTCCTTCTACTGAACCGCTCCATCGAGCGTTGGTTTACTCAACCTGGGTCCGAGCTCCGCGAGGATTCAACGCGGGTTGCCCTGGAGCTCTCGCAATATGCCGCGGCGAACGCCCGAACTGAAGCCGAGTCCCTTGCCAGTTCCGCGAATCTGGCCCAGGCCTTGGAGGCGTCGCAAGACGGTACCGTGCTCAAGGAGGTAAGCACGCACCGCATTACTCTCGAAGGCGGATTTGTCGTGATCTACCGCGGTGGGGTCGCCCTCAACAAATACCAATTCCCAAACGATCCGGGTCAGGCATTTCTCCTTCCTTGGATCGACTCCGACGAGCGTGTCACGCCGGGTAATGAACCCCTCACAAGCTTTGTCCTCGGCGCGGCACAGCGCACTGATCAACCGATGCTCGTCATGGGAAAAAAAGAGTATGTTCTCGGCGCGGCGAGCATGCCGGGAGGAGATCTAGTTGTCGTGGGTCTTCCCATGCCGAATGGGCTCAGCGCGACCATCGCTCGCATCCGCTCCAGTGCGCGTGATTACTGGCTCCTCTTCCGTGTACGGAATCGAATACGAAGCACCTATCTGCTCCTCCTGGTGCTTTTGACGACTCTGACCTTTTTCACCAGTAGTTGGATGGCGCTCTTTCTCTCCAAGCAAGTCACCAAACCGGTCGAGGCCTTGGCGGATGCCATGGATGAAGTCGCGGCCGGGCGCTACAGCCATCGAGTCAAAGTCGATGCAACCGAAGAGCTGGGCGAACTGGTCTCCTCATTCAATCGCATGGCTGCCGATCTGGAAGGCAGCCGCACTCTGGCAGAGACCTCAACCATTCAACTTTCGGCCGCGAATCGGGCGCTTGAGGAGCGGCGGAACGAGTTGGAAACCGTGCTTGAAACGATTCCCAGCGGCGTCGTCACGCTGGATGCGCGAGCGCATGTGCTTCAGGCCAACCGGGCTTTCCAGCATCTATTGGGCCGTCAGGATCTCGACGATCTCTCGGGAATGGCTTTGGAGTCGATTTTTCCCCAGGAGATCGCCGATGAACTGATCCTGCTGATTCGCCGCGGGCACCGGATGGGAGTGGCGGCCGCTGAACTTGAGCTCCCGGGAAACCGGCGCAATCTCACTGTAACAGCGACTGTTGCCCTGCTCGAGCTTGGCAACGATCGCCAAGGCTGTATTTTGGTGCTCGAGGATGTGACCGAGTTCCTGCGCGCGCAGCGGCAGGCAGCTTGGAAGGAAGTTGCGCAACGTGTTGCTCACGAGATCAAGAATCCGTTGACGCCGATCCAGCTCTCTGCGGACCGCATCCGGAAACATATCGATCGTCCGACGCCGGAATCGTCCAGCGTTATCCGCAAGTGCAGCGATGTGATTCTCGGATCGGTTGAGACGATGCGGACGCTTGTAGACCAGTTCGCGGCATTGGCGCAGTTTCCCACGGCTCAGCCCAAGCTCACTGACCTGAACACGATCGTCGAGAGCGCGATTGCACTGTTTGCCGGGAGACTCCCGAACATTCGCATTGTGGAACGCCTGGGAAGCAATCTGCCTCCTGTCATGGCCGACCCGGAAGCGCTAAAGCGCGCTGTCGCCAACCTGATCGATAATGCCGCCGAGGCGATGCGGCACAGTTTGCTCCGTGAACTCACGATTGAGACTGGAACCATTGAAGGCCATACCATGGCAGAGATCGTCGTTGCGGATACCGGCCACGGGCTGAATGACGACATGAAGGAGCGTCTCTTCCTTCCCTATTTCTCTACCAAGCAGCGCGGCACTGGCCTCGGCCTGGCCATTGCGGCAAAGATCGTTCAGGAACACCACGGAGCAATTCGTGCGGAAAAGAACCGGCCCGCCGGAGCGAGATTCATCATCGAATTGCCGCTTGTCGAAATCAAAACCGTAGTGGAACCCACTCCCATCACAAGCGGCCGGACGATCGCATGAGCCATGTTCTAGTTGTCGACGACGAGACCGAGATTCGAGAGTCGCTGAGTGAAATTCTTAAAGAAGAAGGCTATACAGTCACCAGCACTGCGACGGCTTCCGAGGCGATGGTTCTGCTGCGCGATGCTCCCTACGATGTAATGCTACTCGACATCTGGCTGCCGGATCGGGATGGACTGGACGTTCTGGCGGAAATTCGGTCGCTCGAAAGTGAGAGCAAGCCCGAAGTCATCATCATCTCCGGCCACGGCACTATCGAGAGCGCCGTCAAAGCCACCAAACTTGGCGCATTCGATTTCCTGGAAAAGCCTCTCTCCCTGGATCGCACACTGATTCTGCTCAAGAATGCGCTGGAGGCAAAGCGCCTGCGCAGCGAGAATCTGGAGTTCAAGCGTCAGCTCCTCTCACACACGCACATCACCGGGGAAAGTGTCTCCATCAAAGCTTTGCGTCAACAGATCAGGCTGATGGCGCCGACCAACGGGCGGGTTCTGATCTATGGAGAATCGGGTTCGGGAAAAGAGTTGATCGCACGGGCCATTCACGCCGAGAGTCTGCGCAACGAGCGGGTATTCGTTGAGCTCAACTGTGCCGCAATTCCCGAGGACTACATTGAGAGCGAGATCTTCGGATATCGGCATGGTGCAGTTCCGGGCGGCCCCCCCGAAAAGCGCGGAACCTTCGAACGGGCAGATGGTGGAACGCTCTTTTTCGACGAAGTGGGCGACATGAGCCTCAAGATGCAGGCCAAAGTGCTCCGCGCGCTCGATGAGCAACGCTTCACGCCGGTCGGAGCCGCGCAGGCGCTTCTCGTGGATGTGCGGGTGATCGCGGCGACCAACAAGGACCTCGAAGAGGAAATCGCCAAAGGCAACTTCCGCGAGGACTTTTTCTACCGGCTGAACGTGATTCCTTTTTATATGCCGCCCCTTCGAGATAGAAAAGAAGATATCCATCTGCTAGTGCGCGAGTTTCTGCAGGAGTTTGGCCGTCAATATGGAAGGCCCCGGATCGAGATCAGCGAAGACGCGATCGCGGTACTCAAACAGTATCACTGGCCGGGAAATGTGCGGGAACTGAAAAACGTGATCGAGCGTGTGGTTATTCTGAATCCGCAGACAATCCGCATCGACCGCAAGCACCTCCCCATGCTGGTTTATCGCGGAACCAGCCGCCGCGGGGAAGAGTTCAGTACCTTACAGCAGGCGAGGGAGGCGTATGAACGCGATTACATTCTCAAGAAGGTCGACGAGTGCCACGGCAACGTGAGCCGCGCAGCGGAAGCCCTGGGCCTCGAGAGAAGTCATCTCTACCGCAAGATGAAAGCACTCGGAATCAGCGTCCGTGAATGATACAAATATGGAAACAAATCCCTCCTCGTTCCGGACAGATTCACTGCCCATAGAGCCCGACTGTTTTGCTCCCGATGGTTCGGAAATCCGCCTGTTGCCCGCCTTGAAGGGCGGCAGCTTGAGTCACTGCACATTGCAGCCCGAACAGATGTCGCTGGCGGTAGTGCATCGCACGGTTGAGGAGATCTGGTATGTGCTCAGCGGTGAAGGTGAAATCGTCCGCAAATTAGCCGAGCAGGTGGAGACGACCTCGCTCTCCTCAGGAATAAGCTTGACGATCCCACTCGGTACGCACTTTCAATTCCGCAACACCGGTACCGAACCGCTCTGCATTGTTATTGCGACAATGCCACCTTGGCCCGGCCCCGAAGAAGCAATTCCCGTCCCAAGGCTTTGGTAAATTCGAGGCGCTGCTGCGGAACACAGACCTCGCAATCGGGAGCAGACGCCCGACCCCGGGACCTATAGCCCTAATCCCGGATCCGTGACCCCTGTTCGTCCCACCAATCCACCGTGACGAAGCGATACTCACCTTGAGTCCATGCATCGAGCAGCGTGCGCGTGGCCGCAATGGTCGGACCGCGGTCCATTCCAATGTAGGCCTGCCCGCCATCGTGCAGTAGGATATTGCTGCCCTTGTTCCATCGCCGATTCATGATTACCTTGCGCTCGATACGTCGGAGAATTTTTTCTGGGGGCAGCGCGGTCCAGTCATTTCCCTTCACGTTCCACATCACAGGCGCCAATCCCAGCTCTCTGGCGGTCCGCAGAATATCGGGTCTGCGCGCTCCATGGGGAGGGCGGAAGAACCGGACCGGTTCACCGATCGCGTCTTCGATCGCGGAGTTACACGCGGCCAGCTCTTCGCGTACTCTCTTCGGCGATTTCCAGAGCAAAACTGGATGCGTCATCGTGTGATTGCCGACCAGATGCCCCGCGGCGCGAATCTGACGCACGATATTTGGACGCTCGCGGACAAAGCGACCGATCAGAAAAAACGTAGCCCGAACACTGTGGCGGGCGAGGATTTCGAGCAAGCGGAGTGTGTACGGATCGTTCGGGCCATCATCGTATGTCAGTGCGATCTCCTGCGGATTGTCGCCGGCAAGAATCGTGCGGCCGAAGAGTTGCGAAGTCGGCCAATTGGCGGCGAAAGCATATCCTCCGGCCGAGAGCGCACCAGCAGCAGCGGCAAAAGCCAACTCAACGAGCATGTAACGAGATTAGAGCAACCGGCCTGCCGGTGACACTAGGTCCGGAAGTAGCCAAGGCATTGAAATAAAATGGCATTGGGCGGCTCTGATTTGTCGCTGCAGGATCCCATCTGTGATATCTTCGACTTTTCTTCGCTTTCGCGGGGAGCACGATTCTAATGGCGAATCTCTTTGAGGCACCCAAGTTCATTGCCGTCGAGGGACCCATCCGGGTCGGAAAGTCCACGCTTGCAGGAGTTCTGGCTGACAAACTGCACGCGCGGCGCATTGTGGAGCCTGAGCACAATCCCTTCCTCGAGCGCTTCTACCAGGGAGCACCTGGAATGGCTTTTGCTGCTCAGATGTGGTTCCTTCACGAGCGCTCGAATCAGATGTGCCGCGAGCAAGAAACGCTGGACGGCAACGCGCCCCAAACTCACCTGCCCGTCGTCGCTGACTACATCTTTGAGAAAGACAAATTGTTCGCCTACATTAATCTCTCGGACGCGGAACTCGACCTTTACAACCGCTACTACCAGATCTTTCGTGCGAAGGCCCCAACGCCCGACCTGGTCATCTACTTACAGGCGACTCCCGAGGTCTTGAAGCAGCGTCTCAAGCGAAAGAAGGTAACGCAGGAGCGCGCGGTGAGCGACGATTATATCGAGCAGGTCGTACAGGCCTACGAACACTTCTTCTTTCATTACACTGCGAGTGACCTTCTGGTAGTCGACACCTCGCAAATCGACTTCGTCCAGCACAACAATGATCTGCAACTGTTACTGAAGCGACTCTCCGAACCAATCAAAGGTACACAATACTTTCTTCCGCTGGGAGCTCAAGGCACGGTGTCGTAAGTTCGCTCGGTGCAGACGAGCAACCTATGCCCCTTCCTGGGCACGCATACCCTCAGACTTCTCATCATACTCTGGTGTGGTGGTTCGCCTCGCCTGGTTGAGGGCCAGGTACTGTATTATTGGCGCCGCATTTGCGACTAAGGATCGATTCCAGCGTCGATCGCACTAAGCTCGATGGCAATACCAATCCTAGATTCCGCGCGAGGTATGCACGATGCGCCTCTAGACCGTAACCGGGTTGCTGGGACTCCAAAAAGGCTCCTTCGCGGGCACGAATTCGATTGGCACCTCGGTCACGAACGATTTCAGCCATTCCGTGCAGTACTTCATGCCACCCTGCTCAGAGACAACGTGGCCGAGCACGATAAGTGCTTTCTGGTTACCGGCTGTAATGCTGTCCTGGGCGTACTCGACCAACTCCCACTCGCGCGCCTCACCTACAATGAGCACGTCGACATCGGGCCTTGCAAGCAATGAGATCGTGGCCAACCGCTCCCCATATCCCCAATTGGCTACCACCCGCTTGACCGGCAGACGCGGATCGCCGACCACACGCATCGTCCGATCCTTCAAGCTCGTCTGCATACCCTGGCAAAACTGTACCAAGGGCTCGCCGGAAAACGTAAAACGCTTTGGATCTGCCGGATCGACGTTCTTCTCCCATCCGAGTTCTTGCATCATGCCGACGGCTATGCCATCGGGGTGATGGGCATGCCAGTGATCATGAAAACGAAAGATCGCAACGTCGTGCTCGCGGATGAAGTCGAGTTTGAACTTGAGCGTGGGATCGTTTTGAATGTCCGCGGTGGTGTCTTCATGCCGATAGAACGTCGGCTCGTGGGTGATGATCATGTTTTTGGCCGCCGCGATCGCCCGTTCCAGAACATCGAGCGTCGACATCATCGTGACCGCGATTCCTTTGACCGGGATGTCGTCGTTACCCGCGAGAATGCGGTCGACCGTGACTGACTTCCAAGGAACGCCAACATGGTTACGGATACGCTGAACGACTTGTCCAGCGGTTAAGCCCGTTTGAGATTGCTGAGCTTTTGCGAGTTGCCGGGCCAGCAGGGCGCTACTGCCGGAAAGGATGAAATTGCGGCGAGAGACTTCGTTCGATCTCATTTCTCCAAAACGGTAGCACAACGCCTGAGACTTGATTCAGACCCGCCGGCAACAACACAAATCAAGTGAAGCAAGCCGGTGGATACCTCCCGCCGGCTTGCTCCTACCCTTCGAGTTCGGAGATAGACTCGAGTTCCTGGATGTACTGAATGACCGCTTCGCTCCAACCATCGATATGCGTCCACTTCCCGTACCCGACTCCGTTGCGGTAGGTGGCCACGTTGATCACGTAACCCTTTCCGTGAGGCGCCGGTACCCGGTCGTGTGCCTGCTCGTCGGTGATGACGATGAGCCGATCGTACTTCTCGTGCATCGCCTTAAGCGCAGCGCCCAACTGGGTTCCAGAGTGCGGTTGGCTGGCCTCGAGCGCATCCCGCAAGGCAAAACCGCGTCGCGCTGCCACACGCTCCAACCTGTCGGAGAATGTGTAGACGCTCACCTTCTCCGCAATCTCGCGCAACAGCACTGCGAGACCATAGGCCGCGTCCGTACGCTGTATCTCCGACTTCGCCGATAGCGGAACCGACATGCTGCTTGAGACGTCCACCAATAACACGGTGTGTCCCGCAAGCTTGGCCTGCATCTCGATCGCACGAAACATCGCCTGCTCCAGCGCGTCTTCCCACTGCGGGGCATACCGCGCCGCCGCGAGAAAACGAAAGGGCAAGACCCGCTCCGTCTTCATCGCCGCGAGAGCGCTTTGGACCAACTCGTCGTCCACTTGCGCACCCTGCATATTCCGAAGGTTGCGCAAGAGAGCCAGCGACCCGATCTTATTCTCGGAAAGCAAACGCTCCCAGGTCTTGCGCTTGTCCTTCCCAGCAGAGAGCGCCACCTCCCAGGTGTCCGGTGTCATCAGCGTCCCAGCGATGAGGCGCCTCCACACGCCCGCCTGGTCCGCGTCACGAGGCTTCGCGTGGCAGAGAAAGAGCACATCCCGCAGCCGGACGAAGCCCGCACGGTCATATTTCGCCAGCCCGTACTCGTCGAACTTAGGAAAGGCCGCAGCCAGCCCCTTCTTTACCTGCCCGGAGAGAGGAGCGCGCCCATCCGACCAGTAAATTGACACAAACTCAGCCAACTCATCGGCTCTCTGGATGACGCGTGCCAAGGTCTCCGCAACCAGACCGCGATGCGTCTTATGACGTGCCATCTCGCGCACGAGCAACAGTGGGACGTGACGCAACTTCATCGTTTCGCGTGCTTCGACAGCAAGCGCCGCCACTCGAGAGGCCTCAACCTTGGGAACCAGTTCACGGATGCGGTCGGCAATTTCAACCCCATCCTCGTAGAACTGTTTCTCCCATAAGAGGCACGCGAGCACACTGCGACGAAGTGCCTGCTCCGGACCGATCCGGTGGGCGGGCGCGCCTTCGTGCGTGCGCACCGGCATCAGGTGACTCAACTTCAAAATGTTCAAACGCGCCATTTGCTCCTCCTTTCCGTGTTCAATCCTTTCCGCCGGGGAATCTGCGAGAACGGTCTTTGTAGGTGCTCTGCCACTAAGCCACGCGAGCTCGCGCTCACGGCAGGAATCGAACCTGCGTTACCTGCTTCGAAGGCGAAGTATCCGTTCTCTTCGCCACCGGCGCTGAACCTATTGCTGTGTTGTCACCCCGCGAGCCAAGACGGTTTCTTCCACAGGTTCCTCGCTCTCGCTCGGACTCGCAGTAGGGCTGGCCACCGCCCTTGGGATCGCGCGAAAACCTACCGGTTTGCCGGAACTTGCCGGTAACACGTCGATGGCTAACTTTTGCATCTCATTCCAGCTCGGACGATTCTTGTCGTTGTAGCCCGAACATTCGCGCACAGTGAACGGGAGCGCAATATTCGGAGAAACGCCGGTACAAATCACCAACATCTCCGATTCGCGGTAACCCATCGTGATATGCGCCCAGCTACACGTACGGCACATCGAGTCGGAACCAACCGGAGTTCCACCTTTCATTCGTATCTTTGTCATAACAATCCTTCGAGTCGATAAAGCGTCGACAGGTTCTTCCGCCGGGGAATCTGCGAAAACGGTCTTTAGGTGCTCTACCACTGAGCTACGCGAGCTTACGCCCACGGCAGGACTCGAACCTGCGTCCACCCGCTTAACAGGCGAAGGAACCGTTCTCTTCGCCACCGGCGCACGGACCCAACGAACGCATATAGGTATAACCAATAGCCAGGGAACAAACACACGCGGCCTTTTGGTCAGAAGTATCCGCGTACTACGCCACTGGCTGGAGCCGTTGAGGGATCAAGCGAAAACAGTTATGGCTCGAGTGCCAGTTGTTGAAACTGTTTCTGTACCGCTCAACGAGTGAACTTGTGTATGCGATTTGCGTAGGGTGGCGCCGAGACGACGCTAGAGACTGACAGAGCAAGTCCGGCGACATCACGGGGCTGGGTGACCCATGAGGTCCTACGCATCGGGTTATGCGCTTTATATTTCATCGGACATTTCTCCTACACAGACTGTTACTTTGCCACGGCTTCTCGGTAAAAGCAACTCCATTTAGCGAAATATTTCGAGCAATAATGGACTCTCGACAAGATAACTAACCCTGCATGAGTTATCGAGCGCTCTAGAAGTCCTTATTTAACAGGTAGAATCGAAGGAACTGCCTAGAGATCAAAGTTATCCAAAGGCGCGCTCGGGAAGCGCAAAGATTCCAGCCGGTAGGCCGCAGAAACGGCTCCGCTGCGGCAAAGCCGAGAGCGCCTGGACGGGCCAGTCCTATTTCATTCCGCTCAAAATGTCGCCGATCACACCGCCGACGACACCGCCTTGCGTCGCTTCACGTGTTGGCGAAGGCATGTACTCCATCAGCTTGTGCGCGAGCTGTGCGATCGGCAGCGTCTGGAGCCACACTCTGCCAGGTCCGGTAAGCGCGGCGAGAAAGATTCCATCGCCGCCGAAGATCATGTTCTTGATGCCGGGAATGCGAGTGATCTGAAATGAGACGCCTGCCTGGAATGCTCCCACGTGGCCCGGATGAACGCGTAAGGTTTCTCCCGCACGCAGCTCCTTGAGGATTAATTCACCGGACAGCTCCAGCCATGCCGTACCTTGGCCGGTCACCTTCTGCAGCAGAAATCCGTCTCCGCCAAAAATGCCGGCACCCAAAGACTGCTGGAATCCGACACCGAGCTGTACGTGTGGCGTTGCGCACAGAAATCCGTGCCGGTGGACAAGATACTCATGTCCCGCGCCGACCTCAACAGGCAGAATATGGCCCGGGAGCTTGCTGGCAAACGCGAGTTCTCCGGCGGCGCCGATTGCGCGGTATTCCGTCATGAAGATGCTTCCGCCTCCTGCCACTCTGCGCAGCACCCCAAAGATCCCGCCTCCGCCACCCATCTGCGTATGCGTTGTCATCTGGATCGAACTCGACATCCAGGAGAGTTCGCCGGACTCAGAGATTACTGACTCGTTCGGTTCGAGGATGAATTCGAGGACTGGCATTGTGGTGCCGATGATCTGAGCTTGCATGACGAACTCCTGATTCGAAGGCGCTAGGGCAATTGACTCTCAATGTCCGAGATGGCCAACTCGTATCCCATATCTGATCCGGACACGCCCGGCCAATTCTCCAAACTTAATCTTGATCCTACGCGCCTGCCTCAAGCTCGGCGACATCTCTGAGGCAGAAGATCAGGGGGATGCAGCTGAACGCGATGAGCGTTAATGGGATAACTCCAGCGCATGCAATCACACCGAAAACCCTACTCTTTGCGAGCGAGGTAGACGAAGCGCAGCAGTCGTCTCTCCTTGTTCAAACTATGCACAGCGGAGAGAAATTGCTGTAGTCCTTCGAAGCCAGCTTCTCCTTCCGCGACGACTAATCGATCCTTGTGTTTATTCCTGGAATCCCTCCAACGTGCAGCGATACGCTCTGCATTGCTTGTTGTGTCATGCACGTCTAGCCGGAAGAACCCCGTGTTATGAATGAGCCGCTCATTCTCTCCAGGCGGGCTGTACAAGTAAAATCCGATGGAACTGCGCGTCGCGATCTCCTCATACGAGATCAACCCGCCCACCACGAGTGCGTCACTGAATAAAAGGCGGCCTCCCGGCTTCAGAAGTCGGAAGATATTCGCCAGCAGATCAGGCCTTCGAGGAATGTGGCATAACGCGTCATTCGCAAATACCGCATCGAAGCTCGCGCCCGCGAAAGGCAGATTCTGGGCTGCATCGCACACTGCGAAGTGGACCCGCAGATCGAGTCCCGCATCCTGCGCCAACTGCTGCGCGTTGCGAACCCCCGATGCATTGATGTCCACCCCTGTGATCCGGCAATCGATCTTTTTGGCAACGTGCAAAGCATACTGGCCCGATCCGGACCCGATCTCCAACACCGAAGAAGCGGGCTCGAGCTCGAGTAATTGAGGGATCTCAATCGATTCTTCAGTCGTGACCCAGCTGGTCTGTCCAAGATCCTCGCCGTAGGTCTCAACGCGGATCTCGCGGTACACATCCTGCGCATAGCGAGCATAGGCGGTGTCATAGAGGTCGACATTCTCCGGCATGGAACTCCTCCTTACGATCCGGCTTCTCTGAACCAGGTGTTTTCCGGCCGAAATTGTATTCCGCCGGCTGGATCGCCGCCAGTGTGGGCGCAAAATTGAATCGTTCTCGGGTTTGTGGACTGTAACCCTGGCGACATCCAAGAGTCTAGATCTTTGCGTACTGACTTCAGGAGAACCTATGTCGTCCCGCCTGCTTTCTTCCTTTGCCGCCTTGGCTTTGGCGCTTCCCTTACTGGCATGTACCGCAAGTGCTTCGCCGAAAACCCCGATTCCCGCCGCGGAAGCCGACTTGCCGCTAGCTTCGACGGGCGGCAAGCAGACGGCTGTGTTCGCCGGCGGTTGCTTCTGGGGAACACAATCCGTCTTTGAGCGAGTCAAGGGAGTGCTCCACACGACGGCAGGCTACGCTGGCGGCTCGGCAGCCACGGCAACCTACGACCAAGTGACGACGGAAACGACAGGCCATGCTGAATCGGTCGAGATTGTCTACGATCCGGCGCGCATCACGTACGGGCAGCTTCTGCGCATCTTCTTCTCCGTCGCCCATGACCCGACGCAGCTCAACCGCCAAGGACCCGACGAGGGCACTTCGTATCGCTCCGCAATCTTTTATAAGAATGAGGATCAAAAGCGTATTGCTACGGCTTACATCGCTCAGCTCGACGCAGCGAAAGTCTTCAAGAAACCAATTGTGACGCTGGTCGTTCCGCTGAAGGGTTTCTATCATGCCGAGGACTACCATCAGGATTACGCGCTCCACAACCCCGATAATCCATACATCATGGTTTGTGATCGTCCCAAGGTGGACGCGCTCAAGCAACAGTTTCCAGATCTCTTCGTTGACTACAAGGGCCGGCAGTAAGCGGGATGCAGAACGAGTTGATTCGCTCACCCGTCTGTTCTTCTCACGAGAGCGGACAAAACGAAGGACGAGCTTCGATTCTTCGAAGGATGGAACGCTACGAAAGAGCGCGGACACCCTAAGCTTGAAGCGTTGTCAGGAGCCGGGGTGCGCGCTAGGAGGCCTCTGAAAGAGGCAGTGAGCCGGTTGTGAAAACCTGCTGGAGCTGTCCTCCTGTGAGCTCATAGATCGCGAACTGGCGGTCGCGCTTGCCCCGCAGTTCAAAAATAAGATCTCCGCGATTGTTTCCTTTCGGATCCACCACGTCCACCAGCCGCATCCTCGGTGTCAAGTCCAGATCGCCGTCATCGGTTACCGACTTGAAGATCACGTTTGGAACCCCATAGAAATCCGGTTGGGCAATCAAAGTCACATATCGTACCTTGCCGCTTGCGTCGGTGCTCTGTGCGGAAAACACAAGCGTTGCCCCACCGCTGTAGGTCAGCTCATAGGCCTTGAAGTGTTCGTCGCTCAGCTGGGGAAGCACCGCCGGGGCCGGTTTGTGCGGTCGGTGCGCTGCCGCCGTTGCCGTACGCGGTCGAGCGCTCGGTTTGCTCACGGGCGTGGCCGCCGGCGGTAACAGCGCTTTTTGCGCCAAAGTCTCCATCTGAGTCTGCATCTTAGCGGCGTCTCCAGGATCAGACCAGGGATAGGCGAAGGGATGCGGCTCACGGTCAGTTGCATCGGAGACTGCAATCATCTGCTGTAGGTCCGACGGAGTTCCGGTCAACTTCGTAGGCTGGAAGTCCGCGTTCGTCGGATTGGTCGCTCCACGTGTCACATGCGGCCGGTCAGGGTCGGAGCCGCCGATGGCCGTCTCTGGCCCTGGAGGAACAAAGCTGCTGTTGCTAGCGCTGTCGTCGGCAGATCTGCGGCGCAGTGTTGGCCGGTCAGGATCGGCAGGGGCTTGATGGCTTGAGGAGGGGCTCTGCGAAGAACTTCCGGAACTGTCACCGCTGCCTTGACTGCCTGCTTGCCCGCTGTTTCCGCTGTCGCTGGAGCTGCTGCGATTCTTGAAGTGCGGCCTGCTATCGTCGTTCCCTGCACCCCCCGCGAGGTGGGGCATAATCTTTGCCGGAGCGAGTTTATGGGGCTTCGGCGGAGCGGGCATGTGGCGCCACGAGCCATAGCCAAACCAATAACCTTGGACGTCCTGCGCAGTGTTCACATCGAAGAGGCCTTGGGGAATGCCGGAGTCCTGCAAAATGTATTCCGTCCCGGATTCGAGCGCCAGCGGCTCCGGACGCGCCAGATAGAGGCCTCCCGGCTGGTACATCTCGCCGTCGAAGACGGAGATCGGGATGATGCGGCTGGCGCTTGGCTTGCCCTGCGACCCAGTCCATTCGAGCACCGCGATCGCGCGCGGCGAAAGAGCCGCCTTCTTCCTCGTATCAATGTGGCCGGGATATTGCGCGTACGCCATCGACAGTGCAGCCATCAGTAAACCGGCCGCAAACCAGATCACCACATGAGAGGCACGCCTGCTCGGATCAAACATGTCCCGGCCCTTCTTTGACCAACAATTCACCTAATCTACCCATTCCACAGCCAGGAAGTATTCTTGTCCATAGCCCTCTCTTCTGGCCGGTTCGATATGCTCGGAAGTGTGCATATTGCCGCCCGCGTGAGCTGGCTCGAAATTCATCCCTCGAAAGGAAGCTCGAATGGAATTAAACCAAAAAGTCGCCGATTTCTCACTTCAGACGGACGAGGACAAAACCTTGCATCTGACGGATTTTGCCGGTAAACCTGTGGTTCTCTTCTTCTATCCGAAAGCCGACACCCCTGGCTGCACCATTGAGGCCTGCGGGTTTCGCGACACTTTCAAGAAGCTCCAGGATGCCGGCGCCGTGGTCTTAGGGATTTCGCGCGACACACCCGAGGCGCAGAAGAAATTCAAAGAAAAGTATGACCTTCCTTACACACTCCTTGCAGATGTAGACGAAGTTGTTTGCAAGCAGTTTGATGTACTGAAGGAAAAGAATATGTATGGGAAAAAGGTGATTGGAATCGAACGGACCACATTCCTCATCGGCCCCGACCAGAAGCTGTTGAAAATCTTCCCCAAAGTCAAGCCTGAGGGCCACGCCGAGGAGGTCCTCGCCTTCCTCAAGGAGGCGCATGCCTGAACTCGAACAGAGGAGGCTTGGCGCTGCTTCTCCGATTTCGCTCGACCGCCGGAAGCTTCTGCCGAGGAGTTTTTATCTCGATTCCCCAGATGTCGTCGCCAGGAAGCTTCTCGGCAAGGTGCTCGTTCGCCGAACGGCTGAGAACAGCGACGTAGCAGGGCGAATTATTGAAGTTGAGGCGTACTTTGCGGGAGCCGATCCTGCCGCTCACGCCTTCACCGGCCAGACTGCAAGAAACGCTGTCCTCTTCGGACCACCCGGCCATGCTTATGTCTACTTCATTTACGGCATGTACTACTGTCTGAATGTCTCTTGCGAGCCGGAGGGACAAGCCGGGTGCCTGTTGATCCGCGCACTCGAACCCCTCACAGGGCTCGACGAGATGGCCAAGCGGCGATGGTCTGGCAAGAGAGCCATGCGCCCGGTGGAGCGTACTTCCGGTCTGACATCCGGGCCCGGCCGCTTGTGCCAAGCCTTCGGTATCACCAGGGCACGGCACAATGGCGCTGACCTCACCTCAAAGCTCTCCGAACTGCAGATCCACGACGACGGCTTCGCCGCCGGGCAGGTCGTGGTGACGAAGCGGATCGGCATCCGCAAAGCCGCAGATCTTATGGCTCGCTTCGTCCTCGCCTCACAATAGTTTCCGC
>DASYBJ010000250.1:0-3104 GCA_036500845.1 Acidobacteriaceae bacterium
AGCTGTGCGTCTCTTCGCAATTGGTCCAGGGTTTGGGACAACGCTCTAAGATCTCGATCAGCGGTGTCCAATTTGGTGATTTCGCGCTGATTGAGCTGCTGCTGGCGCGAAAGCCGGACAAAATCTGCGGTCGGTTCACGATCCGATGGCGCAAGAGCGCTCAAGCGGGCGCGGACGTCGCCGAGTTCTTCAATTTCCTCGGTTACGTCTTGGATAGTTCGCTGGGCCGCCCTAACACGATCGGCATTCGCATCCAGCGCACGCGCGCTCTCAGCCAAGGATAGGTGGATCGTCCGCATCTGCTCGCTACGGAGTTCGTCTAGGAGATTGCGGCGTGTTTGGCCGAGGACCTCGTCTGCGATCGCCTCAATCTCGGGGCTACTGTAGGCATCGAGCGGCAGAAATGTACCTCGATCGAGATCAACAGTGTTGATTGTCCTTCCGTCTGAAGTCAGAAGGACAGGTTGCTGCTTGAGGCCCCTTTTAATTGTGTAGCGAGTCGAACCTTCCGCTAGTGCTCCAATCGTTACAAGCGCCCCACCGGCAAGGTTCGCCTGCACGAGGTCGACGCAATGCTTGGGCGAAGCTGAAGTGCCGCAGACCGCGAACCGTAATGCTTCGGCGAGCGTCGATTTTCCGCTGCCTCGCGCCCCGATGATGCAAGTCAGGCCGCGGGGAAGGTTGACGCTCAAGCCGGGCAGAAACCCTCCGCTAATCTCGATTTTTTCAACGAGCCACATACGTTCAACCTCTACCCCACGCGAAACTTGAGCGGTATGGCCCACCCGCACATCGAGAGCTTCTCTCAGCGCCACATTCGACGCGGAGTTGCCAGATTACGCCACTCTACTCCAAAAGACACTCGAGCCCGCACTCCTCGGCATTCCCTGGTCATCCCCCGGTTTTAGGCAAAGAGAGGCCACGTTATACCTACTGATAGGTGCACCGTGCCTTAGGCTCGTCGCGACGTACGGTAGGTCCTCTCCCCATGCGAGAATGTTCGGAACTCTTCGTTGGAATTTGAGGGGATGTTTTGCAAGTGACGCACGCGGCCTCAAGAAAGAACCGGCGTATGGTCGAGGCGCCTGACGGTGTCATGCTTTGCTTGCAGGAATGGGGAAACGCCTCTGGGCCGGAGATCGTCTTCATCCATGGTTATTCCCAGAGCCATCTTTCCTGGCAAAGACAGTTTGAGGGCGAGTTGGCCGCGACCTTTCGCCTGATCACGTATGACCTGCGCGGGCATGGCGACTCTGGCAAGCCGCTTGACCTCGCGTCTTACCGGGAAAGCGAGCGTTGGGCGCAAGACCTGAACAGCGTCCTTGGTGCGCTCCGTCTCAAGCGGCCGGTTCTCGTGGGCTGGTCGTATGCCGGCCGGGTGATCTGCGACTATCTGCTCAGCTACGGGGACCGCTCCATCGCTGGTATCAATTTTGTATGCGCCAGGACCAAGAATTCGCCCGAAGGGGACTCACCCGGCGGCAAGTTCATCAGCGCGATGGGCTCCGACGAGCTGACTACGAACATCGAGAGTACTCTGGCTTTCCTGCGTCTCTGCACGACTCAGCCCTTGCCCACTGCGGAGTTCGAGACCATCCTGGCGTTCAACATGGTCACCCCCGCCCAAGTACGCGCTCATATGCAGGGGCGCTCAACGCCCTACGAAGACGCACTCAGGAGCTTGCGCGTTCCGGTGCTGGTGACACACGGGGAAAAGGATCAGATCGTGTCGCCCTCGATCGGGCGCTACACCGCATCCGTCATCCCACATGCGGTAACGTCGTTCTATCCCGAGGCCGGTCACATGCCGTTCTGGGAGGATGCGCCGCGCTTCAATCGCGAATTGGCGGCATTTGTGGATCGAGCGCAAAGGTAAGTTAACGGTGACTTGAGATGCGAGTGGCCCACGTTTCTACCTGGATAGCAGGTCTGGGGCACTTGTTGGTCTGAAGGCGTCCGCCATCGAGGAAGGCTATTGCGCGCTAGTGCTGGCCAACCTGTCGCTCCACGTGCGGGAACTGCTGCGCCTGACGAACCTGACGCAGATGTTCTCGTCCTAGCGCAAAGCCCGATTTCTGAACGTTCGTCAGGCGTAGCGTGCATCCTGCGGGCGTACACTAAAATTTCGACGTTTCTCACGACCATGGCAGTTTGGGCGAGGCTTGGCAAAGCTCTGATTGCCGGATTGTGGTAGCATTTCGCCCATCGGAGGAAGATCCATGGTTCATTACTCCAGACGTGATTTCGTAAAGGCCGGACTTGCCGCGGGCGTGCTCGCGGGAACCGGACGCTTGCCGCTGAAAGCGCAGCGCCAAACAGCGACCGATTGGGTAACGCTCGGAAAATCCAACGTGAAGGTGACACGGCTCGCCTTTGGCACCGGAAGCTTTAGCGGCCGGGTCCAGCGTGAGCTGGGACAGGACGGGTTTACGAGGCTGGTTCGCCATTCCTACGATCACGGAGTCCGCTTCTTCGAGACTTCCGAAACCTATGACGATATGCACGAGATGCTCGCCGTGGCGCTCAAGGGCATTCCCCGCGACAGTTACCGTCTCATGTCGAAAGTGACCACCCGAGAAGGCGTCGATCCGCAGGCGAAGGTAGACGAACTGCGCAAACAGGCGAACACAGATTACTTCGATATTATGCTGTTGCATTACCAGCACAGTGCGACGTGGCCGACAGACAGCGCGCGCTGGCAGGACGGCATTCTCGAAGCGCAGGAGAAAAACGCTGTGGTCACACACGGCGCCTCGGTGCATGGGCTGCCGGCGTTGCGCCAGGTTCCCGGCAACCAGTGGCTTGATATCGCGATGATCAGGATGAACCATAAGGGCACGCGGATGGATGCCGAGGACTACAACACGAGTGGACCAGGCAATGTAAACGAAGTGGTCACGCATGTGAAGGAGGCTCGCAAGTCCGGAATGGGCGTGATCAGCATGAAACTCGTGGGCGAGGGTGCATTCACCAACCGTGCGGACCGGCAGGCAGCGATGCGGTTCGCCTTCAGGAACGCGGGCGTCAATTGCGTGACGGTTGGTTATAAGAGCACCGGGGAGATTGACGAGGCGATTGAGAACGTGAACTTGGCGCTCGCGTAG
>DASYBJ010000251.1:0-3502 GCA_036500845.1 Acidobacteriaceae bacterium
AATGCGGCCTGATCACCCTTTCTATAGATGGAGACGATGCCGGCCTGACAATCCATGTTGAGGACGGCGGTGTGAGCGGGATCAATACGAAACGCAGCGGACATGGACACTCCCGAGAAGCGTTTCGAACTGCAGCGATTCTCAATTTCCTAGCAGGTTCGTGTAAAGGGCCGATCCGCGAGAAGGAACGGGCCCCGCACTGAAAACTGAGCGCGATTTCGAGGTTTGTAAACCTTTGGTTCATTAGAATCCAGCTCCGTTTCAAGAGTTCCTTTTGGTTGCCGCCAACGCGTTGCTCCGCAAGACCTATCGCACACGGTCGCATCTGCGCATCGCGGTTGGATCGTCGCCTACCCTTCCGTGTACCTTCTATTACTGAAATATAACGTCCTAGTTGACACGTCCTAGTTGGCGGTCATTCGACAGCAATCCGGAAACAACCGTTACGCCGATTGGGAAACCGCGATAAGTTCCTGGAAGTACCGTCGCAAACGCGTGAGGGGCGCGCCTCTACCATCGCGAAGGATTTTCTCGGCTCGCTCGGATTCTTCGCGCACGAAGAGCGCCAGCACCTCACTGGCAAAATCCTTCTTGCTTGGGGAATTGGCAGACCACAGCGAATCGATCCAATCTTTATTGCGCCTGTCGTTCGCTGACTAGCAAGCTGCAATCGCCTTTCTTTCTCTTGATTCGGTACGGCGTATCGCGGTCGTGACGGCTACACCTAGCTGGGACGACCTGACGAGCCGGCGTCGCGCGCGGAAAACGTCAGAGCACGCGAGGCTGTACGCGCGCCATTAGGATCGGAAGCAACTATACCGGCTTTGCGTCTGCCGGGGGGGTGCGCAGTGATTCAAGAGTGATCCGATCGCCGAACACACCCCAATTTGACGGCGCCACTTCGCGAATAACAATGTAAACGGGTACGCGAGTGTCTGGTTTGATGCCGCCGTGATTTCGTATCGCTGAAGTCAGACGCTCGATCAGTTGATTTTTCGCATGATCGTCGAGCCCGCCCTCAAAGACATTCACTTCAAGGCTAACCACCTTTGTGCCCATGGACTTCCCACCGACGAAGACCGTCTGTACCGGATGTTCGTGGGCATAAATCCAGGTCGTGCTGCGTACAAATGGAGTGTTTGCGAGTCTTTCGCATTCGACTCCGATTGTCGTCATTTCCTCGGCAAGAGCGTGGAGCGACTTCTGAGAAAATGCGCCTTCTGAATAATTCATGTAGATGAGGGGCACAGCTGCTCTCCTTATTCAGCATTGAGATTGAACTAGAACTTTGTGATAACGACATTTCCGCGAGTCTCATAATTCGGGAACTGCTCGATAACGGATTGGACATCGTCCAATGCGACTTCACGAGTGACATGCTGGCGCGGGCTGAGGCGACCATGCTGAATCATGGACAGCAATTCCGGAAACTGTGCCTGCGGATTGCCAAGGCTTCCGGAAATCGACCGCTCATTGAAGGCCAGCTTGTCGAGTGGAATCTGAGCTGCCCAGCATCGTCACTCGTCGTCATGCCGACAGTGGCCATGCGGCCTCCCTTACGCAGAGATTCGAGGGCACTGAACCACGACATCGAGTAAAATGCGACGATCCCATGTGCTCCGCAGTTCGTTCAGTAGTGTTCTGCCAGTGGCTAGAAACGTTTATTTGAGTTGCGCGTTTCCATTCATGATGGAGTTGAATATGTCGTCGGCATAAGCGTCCGGCATTGGGTCCGTTTCCAATTGGAGGCGATAGTAGAAGGGGCCGTAAAGCATATCGATCATGGTTTCGATGCTGATGTCCTTACGGAGATCCCCTTGCTCGATTGCCTTTTCGATCGTTTCGCGAGCGAGTTGACGACGGGGTAGTATCCATCTTTCGCGAAACGCCTTCTTTAACTCTGAATCGAACTGTGCTTCTCCCAACAACGATGAGATCAGCTTTCCGGTCTTGCTCCGAAATAGTTTGGCTTGAGCATGCAGTTGGCTCCGGATGCTGTCGACGGCGCGAGGCATGGTCGGAAACACGGCACGGGGGCTGACATGCACCAGGAACGCATCCATGACAACGGCAGCCTTATTAGGCCACCGGCGATAGATGGTTGTTTTGCCGACTCTGGCCGCCTCAGCGATGGATTCGATGCTGAGCGCACGAAAGCCGATCTTGGATACCTGATCCAATGCGACCTTGAGAATAGCTTGATGCACCTCTTCACTTCTGGGACGTCCACGGTGCAACTGCACATTTTGGCTCATTTTCCCCGTCCTGCAAGAGAAGCCTAAAACATTTGCATCCACACCGCAACGTTACGTATCGTATATCGGGTGCAGCCTGCATACGACACGTACCGTATCGTATGCAGGGGCCGCCCCAGGCGTTGTAAATGCCGAAAGATTTTTGAATCAAAAATCTTTGGAATCAAGGAGCAAGGAAATGGCAAAGAAGGTATGGTTCATCACAGGCGCATCCAAGGGGTTCGGCAAGGAGCTTACGAAAGCGGCTCTCGAGGCTGGAGACACAGTCGTCGCTACCGCGCGCAAACCCGAGACCATCACGAAAGCGGTTGGAGAGAACGATCGTCTGCTGGCTCTCCCACTGGATGTGACTAATGAGCAGCAGGCAAAAGAAGCTGTCGCGGCCGCACTTGCGAAGTTCGGCCAGATCGATGTGTTAGTCAACAATGCCGGTCAGGGATTGCTGGGCGCAGTCGAAGAGGTCTCGCCCGCCGAGGTGCGCGCGAACTTTGCAATCAATGTCGAGGGAACCCTCAACGTCACCAGGGCAGTGCTTCCTTCAATGCGTTCCAGAAGGTCCGGGCGGATTCTGAATGTGAGTTCGGTCGGCGGCTTTACCTCTTGGCCGGGTTGGGGCGTGTACTCCTCGACCAAGTTCATGGTCGAGGGGCTGAGCGAAGCGCTGCATGCAGAACTGAAGCCGCTCGGAATTCACGTCACCATCGTCGAACCGGGGGTGTTCCGGACGGATTTCCTCGATGCATCCTCTCTGCAGCGATCCGCCAACGTAATCGCCGATTACGTTGGGAGCTCTGGTGCTGCTCGCACATGGGCTGATGGTTCACACGGAGCGCAACCTAACGATCCCGCCAAGGGTGCGGCAGCAATGGTGAAAATCACCCAGGTCGAGAACCCTCCGCTTCGTCTGCAACTTGGCGCTGACTGCATCGCAGGTATCGAGCAGAAGTTGCAGCAGGTCAAGGCCGAGCTTGAGCAGTGGCGCGAGCTTGCCGAAGCGACTGCCTTCACCAACTGAACCCATGCGCCTGAGTACAGTGGGCAGATGCACTCAGGCCATGCATGGCATTGCTGCCTTAGATGGCAAGTTCAGTTGGGGATTGTCGTCAACGCGTAGACGCGGGATCTGATTGCGGCTTTATCGCGCCTCCCCGTAGTAACTCCTGGTGACGATGATCTTCGAAGGCCCCAGGCAGCTGATGAATATCAACTCTGAGATGTATGCCATGGTCACTTTGCAGGTGAAGTCA
>DASYBJ010000252.1:0-6001 GCA_036500845.1 Acidobacteriaceae bacterium
AAACACACAACCGCATTCGATGAACCGGCGGACCCACGCTTCATCAGCAGTCAGGATGCCTGCCGGCTTGCCGCAAGCCCTGATTCGCCGGATGGCGTCCTCGATCGCGTTGATTACGTCGGGGTGGGTCGGGCTGCCCAGATGGCCGAGTGAGGCTGAGAGATCGCCGGGGCCGATGAACAGGCCAGTAACCCCATCGACCGCCGCAATCCGTTCGATATTTTCTAAGCCCAGTCGGGTTTCGATCTGCAAAAGAACACAGAGTTCACTCTCGCAGACACGATGGTAGTCCTTAACGCGGCCATAGAACGACGCTCGAGGGGCAGTCGAGTAGCCGCGTACGCCCTTGGGTGGATAGCGAGTATAAGCGACCGCTTGACGAGCTTGCTCTTCGGTCTCGATATAAGGAATCAATAACGACTGCGCCCCGATGTCCAGATAGCGTTTGATCGCCACCATGTCGTTCCATGGCACTCGGACCACAGGATGAGCTGTTCCACCGAAGCTGGCCTGGAGTTGACTGTTGACCGTAGTCAATTCGTTGGGAGCATGTTCGGTGTCGATGACCAACCAGTCATAACCCGAGCCAGCGATGACCTCAACGGCGTTGCTACTGGCCAGTTGCACCCACACGCCAATCTGTAATCGGCCGGCTTCAATTGCATGCTTAAAGTTATTAACAGGAATGTTCATCTGGGATCATCCGATTCGAACCCTCTCCACTGCGCGTTTGATTCTGAGTTGCATCTGGGGTTAGGGACACACGCGCGCGGCGGCTCGTGAATTGAGCTCACTCCGCCGCGTCGGAGTTACTTTGCTGCTACTGGATTAGAGAGGCGCCCAATCCCGTCGATTTCGATGATTACCTCATCGCCAGGCTTTAGAAAGACTGGAGGCTTGCGTGCAAAGCCCACGCCCTGCGGGGTGCCCGTACTGATCAAGTCTCCCGGTTCGAGGGTAATTCCACGGCTCAGGAACGCGATGATTTCACTGACAGTGAAGATCATGTCGCTGGTAGTGGAGTCCTGCATTGTCTGTCCGTTTAGGATCGTCCGAATGCCCAAAGCTTGAGGATCGGGAATCTCGTCACTTGTCACAAGGTAAGGCCCAATCGGACCGAAGGTGTCCTGACTCTTCGCGCGAATCCACTGGCTATCTTCTCGCTGAAAGTCTCGGGCCGATACGTCGTTCGCGCACGTATAACCCGCGACAAAGTCGAGCGCCTTTTCCGGGGAAACATTCCGGCATCTCTGGCCGATCACAACGGCTAGTTCAGCCTCGTAGTCAACCTCGTTGGTATCCGGAGGAATAACGATCGGATCACCAGGACCGCTGATCGCGTTCGTCCACTTGCCGAACAGCAACGGCCGTTTGGGTAGGGGAAGGTTACTTTCTGCTGCGTGTGCTTTGTAGTTCAAGCCGACACAAATGGTATTTCCCGGCAAGAAGGGTCTGACAATCTTGGCTTCGCTTTCGGGCACCAGAAACTTCGCCACTTCCGGATGATCGATCACGGCTTGCAATTGGGGCACGAGGCGCTTGAGTCCGCCCTTTGCCGATAGCGCCGCATGTAATGTGAAAGGGAGGGCCTTCTGTGGGAAGAGTTCAGTTGCATGGCTAAAAATAAGAATTCCAGAAGGGAGTTTTGCCGCCAGCCTGGCGCCCTTCGCAGTCGAAACGGATAAAAGCTTCACGAGCAGCTCTCCTTGATTTCAAATCAGTTTAACCTTTGACCCCGAATCGGTGCGGCAGAGATATCACTTCTGTATCGCTATAGTTGCGGTGCGGCTTCGCTATGCTGTGGAGCAGGAGAGTGAAACTATGTGGCAAGTCCACCCTTGGTTGGCTATAGGAGTTTTCGTATCGACGGCCATAACGGACGCCGTGTACGTCATGTTCACTGCAGCGGTAACGGCGCACCGGCGATTGCCTGCCGCAACATGGAGTAGCGTATGGTATCTGCTCTCCGCATTCGCGGTCATCACCTATACCAAGAACTGGGTCTATGTCTGTTTCGCGGCAGCAGGTTCATGGGTCGGAGCTTATTTCTCGATGTCTCTCCTGCACAAATCGCCCAAAGGACCCGTCCGAATTTGAAAGGCTTGAATCCGTTGCGGCACACACTCTCCCTTAGGCTAAGTTTCCGACCAAAGACAACAAGCGGCTCCCAGCACCACGGTCGAAAACACAACAGCTTCGAATGCTGGTGAGAAACGCGGATTGTGCGGTCGTAAACACTTCGAATCTCGACCGATGAACCAGAACTGAAATCTTGCTGAACAATTTGCCGCTGGGCTGCGTATCTCAGATTTGCGTGTTCTTTGCGGATCCTTGAAGCGGCCGCCGTTTGCGCGACTTGCCCGAGAAGGCTGTTTGGGAGATGGCTGCAGTTAATTGACATTCTATGCTACACGTCGTAACGTTACTGCATGTAGCAATCGTGGAATGGAGGCCTCCTTGTCATATGTAGTCATGTGCTTTGGCTGGCTTCAGGAACTCTTGGAGGAAGAGAGAGTCCCGGATTTCTCCGCGGCCCTGCAAACGCTCAGCGTAATGATGGATCGCGGAGGAATGATTGTGCATGCTTATCGGGAGACTGATCAGGAACATCCGGAGCTGGTCGGTAGACACCACAGGCTTCAATCAGTCCACACATCGCCAACCGTGAACGATCATTCCGAGCTAGAACCCGGACATGAGATTGAAAGATTTCTTTTGGACGCCGCGAGCTTTCGTACATGGGCCGACGCTCTCAAGCGCAACGTAGCTCTTGAACAACTTTGGAGAGTGATTGATCTATGGCCGGTCGAGGAGGGTGAGTGCGAATGCCTTTACGGGCGCGCGACGCTAATCGAGGGAGCTCGTATTCGGCAAAATCCGGTGCGCTCTTGTGTGTCGGACGGGCGGGACGCCGCTGACGTCCGGCACCCACGCCAAAATGCAACAGGTCAGTTTTCGAGCAACGAGGAAGAGTCATGCAGCTTCTGAACGACGTTCGCTATGCATTCCGGCAGTTCCTGAAAACTCCTGGGTTCACGTTGACGGCAACTCTGACTCTGTCGTTAGGAATCGGAGCCACGACGGCTATCTTTACTCTGGTCCACGCCGTTCTGTTGAAGTCGCTCCCGGTCGTCAAGCCCGAGGAGTTGTACCGTGTAGGCGATCGGGAAAACTGCTGCGTAAACGGTGGCATGCAGGACAACTGGTCGCTCTTCTCCTTCGAGCAATACAAGATCTTTCGTGAACGAACACCGGGTTTCGTCGATTTGGCAGCGTTTCAGTCCGGTCATGATTTGGTGGGAGTGCGGCGCAACGGCAGCAATCAACCATCGGAGTCTTATCGCAGCGAATTTGTCTCAGGAAACTACTTCTCGACCTTCGGAATTCCAGCGTATGCCGGCCGAACTCTACAGCCGAAGGACGATAGCAAAGGCGCGCCTGCCATAACGGTGATGAGCTTTAAAACCTGGAAGGAAAAATTCGCGGCGGATCCATCCATTGTCGGATCTGGGCTGGTGATCAATGGTCAGCCATTCACGGTCGCAGGCATTGCGCCGCCCGGGTTTTTTGGTGATCGGGTGGAGAGTAATCCCCCGGACTTCTGGTTCCCGCTCTCGGACGAGCCGTTGATCGAGGGAGCGTCATTTTCTCTCCTGGAGAGGCCCGACCTTCAGTGGCTGGATCTGATTGGCCGGGTTGGCGAGGCCGCGAACGTCAATGCCATGGAAGCCCAGATGCAAGTCGAGCTGCGCCAGTTCCTTTTGAGTCCGATAAGCAAGGTCGAAGCTCGCGACAAGCCTCTGGTAAGCAAACAGACATTGCATTTCTCGCATGGCGGTAGCGGAGTCGAGATGATGCGGGACCGGTATAAGGATGGGTTGCACCTGCTAATGTGGATCTCAGCTTTCGTGTTGCTGATCGCGTGTGCAAATCTGGCAAACCTGATGTTGGTTCGCTCAACTTCCCGGGAGCAGCAAACGTCGCTTCGATCCGCTTTGGGTGCACCGCGAGCCACTCTCGTCCGACAGGCTCTTACAGAAAGCGCAGTATTGGCCCTCATTGGAGGCATCGCGGGGATCGCGATTGCGTTTGCCGGGACCAAGGTCATTCTTCGCCTGGCCTTTCCCACCGAGTATGTTCCCATCAAAGCCACGCCCTCTTTGCCGGTTCTGGCTTTCGCGCTGGGGATTTCCTCGGTCACCGGCATCTTGTTCGGCATGGCCCCGGCGTGGCTGACGATGAGAGCCAATCCTGTGGAAGCGTTGCGCGGTGCGAACCGGTCTACGGGAAGAAACAGCGGATGGGGCCAGAGATCCTTGGTTATCGCCCAGGCTGCGCTATCGCTCGTCCTCCTGTGCGCGGCGGGTTTATTGACCCAGAGTCTCACGAATCTACAGCATCAGCATTTCGGCTTCGACACCACCAACCGATACATTGCGCATATCGATCCACAGATGGCCGGGTACAAACAGAACCAACTGGAGGCCTTCTACCGCCAGCTGCACTCATCTGTCAGTACGATCCCAGGTGTCAAGCAAGTAAGCTTCTCTCTCTACAGCCCGATGGAAGGAGACAATTGGGGCGAGGGTGTGTTTATCGAGGGCGACCCTCCTCCTCCACCCGGTACCCGGGACCACGGTGCCTCATGGATTCGAGCCACCCCCGGATACTTCGACACCATCGGAACGAAAATTTTAGAGGGTCGCGCAATCAACGAGCAGGATAGGCCCGAGACACGTACCGTCGCCGTGGTGAACCGCTTCTTCGAAAAGAAGTACTTCAAGGACGGCCACGCGGTGGGTAAGCACTTCAGCGACAAACTGGAGAGCCCGGGCCTGTTTGAAATCATAGGAGTTACAGAAGATACAAACTACTGGGGACCTACCGAAAAGATGCGGCCGATGTACTTTTTGGCGCAAGGGCAAAGCGCGCATATTGACGATCCTAGGTACCTGCAGTTTGAAGGCCGGTCGGCTTATCTGAACGCAATCGAGATCGAAACGGGGGGTCAAGTGACTGGTCTGGAGCAGCAGGTGCGGCGGATTCTTTTGCAGTTGAACCCGGACCTCGCATTGATTGACTTCCGGAGCTTCGGCGACCAGGTGAAGGCAAACTTTACACAGCAAGAGATGATCGCAAAGCTAACCTCATTCTTCGGCGTTCTAGCTCTCGTCCTCGCCTCAGTCGGACTCTACGGGGTAACCTCCTATTCGGTCGAACGCCGGACCAGCGAAATCGGCGTTCGCATGGCGGTCGGAGCAGATCGTATGAACATCATGCGTATGGTGTTGCGAAGCGCCTTTTGGCAGGTGGGGATTGGCTTGGTCGTAGGAATCCCGGTAACCCTCTTGGGAGGCCGCGCGATGGCGAGCCAACTCTTCGGCGTCAAGCCGTACGATCCCGCAATTCTGACGATTACCATCGGCGTGCTGGCCCTTGCTGCGTTCGTGGCTGCCGCCATACCGGCCCGCAGGGCGTCGAGCGTGGAGCCGATTTTGGCCTTGCGGACAGAGTAGGCTCGCCGGGAGCGCCTGATCATGCTTTTATAGCCCGTTGCGGGTTCGTGGAATCAAGGTAATCGACACGTGCCTGGACCGTGCCGGTCAACACCTCTCCAATCAAGTACGACCGGCCCTCTTCCAGAACTCCTAGCTAGCCAGCTGCAATTCAAATAAAGTTTGAAGCACCAGGACCTACGGTGGCTAAGGCGGTATCCCTAGGGATTGTTCGCGCGGTTCATTGCAGACAGCCTTTGAGTTCTGAGCGCTTTGTCAGCCGACCGCCTTTTAGCTGATTTGCCGCCCCGCCGACTTGTCCGCCGTACTTACTCGGCTCGCAGCGCGCGGACAGGGTCGATCAACGAGGCGCGCCTAGCCGGAATCCACGCCGCGAGAAGAGCCAGGAGCATCATCAGCACGGGTGCGGCACAGAGCGTCAGCGGATCGACCGGACTCACCTCGAAAAGGAACTGCTGCAGCACTCGGGTGCATGCCATTGCTAC
>DASYBJ010000253.1:0-2786 GCA_036500845.1 Acidobacteriaceae bacterium
TACCATTGGCCCCAGGGACGACGCCCGGAAGATCACCCAGGACTTAGCGATCTTGGCCTGTAAATCGGTATAGTCAAAGTGACTCGCATCAAGAGGCCAGGGGCTGTCTGCGCTCGGGCCTCTCCACTCTCCAGCGACAGACAGGCGCCTTTTCTAAGCCTGATCCTGACCAAGAAACAGCAATAAATGAGCGCGAAAGTCTTGGAGGTCTTGGCCGTTCAGATCCTTGTCGAGATAGAGCGACTCGGGTGCCGAGCGGCCGATCATTGAAACGGCACTCTCGGAAAGCCGGGACGAGTCTACGGTGCCATCTGAGCTGCAGCCAAGCTTCGAATGCAACCGTCAACTCTTGATTTCAAGATCAAGAAATTGCAAATCCCTAAGAGCCGCTTTAACGCTACTCAACAGCCGTCTACGCATAGATAGAAACACGGTAGTTTCGCGAATTCCGCGAATTCCCCGATAACACATCAGCCTAAAACATAAGGAGCTCATCGCAATGACCGCCGCAAGCAACATTACCGCACCCACACAATTCATTGAGACCAAGCTCGAGAAGTATGCCTATCGTCGCTTCGGAAAAGGAACAGGTCTACCACTCTTATGTCTTCAGCACTTTACTGGAACCCTGGATAATTGGGACCCTGCAGTAACGGATCCCCTCGCTCTGGGGCGCGAGGTGATTCTTTTTGAAAGCGCAGGCCTCGGACGTTCGACGGGAGAGGTTCCCGAAAGCATCCCCGGGATGGCAGCGCACGCGCTCGCATTCGTGGATGCGCTTGGCCTCAAACGAGTGGATATCCTAGGTTTCTCACTTGGCGGGATGGTTGCGCAGCAGATAGCGCTAGAGCGTCCTTCGCTCGTCCGCAAGATGCTTCTTGTCGCCACGGCCCCGGAGGGCGGCGAGGACATCATGCACATGGAGAAGCCAGAACTGAAGAAGATCACAGACGATCCGAAGCTGCCAGGATTAGAAAAGCTGGTGAGACTCTTCTTCGCGCCAAGCGAGTCGAGTCAGGCGGCAGGAGAGGCTTTCGCGGCGAGGCTCGCAGAACGTAACCAGGATCGTGAGCCCCTAGCGGGCCCAAAGGCTGCAATGGCCCAGATCACCGCCTTTCGTGCCTGGGAACATTTCAACGGCGAGCGATTCAGCAAGCTTGGCAAAATAACTCAGCCATGCCTCGTCGTGAACGGGGTCTTCGACAATATGATTCCGGTTCGAAATTCCTACATGTTGAGCGAGCACCTGCCGAACGCCTTGCTGTTGACCTACCCCGACGCGGGGCATGGTTCACTGTTTCAGTTTCATAACTCATTCGTTAGACAAGCGTCGCTATTTCTCGATTCGGAAAACATCAGCTGAAGGTTCTAGATTCGCGGTCATTTCGAGTCTCTCGCGGGCTTATCGCGGGAGTCATGAAACGAAACCATTCACTACGACAGCAAAGGAGAAAGGGAGGGCAGTCAGAAGGCGGTTGCCGCGGACCGTTACGCATTCTTCACTGAGTTCTTCAAGAACTTCTACAACACCGACTTGCTCTTGGGTAAGCGTGTCAGCGAGCAGGTCGTGCAAAAGACTCGACATCTTTAACCTGTTGTCCGCAACTGTGACCAGAGAAGGTCCCTATGAACAACGAAAACATTTGCCCGAATGATCAAGACGAGGGTCGCGTTTGGTCGATAGCGCCGCTTTTTGTCGCGGCTGAGAGGGAGTTGTCCGCGTTTGTTGGTGCCGTCAATGACCTTTTCGATGCTGAGCAGGCGCGACAGGCAGCAGAAAGCTGGATGGAGGAGTTGGTATCGATGGATTGGCCGGGTGAAGACCCGGCTACCGATTGGCGGCGGATAACGATTGCAGCAGCGACCCGGCTTGCCAGCCGCGTCAAGGATCAGCTCTCTAGAAACCAGTAGCTTAAACTCGCGCGAACATGGAGCTGTTGCCTTGCGCGAGCTAGAGAAAATCAAGGACCAGCCATGCTGCCAATCCCAGGAACGTTGTGTGGCGCGCATCTCGAAAAAAATGTGTCGGCGGCTTTTTCGAAGATTGACGCAAATGCGATGTCTGAAATTGCTGGATCCGCGTCATGGTAATTCATGTAGATGAGCGCTACTGTGAGTTCTGTGAGAAGGTTCACAGGAGGAATCTAATGACTACTGCCATATCCGGACCGCACGCTTCAGTGAAGTCCATCTCTGGGGTTAGCGTTCCCGACACCAAGCTCGCACAGGAGATTACGGAGTTCATTCGGGACACCGAGACAGAGTTGCTCTTCAACCATTCCAGCCGCGTTTACTATTTCGGCGCACTCGCAGGCAAGCAGCGTGGGCTTAAATTCGATGCGGAGCTGCTCTATGCCGGCGCCATGTTCCACGATCTCGGGCTTATGCCGGATCATAGTAGCCCTTCAGACCGCTTCGAGGTTGACGGCGCGAATGGTGCACGCTCCTTCCTGAAGGAGCGCAATATCCCGCAGCAGGATCTCGACACAGTCTGGACAGCAATTGCGCTGCACACCACGCCGGGCATCCCTCAGTACATGCATCCGGTTGTTGCGCTCGTTACCGCAGGCGTAGAGATGGACGTCCTGGGTCTTACGTATGCCGAGTACCCGGACGATATCCGCAACGCTGTGGTCTCGCAATATCCCCGGACGCCGCACTTCAAGGAAGACATCCTGCAGGCCTTCTATGATGGCATCCACAAGAAGCCTGAGACGACCTTCGGTAATGTCAAGGCCGACGTACTTGCGGACAAGGATCCGAAGTTCAAGCGCGGGAACTTCTGC
>DASYBJ010000254.1:0-15350 GCA_036500845.1 Acidobacteriaceae bacterium
TCACGAAATTTCCGGCGTGGGCGCAAGATTGCAATCATGGTGCTCCGCCGACCCCGCGGCCTCAATGAGGGAAAGCAGATCCCTCGACTACGCTCGGAGCGTGTGACTTTTTTGATTTAGCACAAAAACTGATACTGAAAATAAAGAGCTTAGACGCCCAAAAAGGCGCAAAATCGAATAAAGTCACATCCTCTCGGGATGACGGTATTTCCGCGGAAGGAAACGCCGCAGAAAGCCGCTCCCAAACTTCGGCGAATCTCTGTCAACTGATACACCAATCACACTAATCTTCCTGAGTGAAAAATTTGAGGGTGCCTACTTCCCAATGGATAGTAACCTTCTGAAGCTTGTTAACCAAAGACACATATTTGGTCTTCCAAGCCTTGCTGGGCAAGAGCACGGACCAAGCTGTCGGCTCAACACGCAAGCAGGACTCGTGTGACATACTTTGCGGAGGCCGGTCGCGAGTCCTTCGGCTCGTGCCGGCATCTGAATTCGATGAAGGAGATACTTGCGGATGAGTTATTTACCCGATGCGAAGCGATATGAAGGGGCGCAATTTCGGCGATGCGGACGATCCGGGATCGTCTTGCCACCGGTGTCTCTGGGACTATGGCAGAACTTCGGTGGAGTAGATGCATTTGAAACCGGCCGTGCGATGATCCGGCGGGCCTTCGACAGAGGTGTGACACACTTCGACTTGGCAAACAACTACGGGCCGCCGTACGGATCGGCTGAAGAGAACTTCGGGGAGATCTTGCGAAAGGATTTTCGGAGCTATCGCAACGAGCTCCTGATCTCCACGAAGGCCGGCTGGGATATGTGGCCAGGTCCCTACGGCATCGGGGGATCGCGCAAGTATCTGTTGGCCTCGCTGGACGAAAGCTTGCAGCGCATGGGACTCGAGTACGTGGATATTTTCTACTCGCATCGTCCGAGCATGGAGGTGCCCCTTGAAGAAACGATGGGCGCGCTTGTGCAGGCAGTGCGGCAAGGCAAAGCGCTATACGTGGGTATTTCATCGTACAGCCCACAGCGGACGCGTGAGGCCGCACAGATTTTAAAGAGCGAAGGGGTACCCTTGCTGATCCATCAGCCTTCCTACTCGATGCTGAATCGATGGGCGGAAAAAGAATTGCTCGGGACCTTGGAAGAATTGGGCGTAGGCTGCATCGCCTTTTCTGCACTGGCCCAGGGATTGCTCACGGACAAGTATCTGAAGGGCGTTCCAGAGAATTCGCGTGCAACAGCGGAAGGTTCGTTCCAGAAGACCTTTCTGAATGAGGAGAATCTCAAACGTGTGCGGGCGCTGAATGAGATTGCGAGTCGCCGCGGGCAGACTCTGGCGCAGATGGCGATCGCCTGGACACTACGTGACAATCGGATTACGTCGGCGCTCATTGGAGCACGAAATGTGGAACAGCTCGACAACTCGCTCGACGCGGTGAAGAAGCTTACGTTCACCGAGGCGGAATTGAATGCGATTGATCGCTATGCGCAAGAGGGAGATATTGATATTTGGAAGGATGCCCGCGAAGGGGCGGCGTAGCGTCGGGTGGTTTCAAACAGGCTGCTGAAAAACTGGTCTGCGGCGAACGAACCATCTATTCCTTGGGGGTGCTCCGATCCGGGTAATACATCCTCTTGCGCCTCGCTTGTTGCTTCGGCGCGTTTTTCCGCAGCCTGTTCAAGCGGTGCTTCTCCTGAAGTGAAACAACGCATCAATGGATCCTGATACCTACAGCAGCTAAATGGGGTTGCCCTTCTGGTCTGTGTTCCACGATTCAGTCTGGAAGGCGATGAAGACTGCGACCCAGTTCTGCGAAGGGTCCGGATTGATGTTTGGCATCTGCAAGAATAGGGCGCCGTCTTGCCAGATTCCGTTGTCGCGCGCGTAACCTCCGGAAACGGGATTGCCCTGATTCATGTGGATGTCGTGAATGCCGTCTATCTTGCCGGAATCCGTATAGGCGCTGCCGAATGCGAAGAGAGTGGCGTTGCCGTCCGCGATGGCCTGGGTGATCAGAGCGGTCACTGCGTTCGACAGAGCTTTGGCACTTGGAGTGAATGATCCACGGAATTCTCGTGTGTCGAGGTCGCGGGGACTCGATGTACTGACCTCTTTCGGCAACAGAGTGAGACTTCCCTGAGTAATCATGGGCCGGCCATTGATCTGTTCTCGCACAAAGTCGAGAGCGAGACCGTTCGGCTGGCTTTGGAGTCGAGTCATTCCGATGGGCAGAGCGGCAAGGCCGTTCATATCAGGAGGAGTGAACGCGTGCTCGATGTTATAGAGAACCTCAGAACCGTCGGTAGATTCAATATTTACCGCAACCGTGTAGAGGCCATCCGTACCCTGGACTGTGATCTGGTAGTGAGTTCCCTTTCCTGAAACGACCCTGCCCACAGTTGGCCTACCCTTGAGAACGCTGTAATTCTGAATCGGCATTTGTCTCTGTTACCCTCCTCAGGAATGGCGCATTTTTTGATCCGTTTCGTGACGCGATACTATGTAGCGAACTCTGCGCACCTGTTGGAGTGCAATCGAACGAAGCTGAGATGGAGCAAGCCCAAGGAGTTCAAATTCAAGAGCTGCCTCTCCCGGCGCTCTGCTTCGATGCAGCCACCCCACCCCCTCCCAGTTCTTACCTCGCATTTCCGTTCAAGACTTCACCCGAGCCATTGCTTGGAGGCGCTCGGTAAGACGATCGAAGCTCAGGGCCATACCTTCCTTCATTCCTGTCTTGAGCGCGGCGTCCCTCGCTTCTTTCGAGGCGTAAGTGATTCTCAATTCCAGAGTTGTCTTGCCGCCCTGTTCCGAAAGGTTCAGGGTATTGATGGTTTCGGGCCAATTCCCTCCCCAGGATTCGGTGGAGACGAGCCGCTCGGGCGGCATGATCTCTCGATAGATACCGCGCATCTCCATCTCTTTGCCGTCGGAATGGCGCCAGACGAAGTGCCATTCCCCGCCAGGGCGGAGGTCGACCTCGCAGACAGGCATAGTCCATCCTGGCGGGCCCAACATCCAATGCGGCAGATGCTCCGGGTTGGTGTAGGCCTCGAAGACGAGCCTGCGCGGCGCGTCGAATCGGCGTGTTACAACAATCTCCCGCTCGGTCGGCATTGTCACGGCCAAAGTGTCACCAGGTTTTGCGGGCATGCTCTTCTCCTTCTTCAAAGACGATTCAATTGCTTCGACTCAACCGGCATGTATCAGAGGAATGCAAATACGTCACTAATTAATCGATAGGTTATATAACCAATTGGTAATATACAGATGCAGTCAAACGCTCGTCAATCGATAAAGCGCTGAGGAGTGTTTCTTTTGTACGAGTGCTTTGATTGCTGCGTGCTATTTTCTCCCGATCCACTCCCCGGCCTTCGCGGATTCGCGGGCCCACTCGCCCAGAACCAAGGCCGCCACCAGGATGAGTGCTCCAGTCATCGCGATCCACACACCATACACACCGAGCCCGGTGTGAAAACAAAGAATGTATCCCAAAGGGAGCCCGAGCAGCCAATAACCCACTAAGTTGATGAGCATGGGTGCGCGGGTCTTTCCCAATCCACGGAGGGCTCCAGTTGAGACGATTTGAATCCCATCGAAGATCTGGAAAATTGCCGCAACCAGCAAGAGTCTCACCCCGATCCCGATGACCCGCGAGTCGCGCGTATAGACAGCGAGAATAAGCTTTGGGGCGGTTACGAACGCGCAGGCGGCCAATGCCATAAATCCTGCGCCCACACCAATTGCGATCCATCCGGCCCGGCGGCCACGCCCAGCCTGGCCCGCGCCCACGGCATGGCCGACGGCGACGGCAGCTGCCGCAGAGACTCCGAGCGGCACCATATAGGTTAAGCTCGCAGTCGTAAGCATGATCTGGTGCGCTGCCAGGATTTCGGGCGCCAGCCGCCCAACCATCAGCGTGGTGACTCCGAAAGCGCCCACTTCAAGAACCACCTGGGAGGCCGAGGGAAGCCCCAATCGGAGCAAATCGAACAGTCGTTGTATGCGAGGCCCTTGCCAGCGCGCGAATAACGGATGACCACGCTCGCGCTCATGTTTCCACGCCCACCATATAAGAACACCTGCCATGTACGCCCGCGCAAAGCACGTAGAGAGTGCGGAGCCGCGCACACCCATTGCTGGAAGTCCCAACTTGCCATAGATCAGAATCCAATTTCCGAACCAGTTCACAAGGTTGGCGGAGATCAACGCGAACGTGACCGGCCGGACGCGTCCCACTCCCTGTAAATAGCGCCGGAAGGCGGCATACAAAAGGAGTGGGAGAGTGCCCCAGTTGAGTAAGAGCAGATAGGCAGTGGCCTCGCCGCGCACCGCAGGTGTCAAACCCATGGCACCAAAGAAATGGGGCAATATCCAGATCAGCGTCATGGCAATCGGTGCGTATCCAATTGCCAAATACACCCCTTGCGAGAGCGCGTGATGACAGTCGTCGTAGTCTCCGCGGCCGTAGGCTTGCGCCACAAGCGTATCCAGTCCGAGAAGCATCCCAAGGCCGAACAGTGAAGGAGCATAGTAAAGCGCGCTTCCAACGCCTACTGCTCCAATCGCGGTCGAGCTTAGATGTCCGACCATGATCGTGTCGACGACCGACATCGACATCCATCCCAGTTCGGAAAGCACAACAGGAATGGCAAGCCTCAGCAGTGCGCGCAGCTCTTGGCGGAGCCGTGCCGGATTGGTTGTATTCGCGGCTGAAGGGTGAGCTTGCATTCCCTTCTCACCTTATCGCATTGCACTCGAGACGGAATTTGAGATCAGGAAGCTCAGGGCAGCGACTGCTGCGACAGTATGTCTGCAATTTTCTTGCACATCGATAACGGACCTTCGACTTTACTCAAGAACAGATCAGCATGAGCTGCATCTGCAGGGATTTCATTTACTCCTGAGATAAGGACAACAGGAAGGTGGGGGCGAGTCGACTTGATTGCTTTGGCCAGTTCGGTTCCGGTCCCCCCGGGCATCAGTTGATCGGATAGGACAAGATTGATGTTGCAGGTTGTAAGAACATCCAGCGCTTGCTTCGCTGAAGTTGCAGTCACGACCTCGTAACCTTGTTTTTCCAGCACAAGCTTCCTGAGTTTGAGTGAGTTCTCCTCATCGTCCACGCAAAGAATGCGAACCACCAAGCCTCCTCGTCAGGGGAAAGAATCTTCTCCCGGGCCTCAACAGGCCGGGCTATTTCTTGAGGCCGTTCATTCCCATCTCGGCCTTGGGCATCAGCACACGGAAGCAGGTGACGCTTCCACCGGGAAGGGGTATGCTCCGGAAGCGAATCGTTCCGTCATATTTTTGGACGATGCCCATACTTATCCACAACCCCAGGCCAGTGCCTTTGGTCGATTTCGTGCTGAAGAACGGTTCGAAAAGATGCTTCGCATGATCGGGATGGATGCCACTGCCGGTGTCGCAAACGGAAACGGAAACACGGGGACGATGGGAGTTAAGCGGAGAGCATTCAGAGACTCGGAGGCGCAAACGGCCGCCTTCAGGCATCGCCTGGATCGCGTTCCCGATCAGATTCAGGAAAACTTGCTTGAGCTCAACGGGAAATCCGTGGACGACGCAGTTGCCGTAATACTGCTTGTCCAACGTGATGCAATTGAGCTGCAACGTGCGTGCTTGTAGCTCAAGAACATCGTCTAATAGTTCGGGGATTGAAACAGCAACGGGGTGCTGCGACTCCCGATAGAAGCCGAGTGTCTGTCGGGTGATATGAGAGAGCCGCAACAACTCCTGCTCGCCCATCCTGGCCACACGCTGGGCCTCTTCGTCCAGCGATGGATGATCCCGAAGAAGATAGAAGGCGTTCGTAATCGCGTCCAACGGATTATTGATTTCGTGCGCGATAATTCCGGCCACGCGGCCCATAGCCGCAAGTCTCTCTGCTTTGCGCAGCGCATCTTCGGCTCGTAGTTGAGCGGTGATGTCGCGGTTGATCTCGAGAATGGAGCTGCTGTCTCTCTTAAGGGCCTGACGGCTGGCTACGACAACTTCACGGCCATCCTTTGTCCACTGCACAAGGTTCCCATTCCATCGTCCGGAGTCGGCGAGACCCGATTCGATTTCCGCCGGGGAAACCGGAAACTCGGTCCGTAGCAGCTCGTGCACAGGAGAGCCTAATACTTCCTCACGTTTCCAACCGTACAGAGCCTCGGCGCCCGAATTCCAAAATTGGAGGATCCCATCTCGATCGCGCACCAAAATGGCTTCGGAGGCGAGCTCGAGCAAATCCGCTCTTTCGCGCAACAGGTCTTCCAAATGCCTCCGGCTGGTCACGTCGAAGAATGCACCGACGGCGCCCCGAACTTCTCCGCTGCGATCAAACAGGGGGGTGGCGCTCGCAATTAGGTATTTCGTACTCCCGTCCTGGCGGCGGAGTTCGACTTCTGTGCTGCGCAGCGGCCGTCGGGTCGCCGCAGATCTTTGTACGGGAAGCTCATAGGGCGCGAGCCGTCGCCCGTCGCGATAAAATTCATATGGCGCCGCATCTAACTGGTCAGTACTCAGAGATAGAACGTCTCCTTGTCTTACCCCTAGCAGGTCGCCGAATGCCGCATTCCCTTTCATTGTCCGGCCTTCGGGGTCCTGCGCCACGGCAACACCGACCGGCAACACTTGCATGATTGTCTCGAGCTCGGCTAAACGTTCTTCCAATTGGGAGTTGAGGTGCCGAATCTGGTTTTCACTTTCACGCAACTGTTCGGTTCGCTCTTCCACGCGGCTTTCGAGTTCGCGATTGAGTTTCTCTAACTCCCGGGTCTTGCGATGCAACTCCGCAAATACGCTCACTTTCGCCCGGAGAAGTTCAGGGACGATGGGGACTGATATGTAGTCCACTGCCCCTCGCTGATAACCCCTGATTCTGTCCAGGTCGGTGAGATGGACTGCGGAGATGAAGATGATCGCCGTTTTTTGAAAGCGAGGATGCTGGCGGATCATATCCGCCAGCTCGAATCCGTCGATCTCCGGCATACTGACGTCCATCAACACTACAGCCACGTCATGTTTCAGGAGCTGATCCAATGCTTCCCTGCCGGACTTCGCCTTGATCAGATTCTCTCCCAGCTCACCGAGGATCACCTCGTAGCTGAGGAGCTTCGCGGGCTCGTCGTCCACCATTAAAATGTTTGCTCGTTCACCCAAGTTGCGGCCTTTCTCTTCTACAACCGAACCTTGCAGTTGACCATTGGACAAAGTGAGCCTCGAATCCGGGTACAGCCATTATCTGTGAAGCCACATGCGCATGGCCGAGAGCAGTTGTTCAGTGTTGACAGGTTTTGCGAGATACTCGGATGCACCTGCTTCCAAACACTTCTCCCGGTCGCCCTTCATAGCCTTCGCAGTGAGGGCAATAATCGGCAGACGCCGGAAGTGGGGATTTTGGCGGATAACCTGCATTGTCTCGTAGCCATCCATCTCCGGCATCATAATGTCCATCAAGACAACTCCCAGATCGGGAGTTGTCTCGATGGTTGCAATCGCTTCCCGTCCTGTTCCAGCAGTTAAGACGGTCATTCCGCGCCTTTCGAGAACGCTGCTCAGTGCAAAGATGTTGCGCACGTCGTCATCTACGACGAGCACCTTTCTGCCAACAAGCGCTTCATCGGACCGGTGCAGCCGATCCAACATGTTTTGCTTTTCTCGGGGAAGGTCTGTGACAACGCGATGCAGAAAGAGCGCAGTTTCATCGAGCAACCGTTCGGGCGACTCAACATCCTTGACGATCACACTTCGCGCTAGAGTGCGTAATCGCGCGTCTTCTTCCGGTGACAATTCCTTGCCGGTGAAGACCACCACCGGCAACTCGATCAAGGAGGGTGTATCGCGAAGACGTTCCAATACTTCGAAGCCGGTCATGTCGGGCAAACGAAGATCCAGAACGAGACAATCAACCGGGCGCTCGTGAACCATCTCCAAAGCATCTGCGCCGGTTGACGCCACCAGGACATCGATGTCGTCATGTCCGAGGAGCGCCTGGATGCTCAGTTGCTCGGCTGGGTCGTCTTCCACAACCAAGAGGCTCTTGCGGCGCGGGGTGGTGTAATCCTTGATGCGGGTGAGCACTGCCTCCAGTCCCGCCGGCGTTGCCGGTTTTGTGACGAAGGCAAAAGCGCCGTGAGAGAGACCATGGTGCCAATCTTCATCGGTCGTGAGCATTTGAACAGGAATGTGACGAGTGGCTGGATCTTGCTTCAGGTGGTTCAGCACGGTCCACCCCAGCATGTCTGGCAGGAACACGTCGAGGGAGACGGCCGTCGGGCGAAATTCCCGCGCCAACGCGAGCGCTTCGGCGCCGCCGGGAGCGATCAGGATTTTAAATCCTTTATCGCGGGCGAGATCCGCAAGGATACGCGCGTAATGCACGTCGTCCTCGACGATGAGGAGCACTGAATCGCCTGGCTGCAGATCGGCGCGATCGTCCGGGATCCGGTCAGCGTGTTCCGTCACTGTTGGGGTCGGCATCGGAAGCACTCGAAGCCGTCCATGGTAGGAGTAGGAGGAGTCATCCCGCATCGCGCTTTGGGTCGAGGGGCCAGCATAGGTTTGCGGGAGATAAAGTTTGAAGGTACTTCCCTTGCCTGGTGTGCTGCTCAGCTGGATCTCACCGCCTAGCAGGCTGGCCAACTCGCGGCTGATCGCCAGGCCAAGACCCGTTCCGCCGTACTTGCGGCTGGTTCCCGCATCCGCTTGCTGGAAGGCCTCAAAGATAATTCTTTGCTTCTCGAACGGGATACCGATCCCTGTATCGGATACTTCGAACGAGACTACGGAAGGACTGTTGTTGAGGATGGGATGGTCCTGGCTCCAGCCGTCGACATCCGTGGAGACGCTCAACCGAACGCCGCCTTGCTCCGTAAATTTGAAAGCATTGGAAAGCAGGTTCTTCAGCACTTGTTGCAAACGCTTGGAGTCCGTTACTAAACTGCGCGCCAGTTGAAGGTCCGTGTGTACTTCGAACGCTAGCTTGCGGTTCTCCGCCTCGTGACGGAAGGGCCGCGCAATCATTTCAATCAAACTGGTGAAGAACACCTCCTCAGCCTCGACCGAAACAGTACCGGACTCGATCTTCGACAGATCAAGAATGTCGCTGATGAGATTTAAGAGATCCGTTCCCGCGCCGTGAATGGTACGGGCGAATTCCACCTGTTTCCCGCTCAGGTTTCCATCCGGATTGTCGGCGAGTTGTTGGCCCAAAACCAGGATGCTGTTGAGCGGAGTCCGCAGCTCGTGAGACATATTGGCGAGGAACTCGGACTTGTACTTCGACGTGAGCGCGAGTTCCTTGGCCTTTTCTTCGAGGGCTCCACGGGCTTGCTCGATTTCCTGATTCTTGCGCTCCACTTCAGCATTCTGCTCTGCGAGCTGTTGTGCTTTCTGCGCCAGCTGCTCGTTGGTCTGTTGTAACTCTTTCTGTTGCGTTTGCAGTTCGATGGCCAGCTGCTGCGATTGCTTTAAGAGGCCTTCCGTCTGCATCGTGGCCTCGATGCTGTTGAACACGATCCCGATGCTTGAGGTCAGCAGCTCGAGGAATGCCACATGAGATGCAGTGAATGTACTTAGGCTCGCGAGCTCGATTACAGCCTTGACCCGATCCTCGAACAGAACCGGTAAAACAATTACATTCCTTGGGATTGCCTCGAACAAGCCTGACCGAATTGGAGCGGTCCGCTTCGGCAATTCCGAGATCAAGATGCGCCGCTTCTCTACCGCGCATTGCCCTATGAGTCCCTGCCCTATTCTCACTCGCTCGGCGTCGCCATCCTCACTATTCGCAAAGACTGAGAGCAGCGCCAGCATTCCCGATTCGTCGCCTTCCATCTGATAGAGCACCCCCTGTTGCGCATTCACGAGAGGCGCCAGTTCGGAGAGCAGCATCCGTCCTACAGTGGCCAGATCACGCTGACCTTGCAACATCGCCGTAAATCGGGCCAGGTTCGTCTTCAGCCAGTCCTGTTCGGTATTCCGATCGGTCGTAAGCCGAAGGTTATCGATCATGGTGTTGATGTTGTCCTTAAGATCGGCTACCTCACCACTTGCTTCGACCTGGATGGAACGAGTTAGATCACCCTTGGTAACTGCAGTTGCAACCTCTGCGATAGCGCGTACCTGATTGGTAAGGTTGTCGGCGAGCAGATTGACGTTGCCAGTGAGATCCTTCCACGTGCCGGCTGCGCCGGGCACGTTCGCCTGACCACCGAGACGGCCTTCGACTCCGACTTCGCGCGCCACAGTCGTTACCTGATCGGCGAAGGTCGCCAAAGTACCAGTCATGTTGTTGATGGTTTCGGCCAGGGCGGCTACTTCGCCCTTAGCATTCACGGTCAGTTTTTGTGTGAGCTCCCCGTTCGCAACAGCGGTAACAACTTTAACGATGCCTCTCACTTGCTCTGTGAGGTTGGCCGCCATCACGTTCACATTGTCTGTGAGATCTTTCCAAGTGCCGGCCACACCAGGAACCTGCGCCTGACCGCCGAGTTTTCCTTCCGTGCCCACTTCGCGAGCCACGCGAGTAACTTCGGCAGCGAAGGCGTTGAGCTGGTCCACCATCGTATTGATCGTGTTCTTGAGCTCAAGGATTTCGCCCTTGACGTCCACTGTGATTTTGCGTGACAAGTCACCGCGTGCGACGGCGGTCGTGACCTCAGCGATATTGCGAACCTGGCCAGTGAGGTTTCCGGCCATTGCATTGACGGAGTCCGTAAGATCCTTCCAAGTGCCGGCAACACCCGGAACGTTGGCCTGCCCTCCAAGTCTTCCTTCCGTACCGACCTCGCGAGCGACGCGCGTCACTTCTGCAGCGAACGACCGCAACTGTTCCACCATCGTGTTCAAGGTTTCTTTGAGTTGGAGAATCTCGCCCCTGACATCAACGGTGATCTTCTTGGAAAGATCGCCGTTCGCGATTGCCGTCGCTACTTCGGCAATGTTGCGGACCTGGCCCGTAAGATTGCTGGCCATGAAGTTGACGTTATCGGTGAGGTCTTTCCATGTGCCTGCGACGCCCGGTACCTGAGCCTGACCGCCCAGTTTGCCATCGGTGCCGACCTCACGCGCCACACGCGTAACTTCACCGGCGAAAGCATTGAGCTGATCCACCATGGTGTTGATCGTGTTCTTCAGCTCGAGGATCTCGCCTTTCACGTCCACCGTGATTTTGCGCGACAGGTCGCCGCGGGCAACGGCGGTCGTAACTTCAGCGATGTTGCGGACTTGGCCGGTAAGGTTTCCGGCCATTGAGTTCACCGAGTCCGTCAGATCCTTCCAAGTACCAGCGACGCCCGGAACGTTAGCCTGACCGCCAAGTCTCCCTTCCGTACCCACCTCGCGGGCCACGCGCGTCACCTCACCCGCAAAGGCATTCAGCTGATCGACAGTCGTATTGATCGTCTCTTTGAGCAGGAGGATCTCGCCGCTTACATTGACGGTGATCTTCTTCGAAAGATCTCCGCTGGCGATTGCCGTTGAAACATCCGCGATGTTTCGAACCTGACCGGTGAGATTGCTGGCCATCGAATTAACGGAATCCGTAAGGTCCTTCCACGTACCGCCTACACCCGGCACCTGCGCCTGCCCGCCGAGCTTTCCATCGGTGCCTACCTCGCGGGCAACGCGCGTGACTTCAGAAGCGAAGGACCGCAGCTGATCCACCATGGTGTTGATGGTGTCCTTGAGTTCCAGAATCTCGCCTCGAACGTCGACCGTGATCTTGCGCGATAAATCGCCGCGGGCTACAGCGGTTGCGACCTCGGCGATATTGCGAACCTGTGCGGTGAGGTTCCCGGCCATGAAGTTGACGGAATCCGTAAGGTCCTTCCATGTGCCTGCCACTCCGGACACTTGAGCCTGTCCACCCAATTTGCCTTCTGTGCCTACCTCGCGGGCGACGCGAGTGACTTCGCCAGCAAAGGCATTGAGCTGGTCGACCATCGTGTTGATTGTGTTCTTGAGCTCGAGGATTTCACCTTTCACGTCGACTGTGATCTTGCGAGACAAGTCGCCGCGCGCCACGGCTGTAGTCACTTCAGCAATATTGCGGACTTGGCCGGTGAGATTTCCGGCCATCGAGTTGACCGAATCAGTGAGATCTTTCCATGTGCCTGCCACACCCGGCACGTTGGCTTGGCCGCCCAGCCTTCCTTCGCTACCAACCTCGCGTGCAACGCGCGTGACTTCCCCAGCGAACCGGTTGAGCTGGTCGACCATTGTATTGAGGGTTTCTTTGAGCTGCAGAATCTCGCCGCGCACATCTACGGTGATCTTGCGGGAGAGATCGCCGTTGGCGATGGCAGTCGCGACTTCGGCAATGTTTCGGACCTGGCCGGTGAGATTGCTGGCCATGAAGTTCACGTTGTCGGTGAGATCCTTCCACGTGCCTCCCACACCCGGAACCTGTGCTTGACCGCCCAACTTGCCTTCGGTACCCACTTCACGTGCGACGCGTGTCACCTCGCCAGCAAAGGCATTCAATTGATCCACCATGGTGTTGATCGTGTCTTTGAGCTCGAGGATCTCGCCCTTGACGTCCACCGTAATTTTGCGCGACAAGTCACCACGAGCTACGGCTGTCGTGACTTCGGCAATGTTTCGCACTTGCGATGTCAGATTTCCAGCCATTGCATTTACGGAGTCAGTAAGGTCTTTCCACGTCCCGGCAACGCCAGGCACGACTGCCTGCCCGCCTAGCTTTCCGTCGGTACCCACCTCGCGCGCGACGCGGGTAACTTCCGAAGCGAAGGAGCGAAGCTGGTCGACCATCGTATTGATGGCCTCTTTCAACTGGAGAATTTCGCCACGTACATCGACGGTGATCTTGCGCGATAGATCGCCGCTAGCGACAGCCGTAGCGACTTCCGCGATGTTTCGGACCTGACCGGTCAGGTTGCTGGCCATCGAATTTACGGAATCCGTTAGATCCTTCCAAGTTCCGGCAACTCCTGGCACCTGGGCCTGTCCACCTAGCTTTCCATCGGTCCCGACCTCCCGGGCTACGCGCGTGACCTCAGCAGTAAAGACGCCGAGCTGCTGGATCATCGTGTTCACGATATTCGCGGAGCGCAAGAACTCTCCTTCCAACGGTCGGCCATCGACGTCTAGTCGCACGGTTTGCGTGAGATTGCCTTGGGCAACAGCGGCGATCGCGCGGGTCACTTCTGTGGTCGGCCGCAGCAAGTCTTCCACCAGTGTGTTGACCGACACTTCCATCTCGCCCCAGGAGCCCCGCAACTGTTGGAAGCGCGTGCGCTCGCGTGTCTTCCCTTCCTTTCCGACTGCCTGGCCAACGCGTTTTAACTCTCGCGCCATCTGTTGATTTGCCGCCACGATTTCGTTGAACGTGTCCGCAATCTTGCCCTGCAAGCCCGTCCATGCTACTGGGAGGCGAACAGAGAAATCGCCATCCCGCATGGTTTGCAACCCGGCTAGGATGGTGGCAAGCTCGCCCGGCTGAGACACTTGGCCTTCCAGCACGGCCTGAGCAGCTCTGCCCCCATTTGCGGCTGTGGCCGAATTCGATTTCGCATCAGCACCGCGACGAGCGGTTCCCATACTTTTCTCCTAAACGAACAGATACCTTCCACGCCACCAGCGGTCACAACAGACAAACTCCCAGGCCAGTCTGTTCGATAGTGACACTGACAGCACAAAGGAAAATTGAGGAATTACGTACGTAGCTTGCGCTGAGATGCGTTCCACGTAATTTGAGTTGCCTCAAGTCTGCTTAAAAACACTGTTTCATACGTTGGAGCAAGATTTTCTACGAAGGAAAGAATAGCGAACCAAAAGGCGTCAGCGATCTACAACTTAAGTCACCGATGTCCGCACAGTCCGGCTGAGGCCCGGAAGCAAGCAAGGGGCCATCTCCATATGCTAGATTCATGAAGGAATCGTGCGCGAAGGAGAGATGGCCGAGTGGCTTAAGGCGCACGCTTGGAAAGCGTGTGTACCGCAAGGTACCGTGGGTTCGAATCCCACTCTCTCCGCCAATCATTGAAAACAAAAGAGTTACATGCTATGGTGTCTGTCATGGTGTCTATAACTTTCTGACGCCAACTCCAAAATTGGGGTGCACCATGCCCAAACGCAACTTCGGCTACGGTCCTTCCGGCCGCGTCAATATCCTGAAGAAAGTCAAAGTTGGAGACGCTTGGAGCCTCTACCCTGCCGTCGTCGAATCGAACGGAAAGCTCAAAGACAAAGTTCGGATCAAAGGCATCGTTGAAGTCCACCCCGAAGGGCAGTACTTCATCGAATGGTGGGAGGCCGGCAAGCGGAGACGCGAACAGATCGTGGACCGGTTGGAGGTTCTCGAACGAGCCCGTCGGAAGTCGCTGGAGATGGAGGGTACTCGGCTTGGAGTTCCTCTTGTTACGGCAACCGAGAAAGGCGAGCATGGAGGCGCTACTTTACGTGATGCCGTCGCGGATTATCTCGAAGATATCAGACCTCCCCAGCGCGAGAAGAAGACTTATGTGGCCTACAAGTATTGCCTGGAGCAGTTCCTTGCAACCAGCAAGAAGCGATTTGTCGCCGACGTGAAGCGCGAGGATTTGCTGGAGTTTATTCGCCATCAATACAAGAGCGGTTGTGGTGCGCGGACCGCCTTCAACCGGGCGAACATTCTAGTGACGTTTCTGAAACTGAACGGTGTCAGCGGGCTGCTTAACAAATTTGACTGGCCATCTTTCGTCGATCCCATTCGACCAATCTACGAACCCGAAGAGCTTACCGCCCTTTTCAACGCCTGCAGACCTGCTGAACACTTGCTTTTCAGCGCCTACCTCCTCTCGGGGTTACGCGACAAGGAAATGCGCTATCTCACTTGGCCAGATGTCGATTTTCGCAGGAATGTTTTGCGCGTAACCTCAAAGCCTATGTGGGACTTTCGTCCAAAGGACAAAGAAGAACGCGAAGTTCCTGTTCCTGGTGGCCTAATCGCCGCGTTCAAGCAGTTCCAGCAAACACAGCCTCTCAATTCTCACAGGCTGGTGTTCCCTACCCTCGCTGGCCTGCCCGATACAAATCATGAACTGAAGCTAAAGTGGCTTGCCCGAAGGGCTGGGCTCAACTGCGGAACTTGCATCAGCCGCCACGGCAATAAATGTTCTCGAGGTCCCTACTGCTCAAAATTCTTTTTGCACAAATTTCGCCATACTTTTGCAACGAGACATCTCCAGGATGGAACGTGCGACATACGCACTCTTCAGACCTGGCTTGGGCATAGCGATTTGGCTTCAACGATGGTATATCTCAAGGCGGCCCGAAATAAGGATCTCCTGCAACGGATCAATGCAAGCGGTCTGGCAGAGTTTGCGCCCGCGGTGCA
>DASYBJ010000255.1:0-4662 GCA_036500845.1 Acidobacteriaceae bacterium
GCAGACAGGGTCTCAGACTGGGGCCGATCTCTCGTCTGATCGTTCTGCGGCTCGTGTCGAATTCTTCATCTACGAGAAAGAGACAATCAATGAAACTGACGCGGTTCTTATTTGCACTTCCGGTTTGCACCGCTCTTGCCCTTTGGCTGGCGGTGGGCAGCGAAGCGAAGGCCAATGACGATCAGAATCAGCAGGTACAGTCATCCGATCAGGTCAACCCTGTTGTCCAGTGGAACAAGAACCTTTTGGTGATCGTCCGGACTGCAGGAGCACAGCCGGCCACCATCCATCCCACGCGCAGTTTCGCGATTATGCACGCCGCGATCTATGACGCAGTGAATGTGATTGACAGGAGTCACAGACCGTATCTCGTCCGTTTGGCACCCCCGCAGCGAAACGCTTCCCAAGAAGCCGCCGCCGACGCAGCAGCGCACGAAGTCCTGGTTTCGTTGTATCCGGCTTTTACGGCCACACTCGATACCGAACTTCAGCAGTCACTCGCACAAATTCCGGATGGAGAGGGAAAGGCCGAAGGCATCGGTATCGGCCAAACTGTTGCCGACCGCGTCCTTGCATTGCGAAACACGGACGGCGCGAATTCCAGTCCGATCCCCTATACCTTCGGAACTGCCCCGGGAGACTACCAGTCAACCCCTCCAAATCTTCCTCCACAACCGCAATTCACGCACTGGTCGCACGTGACCCCGTTTGCGCTGGCGCGCGCAGATCAATTTCGTCCTGGCCCGCCTCCCGCACTGACCAGCGACAGATACAGTGATGCCTTCAACCAAGTCAAATCACTAGGCATCATCAACAGCACAACTGCAACCGCCGACGAGATGTTGATTGGTCAATTCTGGAATGGGGCAATTCAGAACTATTGGAACGAGATTACGCAAACCGCATCGGTGGGGCATCACTTGACGACGGCGGAGAACGCTCGGCTGTTTGCCCTGCTCAACCTGAGTCTTGCAGACAGTGTGATCGCCTTCTACGACGCAAAGTATACGTACAATTTCTGGCGCCCAGTGACCGCCATCCGCGCTGCGGATACCGATAACAACCCAGAGACACTAGTTGATCTGGCCTGGCTGCCGGAAGGGGGCAAGAACACCGCTCCGGATCCGTCCTATCCAGGTGCGCACGCTGCCATCAGCGCCGCTGGAGCGAAGGTGTTGGCCTCTTTCTTTAACGAGGATGACTTTGGTTTCAACGTGACGTCGGAGGTTCTTCCCGGCGTAGAACGTTCCTTCACTAGTTTCTCAGGGGCCTTCGAAGAAGCATCATTGAGCCGTATTTTAGCTGGACAGCATTTCACCTTTGACGAGCAGGCGGGGGGCCGCCTGGGTCATAAAGTTGCTGACTTTGTCGTCGACAACTTCTTAATCAGTCGCGAAAGAGAGGAAGGCGACGACAGGTAGTCCTTTTCTTGCGTTCAGGTTCCATTGGCTATCGAATTGCGCAACGCGTCAGATCTCTAGTGTATGGTCTGACGCGTTGCTGTAGCTGCCTAAAAGTTGCGTCTCGGATCGATTGGTATATCACGCGTCCGATGTTGAGTATCTGCCCACGGAGTGGCAAGATCAAATGAGAATGGACGCTCAGCAACTTTTACGGAGTCCAGACCTTGCGTCCGACCGGTGAAGGGCAGAGGACGATTACTCAAGTAGCTCCTTGACTCAACCTAGTTCCCTCGGTGTCTGCAACGTCCCGTCGGAATCGCCCCAAACACATTCCCGAAAATATATGGTGATCGCCCGATCATCGGCGGGAATAAGTCCGTTCAAACCAAGTTATCGGTGGTAACCGCGTGTTTCGTAAAGACAACAACCTCGGCTTGCTCGCAGCAAATTATCTATCGACCAGAAACTTAGCGGAGATACCTTAAAGGACTCAGTATCGTATCCAGCCACTGTTGTCTCCGCATTGGCTACGCCCGGACCACGAAGAGACTGAATCCCTCAAGCAATCCACCCACACTTATAGAAGAGGTAAGGCATGGTAAATCCTTTTAATCTCCAGACAATACTTTTAGCCAAGCACGCACAGCATGTCGTGCTCATCCACTTTCCAATCGCGCTGTTCATCACAGCAGTGGCATTCGACCTGATTGCGCAATGGACGAAGCGACCCCGCCTGGCGGACACAGCCTACTACAACCTGCTGGTAGCTGCGATCTCAACGATCCCGGTTCTCGTCACCGGTATCCTTGCATGGCAGTTTCAGTTCGAGGGCCAGAAACCGAAGGGAATGTTATTACTCCATATAGTACTTGGATGTATCTCGAGCGTGTTGATCTGGGTGGTCTGGTCCGTGCATTTGCAAGCTCGACGGCGGACACAAGGCATGCCGAACTACCGCGTGCCGCTTGAATTGTTGAGTGTTGGTATCGTCGCACTCACAGGGCACTTGGGAGGCTTTCTAAGTGGTGTAAACGGTCCCGGCTAGGGCGATTGGATCGATTGAGTACTGGGCCAGGACAACTTATGTTTTGGCCGACCCGAAAGCCATACTGAGTTTCTCGTATCCCCGCCAGAGACATCCTGTCCGTAATACAAGAAGAGTCTAGCTGCGGGGAATAAAAAGAACTCGTACCAGTTATCAACTAAGAACATCACAAACCACGGAGGATAAATGGCGGACAAGAAACAAGGCCTTATCGATCAGAAGTTACAAGACCTGAACAACGATGGCATCGACCGTCGCGGGTTTTTGAAGTGCATGGCATGGGCAGGTACAGGGCTGGTCTGGACGATGAGAGGTGGCATTCCGATGTCTCAGGCCTTCGCCAAGGAAACCGGCCATCACGCAGGTAAAGGCGGGGACTTCAGCTTTGTGCAGATCAGCGACAGCCACATGGGATTCAACAAGCCGGCTAATCCGGATGTCTCGGCCACACTGCAGGCGGCGGTGGACAAGATCAATGGGCTGGCAAAGAAGCCCGAATTTTTGCTGCATACGGGCGACATCAGCCACCTCTCGAGAACGGAACAGTTCGACAACGTCGATCAAATCTTGAAAAGCGCGAGCGCCAAAGAACTGTTCTTTGTGCCAGGCGAACACGATGTGCTGGACGACAACGGCAAGGCATACCTCGAACGCTACGCAAAGAACGCCAAGGGGTCGGGATGGTACAGCTTTGACAAGAATGGCGTGCATTTCATTGGGCTGGTGAACGTGCTGAATCTGAAGGCTGGCGGACTCGGCTCGCTGGGCGGTCAGCAGCTCGAATGGTTGGAAGATGACGTCAAACATCTGAAGCACAGCACGCCGATCGTGGTGTTCGCGCACATCCCCCTATGGACGGTGTACCCGGAGTGGGGCTGGGGCACGCAGGACAGCGCGCAGGCACTAGGCTACCTCAAGAAGTTCGGTTCCGTAACGGTGCTGAATGGGCACATTCACCAGATTATGCAGAAAGTCGAAGGAAACGTAACCTTTCACACCGCGATGTCAACGGCATTTCCGCAACCGCAGCCAGGCAAGGCGGACTCTCCGGGACCGATGAAAGTGCCGGCGGGGCAGTTGCGAAGCGTGTTGGGAATCACAGACGTGAATTCCATCCGGGCCCCGCATTCCCTGGCCGTAGTTGATTCAACCCTTGCGTAGAAAGGGAAGGATTCGGTCCAAGCAAGAAAATCAAACTTTTGAAAGGAAATGAAAATGACGAAGAAAAATGTGTGGGTTAAAGGTTTGGCGATGCCGGTAATGACTGTGATGCTGCTGGTGGGACGATCATCGACCGTCAGGGCGAGTGACCAGCCCGCAGCGGCAGCCGCAGAGGTGAAGATCGATAATTTCAGTTTTGGGCCGCAGACACTCACGATAGCTGTAGGGACGACAGTCACCTGGACCAACCGAGACGATATTCCACACACGATAGTCAGCACAGACGGTGTGTTCAAGTCTAAGGTGCGGGATACAGACGAAAAGTTCTCGTACACGTTTACCAAGGCAGGAACGTATACGTACTACTGCTCGGTCCATCCGAAGATGACAGGCAAGATCGTGGTGCAGTGAATGTTTTCACCATTTTTTCTCATGCGATCCCGTGAGGAATTGGTGTAGCGCTCCCGCATAATTTATGCCTACGGCGCCTGGAATCTGTTCACAACGCCTCATTGTCATCCCGGCCGCAGCGAATCCTTACTTTGTCATCCCGAACTTTGTCATCCCGAGAGGATGTGACTTTATTCGATTTTTGCGCCTTTTTGGGCGTCTAAGCTCTTTATTTTCAGTATCTGTTTTCGTGCTAAATCAAAAAAGTCACACGCTCCGAGCGCAGTCGAGGGATCTGCGGTTTTGTCCGGCGTAAAGAATTTTTCACTTCGCGTGGAATTCCTCACCATCGGGAATATCGCTCCATGACAACCTACGCAATTATCTATGGCGGCGTGTTTTTTAAAACCTGGTCAAGATGCATGCAAACTGACCACGTTGAAAAACACGCCGCCAAAGATAATCGCGTAGGTTGTCATGGAGCGATATTCCCGATGGTGAGGACTTCCACGCGAAGTGAAAATTCTTTACGCCGGACAAAAGCAGATCCCTCGACTGCGCTCGGGATGACAAAGTTCGGGACGACAAAGTTCGGGATGACAAAGTAAGGATTCGCTGCGGCCGGGATGACAATGAGGCGTTGTGAACAGATTCCAGGCGCCG
>DASYBJ010000256.1:0-13287 GCA_036500845.1 Acidobacteriaceae bacterium
AGAGCCCTCGCACTTTCGGCAATGATGGCTCCATTTGGCCTCAAAATGCAAGTATGTCCATGAGAATTGACAAACTACAGGTTTGAGCGGAGCAAACTTTCTCGTGCCGAATGCAAGATGCTCGTGCCCGAGCAAGTCGACGGCGAGCTTTCTAGTGTGATGAGCCTTAAGTTCGTTACAGAATTGGAAAGCGGGAAGTGTGCCGAAATGGCGTTGCCTCAGGGGCTAAAAGCCCGTCATTTTTCGCGATTGAGCGGCACGGCTGAAGCCGTGCCCTTTCAAAGAAACTCGACCACCGGATCGGGGATGGCATCCGGGGTTGGTGATAGAAAAGCAGATCCCTCGGCTCGCTGCGCTTCGCTCGGGATGACGGAGTTTGGGTTGAGAGATTGTTGTTCTTTGAAGGTAGAAACTCGACCACCGGATCGGGGATGGCATCCGGCGTTGGTGGTAGAAAAGCAGATCCCTCGGCTTGCTGCGCTTCGCTCGGTATGACGGAGTTTGGGTTGAGAGATTGTTGTTCTTTGAAGGGGCACGGCTTCAAGCCGTGCCGTAAGTTGGACCGAAAGATTCAGGGGCTTTAAAAGCCCAAGTTTTATGCATCTGTAGCGGCACGGCTGAAGCCGTGCGCTTTCACAAAACCAGGACCCTTTTTTTCGCGAACTTCAGACTCAGGACACTAGATGCGAAGGGCCTGGGCTGAATGCAAGGGGACTCAGCACCCGCCCATGTCGCTCGATGTGCCGCCTGCGGCCGGGATATAGCATTTGAGCGTGTAATCCATCACCATGCGGTTCGCGTTGAATCTCCAGCCGAGTGTACGGATGGTGCGCTTCATCCGCTTGATCCACTCCCGCGGCAAACCATCCTGGTCGCGCTGGTAGTAGAGCGGAATGACTTCTTTGCGCAAGACCCTATAGAGGTCATCGCCATCGCGGGTGTCGTGCACGTCCATATTGGAATGGGTTCTACCCTTTCCAATAGCAAAGCCATTCAACCCATCGTAGGCTTCGGCCCACCAGCCATCGAGGACGGAGAGGTTGAGACCGCCGTTCAAGACCACCTTTTGACCGCTCGTGCCTGAGGCCTCAAGAGGGCGCCGCGGATTATTCAGCCAGACGTCAACACCCTGGACCAGATGGCGGCCAACATTGATGTCGTAGTCTTCAACGAAGACAAACTTGTCGGCAAACTGGCTGTCGCGCATGAGCTCGGCGATCTGTTGGAGCACACGTTTCCCAGGCTGGTCCAGGGGATGCGCTTTGCCGGCGAAAACAAATTGGACGGGCCGCTTGGGGTCGTTCACCATGTTGGCGAGCCGTTCGATATCAAAGAGCAGCAGATTGGCACGTTTGTACGTAGCAAACCGGCGCGCAAAGCCGATGGTCAGCGCGTCCGGACTGAAGATTCTTCCGAGACGCGAAATATCCTCAGGCTCTTCATTCCGGCGATCAGCCTGTCTCATGGCGCAGTCACGCACAAAGTGAAGCATTTGGGATTTGAGCGATAGATGCGTCTCCCAAAGTTCGCCATCATCGATGTTTTCGATGCCATCCCAGGTGTGGGCTTCTCCACTTTGCTGCTGCCATCCCGGACCGAGATGACGATCGTAAAGGCGCGACATCTGCGGAGCCAGCCAGCTAGGAACGTGCACGCCGTTTGTGATGTGACCGATGGGCACATCATCTTCCGCCTTGCCTGGGTAAAGAACGGTCCACATTTCGCGGGAGACCTGACCGTGAAGGGCAGAGACTGCGTTGGCGCGCCGCGAGAGCTTGAGCCCCAGCACGGTCATGCAGAAATCTTCCTCATAATTGTGCGAGTTTTCGCGCCCCAGGGACATCAGTTGGTCTTCGGATATACCGAGGCTGTCGCGTAAGGGCCCCAGATGCTCCTCGATCAGGCTGTTGTGGAAACGGTCGTGACCAGCCGGGACCGGAGTATGGGTGGTAAAGACAACTTCGCGTGCGACGCGGGGCAATGCGCGTTCAAAGGTCTCACCTTCCTCGCGCATGCGATTTGCGATGGCTTCGAGGACCGCAAAACCGCTGTGGCCTTCGTTGAGATGGAGAACGCCGGGCGTTACTCCCATGGCCTTCAGGGCCCGGAATCCGCCCACGCCAAGCAACAGTTCCTGCCGGATGCGAACGCGCGCGTCGCCACCGTAAAGCCGCGAAGTCAGCTCGCGATCTTCCGGAGCATTTCCTTCGATATTGGAGTCCAGCAAGAGGAGATCGCAGCGCCCCACTTTGAGACGCCAGACCTTGGCGCGAATGGAACCGGTACGGGTATCGATCTGAACCGTAATCGGCTCGCCGCGAACACCGATCGCAGGTTCCATTGGAACCTGGCTGATGTCCGTGGCGAAGTATTCTTCCTGTTGCCAGCCGGTCCCGTCCAATCGCTGGCGGAAATAGCCCTGCCCGTAAAACAGACCAACCCCGATCAGAGGTACCGCAAGATCAGAGGCGCTTTTTATATGATCGCCGGCGAGCACACCGAGGCCGCCGGAATAAATCGGCAGCGACTCGTGCAACCCAAACTCGGCAGAGAAATAAGCAACGGGCCGCGGACCGAGAATGCCCGCATGCGTGCTGCCCCAGGTCCGATCTGCCTGCAGATACTCGCGCTGGCGCCGATAGGCGTAGTTGATCCGGCTATGCAGTACCAGTTCGGCAGCGCGGCGCTCGATCGCAGCGAGCGGCATCTCTGCCAACAGTGCCACGGGATTGTGATTGAGCTCTTTCCACCGTGCCGGATCAAGATCGAGAAATAGCGAAGTGGATTCCTGGTCCCAGCTCCACCAAAGGTTTCTAGCCAAGGACCACAATCTCTCTTGGGCGGGCGCAATAAATCGATCGAGCGTGCGGGCTTCACGGACGACCGGCGCCACCTGATCCGCTGCTTCTGTAATTGCCTGAATCTCGTGTGCGGTGAACTTGCGCGGCTCCTTGGTCTGAACGACCAGCACACCCTGCAGAATGCCGCGGTCGATGAGCGGAACGCCGAGAAAGGACTGGAACTCGTCCTCACCCGATTCGCAGAAATATTTGAACCGGGGATGATTCTTCACCTGCTCCACGGCGATCGGGCGCACTTCCTCGGCGACTAGGCCGGCTAATCCTTCGTTCAGTCCCAGACGCAGCGTTCCGATACACTCGGGCCGAAGGCCCACGGTCGCGGCAAGAACCAGGTGGGAGCGATCTGGCTCCAGCAGGTAGACGGAACACACGTCTGTCTGAAAATGCTGTGCGATCAATTCCACGACATGCATCAGCGTCTCAGCCGGCTTGCCGCTTTCTTCCATCAATTGGCCAATTTCTTCCGAGGAAAAGATCTGGGTTTGGCTTAGCTGCGCGAACTGGGACATAGGTTCCCCCTAATCGTTCACAAAAGTGCCGAATTGCCGGTCACTCACTTGGTAACCGGAAAACCGAAGATTCATGTCAACGACAGGGTTGTTTGCACGCGACGTGGCGAGCTCTGCCCGACTGGCTCATCCTGAGGCGCCAACCTGATCGAGAGGGGCAGGTATGTTTTGACAGTGTAGTCGAGATTTTTGCCAATCCGCGCAAAATCGTGCGCCAAACTAAGGATTGGGCCATCGATTGGACCATGTATTGCCCGCGGGCCGGCTAAGGACTGCCCTTCGGTTTAAACGAAATAAGCCGATTCTTCTTCGAATTCGGGTCAGGATTGGGCGCAAGCGGGCGACTTGGCACCTGAAGGCTATAGCTATCCGTTGCTATCATTTTCTATGTCTTCGAGACGCCCGCAAAATATTGAAACCCTGGCCGTCCACGCAGGCCGATCCATCGACACGGCAACTGGCGCGGTGATCGGGCCGATTCACTTATCGACTACCTTCGAGCGCGATGAAAGTGGCGGCTATCCTTCAGGATTTTCGTATTCACGTTGGGATAACCCGAACCGGCAAGCTCTGGAAAGATGCCTTGCGGAGATGGAAGGCGGCACTCGCGCGCTGGCCTTCTCCTCAGGGCTGGCGGCGTCGACGGCAGTGGCACAGAACCTCAGGCCTGGAGATCACGTCATCGCCCCCGATAATGTGTATTACAACTTCAGAAAAGTTCTCAGCGCGCTTCTTGCGAACCTAGACCTCAAAACCTCTTATGTCGATATGAGGGACGCGGCGAACGTTGAGAGCGCCCTACGTCCCGACACAAGGCTGATCTGGATTGAGACCCCATCCAATCCGCTGATGAAGGTCACTGACATGGAGGCGGTCGCACAGATCGCAAAGAAAGCCAAGATCGTTACGGCGTGCGACAGCACGATTTCGACGCCGGTGCTGCAACGCCCACTCGACTGGGGCATCGATATCGTGGTTCATTCCACGACAAAAGCGATTTCAGGGCACAGCGACGTCACGGGTGGCGCGCTTGTGATGAACGACGCATGTCCATTCTTTGAGGGCGCGCAAAATTTTCAACGATTGGGAGGCGCGGTTCCGTCGCCATTCGATTGCTGGCTGGTGCTGCGGGGGATTGCAACTTTACCCCTCCGCATCCGGGCACAATCGAGCTCCGCGCTCGCAATCGCGGAATTCCTTGCCGGGCACCCTCTCGTTGAAGCTGTCCTTTACCCAGGGTTGGCGACGGATCCCGGTCACGAGATTGCATCACGCCAGATGAAGCTGTTTGGTGGAGTCATGTCGTTTCAAGTGAAAGGGGCTGCGAAGGAGGCGCTGGGTGTGGCTGCAGCGACCCAGGTCTTCACGCGTGCGACGAGCCTCGGAGGCACTCACAGTTTGATCGAGCATCGGGCGTCTGTCGAATCAGAGGAGACGCGAACCCCGGCGAATTTGCTTCGACTTTCGATCGGCTTGGAAAATACCGCGGATCTGATCGATGATCTCCGGCAGGCACTGAACCAGTTATCTGCTTGAAATTGAAAGCGCGAGCGATCACTTCCGCGGTAGCCGCTCAGGCTATGGCTGAGCGGTTGCATCTTCCTGGACCATTGCTTCATCTCTTGTCTTTAAGTTTGACCCTCTCGCCCACGGGGCGCCGAATGCGCACAAGCGAGTTAAATATCAGCGCGGGTAGCACGCGATCAAGCTACAACTGGGAGAGTACATGCCCACTTCGCAAAGCAAACCAGTGTGGTTCATCCCTGGATGCTCAACGGGGTTCGGCCGGAAACTCGCACGCCTAACCCTAAGTCTCGGCTATCCAACCGAGCAGAATCTATGGCATGAAAGGAAACGTCAATGCCAAAACCAATCGTTGGATTGCATCATGTAACCGCCATTGCATCCGAACCACAGCGAAACCTGGACTTCTATACCGAGGTGCTTGGTCTACGTTTCGTCAAGAGAACGATCAACTTCGACGATCCGGGAGCGTATCACTTTTACTTTGGGGATGCTTCCGGAACACCAGGCACCATTCTGACCTTTTTTCCGTGGCCCCAGGCGAGCCGTGGCACATCTGGTGTGGGCGAGACTACCGTCACGTCCTTCAGCGTTCCGCTACATTCGTTGGATTTCTGGGAGCAGCATCTGCTCGCCTCTGGCGTGCCTGTGGAGCGCACTGGGAGGCGCTTTGAGGAGGAGGTTCTAACGTTTGCCGATCCAGACGGCATGAAGCTAGAGATCGTCGGCCATGGGGATGCGGGAAAGGCGAATCCCTGGAGCGATTCGGCAATTCCCCCTGAACACGCGATTCGAGGTTTTTTCGGAGTAACGCTGTCACTGCACTCCGCACAGCCTACCGCTGGGGTGTTGGCGACGATGGGGTTCCGGAAAGTTGCGGAAGAGAAGAATCGATTGCGTTTTGCCGCGGAGGGTGATGCTCTAGGAAACCACATTGATCTGCTCGTTCTCCCGCAGAGCCGTCATGGCAGATTAGGGGCGGGCAGCGTGCATCACATCGCGTTCCGCGCAGCCGACGACGCCTCGCAGTTAGAGTGGCGCACGAAAATCGAGGAAGCCTCTCTGGATGTGACACCGGTTCTCGATCGCAATTATTTTCATTCGATCTACTTCCGGGAGCCCGGGGGCGTGCTGTTTGAGATCGCTACCGATCCACCGGGGTTCGCGATCGACGAGAGCTTCGAAACGCTAGGCGAAGCACTCAAATTGCCGGAGTGGTTCGAAGCGCATCGGGAAGCAATCGAAAAAGAGCTGCCCAAGATTGAGCTTAAGAAACCAGGGATCGTGCATGGGAAGTGATAACCCTCATTTGGATCAGCCTATACGACTCATGGGCGCGGCGCTTCAGGAAGGGAAAGCCGCGGTAATTCTTCTCCATGGCCGTGGCGCTTCAGCCGCAGACATTCTCAGTCTGGCGCGAGAAATGTATGATCCCGAGATCGCGTATCTCGCTCCAGAAGCGGCTGGGAACACATGGTACCCCTATTCATTCCTCGCTCCGCTCGAGCAGAACGAGCCCTGGCTCTCATCAGCGCTTGAGAAGATCGGGGCAACAGTTGAGCTCGCGACGTCAGCCGGTATTCCGCTCAACAATATCGTACTTTGCGGATTCTCTCAGGGTGCATGCCTGTCTACAGAGTTTGTCGCGCGCAATCCGAAGACGTATGGCGGCTTAATTGCGTTTACAGGCGGACTGATCGGGCCTCCAGGAATTTCGTTCGAGCACCGCGGCGAACTCTTCGGTACCCCAGCGTTCCTGGGCTCCGGCGATCCTGATCCTCATGTGCCCTGGTCCAGGGTGGAGGAGTCGGCGCAGGTTTTGACGAAGATGGGCGCAAGCGTCACTCTGCGGCGTTACCCGAATCGTCCGCATACTGTCACAGAAGATGAGATCGAGAACGCAGTCAGGATCATTCAGCAAGCGGCAACCCGACACTGCTGAAAGCCGACTCACGGAGCGCGTGCCTGCTCTTGGCGCCCACCGTTGTGGTTTCCCACGCTCCGCGCCGAACGACACGGCGCGGAGGACGGGGCCCCTTCTCCCACGCTCTGGCAATTTTCGTGCGTTGTGGCTCAGCGTACGTCGGCCTACAGCGGATGAACGATGGGGCACCCAAGCGCCTTGCATTCGCCGCCAATACAACTCCGTGATTCTTCGTACATCGGCAAATGCAAGCTAAGGGACGATCGTTATCTTCGCCGCGTCACCTTGTTCCAGTTGCCGATAGGCTTCGGTTGCATTCTCCAATGGGATCTGCTCCGGCTCATCGACGCTCAGAATGCCTGCTTCGAAGAGCGGTGTAAGTTCCCGATATATTTGCGCAGCGGCAGTGGCGGAAGTCTTGAGGGAATCAACTCCGAGCAAGCGCAACCTGTGATGATAGAAATCGCGGAGGCTGAAGGTCACCCTTCCATCGCCTTTCGCAACAATGACTGCGAGACGACCACCTTCGGCGAGCGAATCGAGTGCGACCGGGAACATGGGACCGCTCACAGTGTCGAGGCAGAGATCCACTCCTCTGCCGCCCGTCATCTCGTGCACACGTTTAGGGATCTCGTCGGAAGACAACAGGACCTCGACGCCCGGTATTTGCTCTGGAGTACGGACCACACCAAGAACACGCGCTCCTTTTGCCTTAGCGAGTTGGCATGCTGCCTTGCCGACAGAGCCGGCTGCTCCGATGATGAGAGCTGTCTCGCCAGCCTTCACTTGAGCCGCTTCTATCATGGCGAGGTAAGCAGTCACACAAGGAACGCCTGCAGCGGCGGCAGCGGCGAAAGAGAGATTCGCCGGCTTCGCGACGAGAGATGCCGTTGGCAGCGCAACGCACTCTTCGTGCGTGCCATCCTTGGTGAAGCCGAGTTCCGCACCGCTTCCCCAAACAGCGATTCCCTTCCATTCCGCCGGCCCTTCCACAACGATTCCCGAATAGTCCCTGCCTGGCACGCGCGGAAGAGTGGTTTGGCTGAAGGCGCCCTTAACATTCGCGAGGTCGCTGGGATTCAACCCCGCGGCTTTTACCTGGACCAGGGAATCTTGAGGAGAAATGTCTTGCAGCGGGACCTCTTCGAGCTGCAGGCCGTCAATACCAAAGTGGAGAAGTCTGAGTCTCTTCACGTTTTTGGAGCCGTTCCTTTCCCGCAGTCAAGTCGTTCGCGACAAACCAGTATGCCAAGTCTGATTCGTCCCTGTCTGGACTGTCTCTCCTTGATGTGAAGCATACTGTTTACGATGTGAAGCATTACTGTTTACCGAAGCATTACTGTTTACCGAAATGTAATATTGATCCTCCATAATCACTAGCGGAGTGACAATTATGTAGGCCCACATCTCATCGTTCTTGGCTCTAGACGGCCATGTTCGTTCCCTTCCGCAACATCCCCACCTTTGTCGTAACTGCTGCTGCCGTCCCTCCATGGTAGCTGCAGGTCTGCATTTTTAAATTTTTCTCGATTTATCGGGTTTAGGAGCTGGTCATGTTCAGACGCTATCAGTGTGGCGCGTTGTTGTGCGCCGGATTGCTTATTTTGTTTGCCAATCTGCCTAAGGCTGTGGCGCAGACTGCGGTCGACGGAGCTATCGGCGGCACCGTGGAGGACATCAACGGCGCCGTAATCGGCAATGCCAGGGTTCTGGTTCACAACAACGGCAACAACTTCGAACAGGCCGTAACCACGGAGAGCTCAGGTTATTTCCGCGTGTTGCACCTGCAGCCGGGTCATTACACAGTTACCATCGCGGCGAGCGGATTCGGCGATTTCAAGTCCAGCGACGTCTCGGTTCAGGTCGGCGTGATGACCGATCTGGAACCCAGGATGGGGGTGGGCGCCAACGCGCAGACTGTCACCGTATCGGAAGAGGGCCCAGCCATCAACACCACTTCTCCGGACTTCTCCAGCGTCGTCAATCAGAACGTGCTGAACAACGTTCCAGTCAATAACTACCGTTGGTCGGCGTACGCGCTGCAGACTCCCGGCGTGGTGGAGTCGGGCGGCTTCGGACTGCTGAGCTTTCGCGGTCAGAGCACTTTGCTCAACAACATCGCTGTCGATGGTATGGACGACAATCAGGCCTTTTTCTCGGAAGAGCGCGGCCGTACCACCGTGGGCTACTCGACGCCCAAGGTCGCGATTGAAGAGTTTCAAGTGAACACCTCAAACTACTCGACTGAATACGGACGTGCGGCCGGCGGTGTTGTGAATGCGGTCACCAAGAGCGGCAGCAACCAGTTGCATGGCGAAGGCTATTATCTCGACCGCGATTCGCAGTGGGCTGCCTACAACGACTTCACTAAAGAGAGCATTCAGGCTACGCCCGGCGGCCGCTTCGTCTCCACTCCGATCAAGCCGACCGATCTGCGCCGCCAGTATGGCTTCGGCATCGGCGGTCCGATCATCAAGGACAAGCTCTTCTTCTACTTCGCCGCTGATCGCTACTATCACGACTTCCCGGCGGTAGGTGTTGCCAGCAACCCCGGTACGTTCTTCGCGGCCCCGAATCCGAATCTTGCCAGCTGCAAGGGCATCACCCAGGCGAACGACACGAACTTCTATGCAGACAACGGCGCCTGCACGCTGATGACAAACCTGCATCTCTCCTCATATTCGCAGGCTGTTACCGACTACAACAACGGTCTGGCTGGGCTGAACTCGATGCTTGGACAGGCGCCCCGCAATGCCGGTCAGACGCTCTTCTTCCCGAGACTCGACTGGCAGATCAACGCGAGGAACCACGCGACCTTCGAGGCCAACCGCCTGCGCTTCACCTCGCCCTCGGGCCAGCAGACGAACACACCGGTCACTTACGGCATTCAGAGCTTCGGCAATATTTATGTTCGCGACACCTGGGGCATTGCCAAGCTCGACACGCAGATCAGCCCGGACATAATTAACGAAGTCCGGTACCAGTATGGTCGTGACTTCAACTTCGCCTTCAACGAACCGCCCACTCAGTACGAGCAGAACACGCTGCTGAAGACTGGCAACTATACCAACCCTTTGGGGATTCCGCCCTTCGTCACCATCCAGAACGGCTTTAACTTCGGAACTCCGACGTTCCTGAACCGCCCGGCTTATCCTGACGAGCGGCGCTGGCAGGTGGCAGACACGGTCACCTGGACTCACGGCAACCATACCTTCAAGTTCGGCGGCGATTACATTCACACCTACGACCTGAGCGAAAATCTGGTCAATGTCTTTGGCGCCTACACCTATAACGCCCAGGGCACCACCAGCGGTCTGGCTAACTATCTGACTGACTACTACCTCGCACAGAATGCCGCAACCGTCAACCAGGCGCAGCACTATAGCTCATACCAGCAGGGATTCGGTCCGCTCGGCTTCCAGTTCACCACCGGCGATTACTCGGGCTTCGTCGAAGACCAGTGGAAGTTCAATCCCCGCCTGAGCCTGACGCTCGGCATCCGCTACGACTACGAGCAAACGCCCAGCGCTCAGCTGCCCAACCCCAACATTCCGCAGACCGCATCGATGCCCAGCGACCGTCATGAAATCGGACCGCGTGTGGGCTTTGCCTATGATGTCTTCGGAACCGGCAACACCGTGGTTCGCGGCGGCTACGGACTGGTTTACGGCCGTCTGATCAACTCCACCATCTACAACGCCCTGGCGCAGACCGGGGTGGCTGGAGGTCAAAGCCAGGTGGGTCCGCTGTCCCCCGGCCAGGCTGGCTCTCCGGTCTTCCCGCAGATCATCCCGGGAGCAGTTGGCTCCAACACGCCACCCACCGTCGACTACTTTGCCTCTAACTTCAAGAACCCCGAGGTTCACGAAGCCGACCTCACCGTCGAGCAGAATGTCGGATGGAACACCTTATTCAGCCTGAGCTGGCTGGGCTCCTTCGCCCGCAATCTGCCCGGCTTCATCGACACCAACCTGCCCGCTCCGACCTCGATTTCTTACACTGTGGTCGACACCAACAGCAAAGGACTGTTGCCTAATGGCGCGATAATCAATGTTCCCTTCTATGGCTATGCCTCGAAAGCTCCGAACGGTGCTGCTCCTGCAGTCGTCGATTCCGGCCGTCCGAACACCAAATATGGCGTAATGGACGAGATCTTCAGCGGCATCACCTCCAACTATCAGGCACTGTCCGCACAGATCAAGCATCGTCTCACCAATCACGTTGAGTTCCAGGCGAACTACACCTGGTCCCATGCGCTGGATTATGGCGCCACCAATACCACCTTTACCCCCGGCTCCGGCATGAGCCTGCTCGATCCGCGCAACATCCGGGCAGATTATGGCAATGCCGTTGAGAATGTGCCCAATCGGTTCGTGCTGACCGCGGTGATGGATTCGCCGTGGCACACCAGCGGCTGGAAGCGCAGGTTGCTGGACGGCTATCAGCTCTCACCCAGCTTCGCCGCGCAGAATGGTGTGCCGTATTCGGCCGGTCTCAGCGGTTCCTCCGCGAATCTCGTCAGCAGCTACACGTCCACCGGATACATCACCGGCGTGAGCAGCGGTACTGGCAGCTACAACGGTACGGATGGAGCGGTTCGCATCCCGGGCTTCGAACGCAATGCCTTCCAGCTGCCGGCGACCTATATGCTCGATGCGCGGCTTTCGAAGGATTTCAGCATCCACGAAGGTTACACGTTGCAGTTTCTGGCTGAAGTCTTTAACGCTTTCAATCACCAGAACGTGACCTCGGTGAACACGACGGCCTTCAGTCTGGGCACGTCCACCAATTCCGCCGGTCAGGTGTATAACACACTGACGCAATACACGAGCACCACCTTTGCTGCGCCAAACAACTCGAATAACAACAATATCTACACTCCGCGAGAGATTCAGCTGGGCGTCCGCTTGCAATTCTGAGTCTTCACGCCTTGATCATAAAAGGGGATGTGCCCCATATCTGGCACGTTTTTGTGCCAGATATGGGAAACCACAAACGCCTGCCCGGAAAGGCCTCTCTCAGAAGAGGTAACGAGAACTACCCCACTCAAGCCAAAACCAGGCTTGAATGGGCCACCCACCTGGAAGCTCAGGGCCTTCCATGAGAAGGCCCTGATGTAGGTTCGGCTCGACAGATTTGAATCGGCGGAGAATTGGAACTGTTACTCTCAAGCGGCGCTGTTGGGGAGTTGCCCGTAGCTGACGGCGCAGTTGTACTCGAGCCGGACTTGGCCATCCCGCTGGTTTTCGCGGTGGAGTTGTTCGATCGCTTGCCGCATTTCTGTGTAGCGGGGTTGGCCGCTCGTAGGCATGTAGGAAGAAGAGGCGATTCTGCCGACGAGGGCATCGAAGTCCAATAACTGGGCGTTGGGGAGGATGCGGCGCCGGAATGGATAGGGCGCAAAGAACACGCGCAATTGCTCCTCTCCCAAATGTGCCCCTTGCACGCGGTGGTAGTCGGGGCCAAAGTCTACTAGGATCCTTTCAAACCCATCGTGAAATGGATCGCCTCCCATTCGGCGGTCGTTGTAGGCCACTACGCACCAGCCGCTGGGGCGCAGAACTCGCGCGAATTCCTCTCTGGCTCGTTTGAGATCGAACCAATGCATGGCCTGCGCCACGGTTATGAAATCCACACTTCCGGACGCCACACCGGTTGCCTCTGCCGTGCCGTTGAGAACAGTTAAGCGCGGAAAGACCGCCTGGCGCTCTTGGCAGACTGCACGCATTTCATCGTTCGGTTCGATGGCGACTACGGCGTTTCCATTCTCAAGAAAGAGTTCGGAGAAGAGGCCGGTGCCAGCGGCGACGTCGACGACCTTTGACTCTGAGGTCAGGCCACAGTCACGTCTTAGGAAATCGAGGATCTCTCTTGGGTAGGAAGGGCGAAATCGCCTGTAGCTGTCTACTCGTCCGGTAAACCGGGCTTGATTTTCCTGAGCGGCCATCTTCCCTATACTAGCGAATCGTCACCCTCACTCCTATCGGATCACTGTCCCGACGACGGTCTAAAATCTTCTGAATTCCGTCGCGGCTTCGGCTCCTCTGTGTGGCCCGGAATGTTTTTCTATTGCCCGAGTGCATGATTTAGACTTCTCCTGCTCTATGTCATTGCAAACGAGAGATACGATGAAATGGGTCGCGACTTTAGTCTTTGCTCTGGCGCTAATCGTCAAACTTACGTGGCGGCATAGTTCTTGGGGTTTGACGATTCCGATGAATGCAACTACGCATCGTGAAGTACTTTCGATGAATTCCTTGGTGTTTTGGATACTCTTAGCAATTGCTCTGACGTTTTTCGTCTTAGCTCTTGTCAAGCGTTGTTTTTGAGACGGAATGACCCGACTCAGTGCGCCTAAAGCGGATCCTTTTCAGCGTTTGCTTCTGGTCGGCCCGGAGGGTCTCAAACACCAGACCTTGCGGTGTTCGGCCATGTAGCTTCCAAAAGCAGATCCCTCGACTGCGCTCGG
>DASYBJ010000257.1:0-14040 GCA_036500845.1 Acidobacteriaceae bacterium
TACAACGACCAAGGGTGGAAGCCGGCAATTACAGGTTAAGGGCAGCGATGATGAGGCCAAGTTGAACCGGTTTGGTCCACAAAAGATACAAGAGCCGATTGCCGCAAGATTGCATCATTTTGACCCTCTCCTTTGAGATCGATGCTTCAGCAGTCAGAGCTCGGGAATGGCTGAGCTCTTTGGCGCGCGCCTGTTTCGTTCGAGAACTGGACGCAGGCCGGCTAAGTCTCTGATTGAAAGCAGCCGCGCAACGCCGTGGAGACACGACGGCGCGTGGCTGCTTAGTCTTCAGTCCGGGCCAATCTTCTTGGCGGCGGAAGCCCCTGGTTTTCATTCAGTGTGCCCGCCGGTTGGCGAGCGTAATCCGAAGGCAGAATCTCTAATACAGTGTTACAAGAGTTCCAGTAATTTCTCGATGAGCTGCGGGTAACCGGAAGAGGAGATCACAGCATCGACCCCGTTGCGGAATTGCACTAGACCTACTCCGCGTTGGTAGTCCATCGTGAGACTCACAATCCGTTCCATGCTGACGGCCCGAGCCGCATCGAGTGTGGTTTCCAGTGCCGTCCTATGTTCGCGGTGGTTCTGCGCTGACCACTTCAATGAATCCCTCCCCCGAAGAATCAATTCAGCAGTCCGAGAGAACCACCGCTTGTTGAGAAGCATAGCGCTTCTCAAGCTTTCAGCTACAACTTTTGGGTAACAACCTCCGGCATAAAGGTACTCGCCCTACAGTAATGGTAGCCGACCGAAACAACCCATCTACTCGGATGCTAAAACCGCAATGCGAGGTTTCCCATGCGCATCGACACGTACAAGCTTGCTTGCTGGGGTAGAAAGCGCAAGTCAAGCAGCGTTCTGGCACTACAAAGCCATATCTGACAGACGCTCTAACAAAAGATCTCTCGTCCGCACCAATTCCTTGCTTAGGACGGGGCGCCGCCCTGATTGAGCGCGGCCTTCACCGTTCCGAGAAGAGTCGTCACACTGCCGGGCTTCTGAATAAAACCGGCCAGGGCCTGCTCTCCAAACCGGCTAATTGCCTGCGACGCGTCATATCCGCTGGACAAAATAATAGGAAGCTTTGGAGCTACCAATTTAATCTCCGCAAAAGTCTCTTCTCCTCCCATCGCGGGCATTGTTAGATCCAGGATCACTAAGGCAAGTTCGTCCTTCTTCTCGCGAACGATTTGGACGCCCAAGTCACCATTGGCTGCCGTCACGACCTGATACCCATGTCCTTCGAGAATGGCGCTGGTGGTGCGCAACACAAGGTCCTCGTCGTCAATGACCAAGATCAACCCGGTTCCATACAGGCTCTCAGGCTTAGGTTCGGGCGCAGATTGAGCGATGGCAGTGGAAACAGCCGGTAGAAGCACCTGGAAAGTGGAGCCCTGCCCAGGAGTACTAACAACGCCGATGGCGCCGTGATGCCCGCGAATGATTCCTTGAACCGATGCCAGTCCCAATCCACGACCGGTAAACTTTGTGGTGAAAAATGGATCGAAGATGCGGGCTTGCGTTTTCTCATCCATGCCGGATCCGTTGTCGACAACCACGAGGCATACGTAAGGTCCGGGGCTTAGCTCGCTGGCGGCAGCGTTGCCGCGGATTCCTTCTTCCGTCACTTCCTCAAGCCTGGTGGCGATCCGTACTCGCCCCTTGTTGCCTTCGCCGATGGCTTCTGCTCCGTTGATGACGAGATTCATCAACACCTGTTGCATTTGTGCAGCATCCGCTTCCACCGAGGGAAGACCTTTGGCGAGCTCCAGATCCAGATCGACCGATTTCGGAATGGAAGTTCGGACAAGTTGGATCACATCTAGAACCATCTCGGAAAGGTTTATCGGCCGCACGACGAAACGGCCCTTGCCGGCATAGGCGAGCATTTGCCTGGTTAGATCAGCAGCGCGTTGGCTGGCCAGAACAATATCCTTGAGTACGCCCTGGTAACTACTGTTCGCGGGCGCCTCGCTGAGCGCGAGCCCCGCGTTACCTAAGATGCCGGCTAACAAATTATTAAAATCATGGGCGATTCCCCCGGCGAGAAGCCCCAAGCTTTCCAGCTGCGCCGTTTGCTGAAGCTGCCGGTCAAATTGCTTTCGTTGTGTGATATCTCGGATATTGAACTGCGCCACGCGACGAGGGCCTTCCTTATACACATTGGCTACTACCTCGACATCGATCTGCCGATGATCCTTGGTCTTGAGCGTGACATCCGGAAATCTCACCACATGTTCTCTTTGGAGGCGCTCGAAAGCAGCCTGCACCCCATCGATCTCCTCAAGTGGCTGCGTATTCCAGAACTGCTTACCAATCGACTCGGTCCTGCTAAAGCCAAACAATTCAACAAAGAATGGATTTACATCATTCACTTCACCGGTATCCGCGTCGACAACCATAATGCCGTCCTTCGCTGCTTCAAACAAACGCCGGTATTTTGACTCTGCCGCTCTCTTGCGATCGGTAATATCTTCCATGGCCAGCAACGTAAGGCCGGCCTCGTTACTGCGATACAAGCGGCGCGCATAGAGCTGGAAGGTTCTCCATCCGATCCGCTCGAAATCATGCTCGACCTCGACGTCGTGGATTCCAGAGTCCTCAGCTTGCGTTAATCGATCAAATAACCCGGAAACCTTCGGCAGATTCCATTGGCCATGATCGATTTCGAAGATCTTCCGCTTTTGTACCTCTAGGGGAGAAAGATCAAAGGTTTCAAAAAAGGCTCGGTTCGCTGTCTGAATGCAAAGTTCGTGATCAAGAATGAGCAATGGCTCCCGAACTGTTCCAAGAATGGCTTGCGCATAATCCCGAGCATGCCTCACTTCATCCATCGATTGTTTCAAGTCGTCGATATCGAAGAGCAGAAGGACAGCTCCTTCCACCCGGTTTTCCGTCGTTCGGTACGGGTGAATGCGCAGAGCATGCCAGCGTCCGTCCTGATCCTGAACCTCACGCTCCAGCGGTTCCATAGAGTGGACCACGGAGGTAAGCAGTTCTTCCAAATCCGGCACGTTGATCCGCGGCTTGAGATCGGAGATCGGTCGTCCGATATCGGTAGGGATAATGTTCAGTACTCTCTCCGCCACCGGAGTGTGCCGCCGGATGCGCAGATCGCTGTTCAGCATCACAATCGGCACCCGCATGCTGCTGAGTAAATTGATCAGATCGTTGTTCACCTGAGCTAGCTCGCGGTTGCGGCTCTGCATCTCCTCGTTGGTCGTGGTTAGCTCTTCATTCGAAGATTGCAATTCCTCCTTAGCTGTTTGCAATTCTTCATTTGTGCTCTGGAGCTCCTCGTTGCTCGATTGCGCCTCTTCGTTAGCCGAACGGAGATCTTCTACAAGCCCTTGCATGTAGGAACGCGTCGTCGATAAATCGCGCAGAAGATTTTCCCGTTCTTGCTGCTGCGGAGTTCGCTCAATGGGCGCCGTTTCTGGCGATGCAGTCTGCTGAAGGCTTGACGGTACTTGTTCGAAAAGGATAAGGAAGTGACGCTCGCCCGTAGCATCGTCAATAGATTGGACAACCATGTTGAGAAGCTGGAAGCTACCATCGCTCCTGGTACGTATGCCGTCTCTGCGCACAATCCGATCCCCTGACTTGACCTCTTCGAGCGCTGATCGGAGAGGCGCCGCTATCTCTTCACGAACAAGTTTCAGCACGTCTAGGTCGGGATCGCCAGCCTGTGGCGCGAGGAAGTGTCCAACTTCCCCCCTGAATTTGATAATCTGCCGCTCGGCATTCACCAGAAACCCGCTGGGAGCATACTGATCCAATACCATCCGGTCTGCCGCGCGATCAAGCAGGCTCGCATCGCCGAGCCTCATTGCGGATTGTGATTTCAAGGATCGGTTGGAGACTTGAATGTGTGCGGGAAGATGAAAGGCCGGATGTGGAAGCTGCAGATTTTTTCTATAGATTTTGTGCTTTGCATCGAGGGCAACAAAGTGCTCTGACAAGGAACCCAGGCTCTCCGAGCTTCCCAACAATAAGCAGCCATTGGGGCGCAACGCGTAGCTAAAGATCGCCATAACTCGTCGTTGCAGCACAGGCCCCAGATATATCAGGAGGTTGCGACAACTGATCAAATCCATTTTCGACAGTGGCGGATCTCTGGTTACATCCTGCACGGAGAAAATGCATAACTCTCGCAGAGACTCGGTAACCCGATACCCGTCTTCCAGCTTCATAAAAAAGCGCTTCAGACGCTCCGGCGGCACCGTCCCCGAAATGCTTTCTGGATACTTGGCAGTGCGGGCAGCTTCGATCGATCGTTCGCTCACGTCGGTACCAAAAATCTGAATTGGAAATCTTTGCTGTGTCTTTTCCAGGTATTCCGTAAGGCAAATGGCCAACGAGTATACTTCTTTGCCTGAAGCACATCCCGGCACCCAAACGCGGATCGTCTGTTCCGGGTCACGATTTTTCAGAATCGCGGGAAATGCTGATTTCTCCAGAGCATCGAAAGTAGCTGCATCGCGAAAGAATTCTGTGACAGTAATCAACAGGTCATCGAGGAGACCGTCAATCTCAGTCGGTCGCTGCTCGAGAAGCCCCAAGTAACTCTCCACCTTTTCGATGTGATTGAGCGCCATGCGACGGGAGAGCCTGCGGACGATAGTCGGTGTCTTGTAGTGGGTAAAATTCACTCCCGTCCGCTCGTGTAAGAGAGAGAGGATCTTCTGTAGGACGGGACCGTCCTCGATTTGGGCGATGGAGTTCTGAATTGCCAAATAGGAGTGATTCGATACCACGCCCAGCTCACGGCCGATATCTTCAGGAGGCAGGACAAAATCGACCACTCCGGCAGAGATCGCATTCCGTGGCATGCCGTTAAAACTGGCACTACTATCCTGGGCGAACGTTATACCACCCTCGGACTTGATCGCTTCCAGGCCAATCGTCCCGTCAGAGGCAGCGCCGGAAAGGATTACGCCGATCGAACGGCTCCTTTGGTCCTCGGCGAGCGAACAAAAGAAGAAGTCGATCGGAAGATGACGTCCACGGTCTTCCGCTCGCGGTGTAAGAATCAGTACACCCTGGCGAATCACCATTTCGGTGTTAGGCGGAATAACGTAGACACGGTTAGGCTGAACTGTTGTTCCCTGCGCGGCTTGCTCGACCGGCATGTTGGTATGACTTGCCAGCAACTCGGCCAAAATGCTTTCATGGCTGGGATCGAGATGTTGGATCAGGACAAAGCCCATTCCGGTGGAGGTCGGCAGATGCTTGAGCATTCTGGTAAAAGCGTCGAGCCCACCTGCGGAGGCTCCAATGCCAACCACCGGGCAAAGACCAGCCGGAGGAAGGTTCTGGCCTAATTGCTCTTCGTTTTCCGGTCGGGGAAGATTGGGATTCGCTCCACTCTGCTCTGCCCTCTCATCCGACGCATTGGGTCTGGAAGTCATGCTTTTCTGTATGCCATGTACAAGACTCGCCTCAACCTATCAAGCATCCACCAAGTTGGATTAGAAGCCCCGAGAGTCGACCGAGTTGCTGGCCCCCCTGCTTTCTCGAATTTCAGGGGATTGGGTCTGGCCGCTCATCTGCCGGAAGTGGCTCGCGAAAGTGGCTCGGAGGATGGATTCACTTTGTAGGCGGTCAGGCAAGATACTCCCGACTTGGTGACAGAGATCGGTCGGACATCTTCTCGTTCTAACAGCGCGACGATTTACAAAGCGTGTGACCCGTACCCGGCCCCGATCCCTAGAAAGACTAGTGGCCTGTCGCGGTGAATTCGTTCGCATACAGCCACGCTGGGTGCCCCTCGATTCTGAGACCTGGGATTCTCCGGACTCACAGTGTCTCTCTACGATTCCAGTCACTATCGTTGTCATTGCGACAAGTCACTAGTCCCTCCCGCCGCCGGACTCCGCGGGGGCCGCGCTTGCACCTGAATGGCGCAGGCTTTACTATTCGTTACGATTTCGGAAGACTTTTTCCGTCCCTCGGAAATGCTCAGCTTGTTCGGATGCGATACGTCATTTACTCGGACGTTGCCTTCCGGCCGCTGAAGAGGGAATGCTCTCCCAAAGGACCGCATTGATGACAACCTGTGTGTCGCGCTGGGCACGCTTTAGACCTGCCGCGCTCTTTCTAATACTCCTAACTTTGCTTTCGACTGGACTGCCTATGGAGGCGACGGTGACAGAGTCTGTGTTTGGCAAAATGCCGGACGGAAAACAAATCGAGATCTACACGTTGCAGGATGCAGACATCAAGGCGCGAATCATGACCTACGGCGCCCGCGTTGTCTCACTTGAGATGCCGGACCGTCACGGCAAAGTCGCCGACATCGTCCTCGGGTATGACTCGTTTGCTCCTTACACGATGCCTCCTAAGACCTATTTCGGAGCCATTGTCGGGCGATATGCCAATCGCATCGGCCACGGAGTCTTTACCCTCAACGGCAAACAGTATCATGTGGTGAAGAACGAGGGCGACAACACGCTTCACGGTGGAGCGGTGGGATTTGATAGCCACGTATGGCAAGGGCACGTCGTCCCAAATGGAGTGGAGTTCACCCTTGTGAGTCCCGATGGCGACCAAGGCTTCCCTGGAAAGCTGACCGCTCACGTCCGCTACACGCTACAGGGCCACGCGCTCAAGATTGAGTACACCGCCACGACCGATAAGGACACCGTTGTCAATCTTAGTAACCATAGCTACTTCAACCTTGCTGGTGAAGGCCAGGGAGAAATCCTGGGTAATCTTCTGACCATCAATGCCGACCGATACACACCCGTCGATTCCGGATTGATTCCGACAGGAGTTCTGGCGCCTGTCGCCGGGACGCCATTCGACTTCCGCAAGCAGACGGAGATAGGCGCTCGTATCAATGCACAGGACGAGCAGCTTCATCTAGGCCATGGGTACGATCACAACTGGGTCCTGAATGGGAAGGCGGGAGAACTCAGGGAGGCCGCCCGCGTCGTTGAGCCGAAAAGCGGTCGCGTACTCACTGTTTCCACCACACAGCCAGGCGTGCAGTTCTATACCGGAAATTTCCTCGATGGCACGGCACATGGTAAGCATGGTCATGTCTACGGCAGGCGCACCGCGTTATGTCTGGAGACGCAGCATTATCCTGATTCGCCAAACCATCCCAACTTTCCGTCAACGGAGCTCAAGCCAGGGCAGACGTACCACACGGTAACCGTGTTCACCTTTTCGACGCAGCCTTAGGGTGGCGGCACAAAACGGACCGTAGATCGGATCAGGAAATTCTAGTTCCCCACAGACGCGATAAGGAGCGAGGAATGTCTTGTGTGAACGTCCCTGCGAAACGCCGTGGGACCCACCGTGCGCTGCACGCCGCCTGGTATGGAATTGCTGTCTGCTGGCTCTTCATCTTCGCGGTTCAGCCAATATGTGCAGCGAAAGCTCCGGCCGTCCCGTGGACCGCTACTTGGAGCACCGCTCCAGTGGGGATTGACGTCAACCTGAATAACCAGACGATCCGCATGATGCTTCGCACGACGATCGCTGGCGATCAGGTAAGAATCCGCATTTCCAATCGCTACGGAACCGACTCTTTGTCGGTCGGAGCGGCACATGTGGCCTTGCATCAGCAAGGTCCGTCGATCGTCCCCGGCAGTGACCGGCCGCTAAGCTTTGGCGGCAAGGCAAGCATGGTCATTCCACCTGGCGGTTATGCGCTCAGCGACCCGGTGGATCTGAAGGTACCGCAACTGGGCGATCTGGCGGTGACCATTTACATGCCGGGCAACTCCTCACGCGCTACGGCGCATGGTTCGGGACTTAGAACGACATATATCTCCTCGGCAGGCGACTTCACGAGTGCAGCGGATTTCCCGTCGAGTTCGACCACGCTCTCCTATTACTGGCTTACCGACGTGTACGTCGCTACTAAGAAGACACCGCGGGTGATCGTGGCCTTCGGAGACTCGATCACCGATGGCGCCCGCTCCACTCCGGATACGAATAACAGTTGGCCCGGCATTCTAGGCAAGACTCTCCTGACGAAATCGAAACATTCCGACACAGCTGTCTTAAATGAAGGCATCGGCGGGAACCGTGTGCTGCACGATGTGGCTGGGTCGAACGCTTTGGCCCGGTTCGATGCCGACGTTATCGATCAGCCAGGAGTGAGCACCGTAATCATCCTCGAGGGCATCAATGACATCGGATCTCCGGACCGCCCCAACAGCCTATATCGCGACCAGGCTGTGACTGCGGAGGATCTGATTCAAGGCATGCAGCAGCTCATTGCTCGTTGTCACATGCATAACATTAAGGTCATTGGCGCGACTCTGACCCCGTATGCGGGTGCAGCTTATTTTTCTAATGCAGGAGAATCCAAGCGCGAGGCGCTCAATCAATGGATTCGGAGCAGCAATGCGTTCGATGCGGTCATCGATTTCGAGCACGCCGTCATGGATCCCGCTCAGCCGGGCCACTTCGCTCCGCAGTACGATAGTGGAGATCATCTTCATCCTGGCGATGCCGGATACCAAGCCATGGCGGACGCCGCAGCCAACGTGCTCCAGCACATGCACAAGTAGCCGATCAAAGACCGTAGCGGGCCAAGGAAGAGGGATCGGAGCCGGGTACCGCGATATTGTCGCAGCAATCAAGCGATCGCCCGGTCCGCTTTCTGTTCTCTTTCATCACAAGCTGCTCGATCGCCTTCCGCCGGGTAAATCCTGCCTCCGCCGTGCTGGAAATGCCTTCTAATCGGGTGCTACCCTAACCATAGGGACGCATGCCGGAACATTCAGCCGTAGAACGAAAGGTGAGCCCCGCCGGGAGCTCCCACTCTAAACCCTCGATTGCGCAAGCATCCGCGGCATCGACCCATGCGCTTACCGGCGTCAGCCGTTTTATCCGCGCCTGCCTGCGTCAGCCTGTCGACCGGACACCGGTCTGGTTCTTGCGCCAGGCTGGGCGCTATATGCCGGAGTATCAGGCCGTTCGCCGCCATCATTCGCTGCTCGAGATCTGTAAGAATCCTGAGCTCGCTGCGGAGGTCACGATTACTGCAGCGGAAAAGCTCGGCGTAGACGCAGCGATCATCTTCGCCGATCTCCTGCTCCCGCTCGAAGGCATGGGCTTGAACTTTGAGTTTTTAGCCGGGGAAGGCCCAGTAATTCACACCCCCGTTCGCACCCCTGCCGATGTAGAGCGCTTGCGAACAGATCAAGCCGCCGAGCTAGGCTATGTTTCCGAGGCCATCCGCAAGGTGGCTGCGCATTTCGTGGATCGCGTCGGGATCATTGGCTTTTGCGGTGCCCCCTTTACGCTTGCAAGCTATGTCATCGAAGGTGCCGGATCGCGAAACTATATCGTCACCAAGTCGCTCATGTACCGGCAACCGGACGCATGGCGTCTTCTCCTCGAAAAGCTCGCCGCCGTGCTTGCAGAATTTGCCGCCCAGCAAGTGGAGGCCGGCGCCGATGTGATCCAGATTTTCGATAGTTGGGCGGGCGCCCTCAGCCCTATTGACTATCGCGATTTCGTCCTGCCAGTGACCAAACAGCTCGTCGGACGCGTACAAGCCCTCGGCGTGCCTGTGATCTATTTCGGCGTGGACACTGCGACGCTGCTTCCGGCATTTCGCGAACTCGGGGCTGACGTCTTCGGATTGGATTGGCGCATCCCACTGGACGAAGGTTGGCGGGCGCTTGGCGGCGCGAGCGCGGTGCAAGGCAACCTCGATCCCATCACTCTCTTTGCGGAAGAGCCGCTCCTGCGCGAGCGTGTCCGCGGAATTCTCGCTCAGGCCGGCGGCCGCCCCGGGCACATCTTCAATCTCGGTCATGGGATCGTGCCCGGAACTCCAGTTGAGAACGTGCGGCGCGTGGTCGAAATCGTGCGCGACTATAGCCTGGAGTCCGGCGTGTCAAACGATCAAACCACTGCTGGCGAAGCTTCGCCCCGGAAAGCTCATAATGACTGACAACACCGGCTCGCGGGCTGGCGCGCGCGCCGTTCTTCTGCTGGCGCATGGAACTCCGGAATCCCTCGATGAGATTCCGGAATATCTGCGCAACGTCACGAGCGGGCGCCCTTTGCCGGAAGCTGCGATCGAAGAAATTCGTCACCGGTACAGTCTCATTGGTTCGAGCCCACTCACTCGTTTGACGATGGACCAGGGAAGTCAACTCGAAAAGTCGCTCCAGGTTCCGGTCTATGTAGGTATGCGCAACTGGAAACCCTACATTGCAGATGTTGTCCGCCAGATGCGCACCGACGGCATCGCCTCGGCAGTTGTTATTTGCCTTGCGCCGCAGAACTCGCGCACCAGTGTTGGCCTCTATCGGCGGGCTGTGTTTGCTGAATCGGCAGGCGCCATCGAGATCGATTTCATCGACGGCTGGGCCGATCACCCGCTGCTCGCCCTGGCGTTTGCCGAACGTCTCGAACCGGAGTGGCTGCATGCCTCGAAGAAGGCCGGCCGCAACGTACCTGTCTTATTCACCGCCCATAGTGTCCCGTGCAGAACGGTTCAGACGCAGGCTGATCCTGGGCCTCCGCAGAGCGGGAATTCCACCGCTCAAAATGCCTCAAGATCTGCTCCGGGCCCCGATCCCTACGCTATTGAGGCAAAGAGAACCGCGGCGAATGTCGCCTGCCTGCTTGCCAGGTCCGGTCTCGCTGAAGGAGATTGGCATTTCGCATTTCAGAGTCAAGGTATGTCCGGCGGTCCATGGATCGGTCCCACTGTCGAAGATTCGCTCACCGCACTTAGCCGGCAAGCCCATCCTGCTGTCGTCATCGCCCCGATCGGCTTCCTTTGCGATCATGTCGAGATCCTCTATGACATCGACATCGGCTTTCGCGAGTACGGCGCAAAGATCGGCCTCGAAGTCACCCGGCCGCTGTCGCTCAACGATTCCCCCCTTCTTATCCAGGCCTTAGCCGATCTGGCGCGGCAAGGTTTCTCGCGCCTGGACTCTGGCCACGACGCTCGCAAAGACGCTCGCAACGAGGTCCTCAGCGCGCGTTCTGCCTGATGAGTCCTCGTCCAAGCACTGCCGGTTCTCGCCCGATCGCCATCGTCGGTGGAGGGATCAGCGGCTTGGCGGTCGCTTATGAACTCGCCCGCCTCGGCGCTGAGTTCACGCTCTTTGAAGCATCTGACCGATTGGGTGGCATCGTCGAGACCGTCCACGCACAGAACTTCGTAATCGAGTGCGGACCCGACTCCTGGGTGACGGAAAAACCCTGGGCGAAGGAACTGGCGATCGAACTCGGTCTCGAGGATCGAATCCTGTCCTCGAATGACCATCGGCGTCGCACTTACCTGGTGAAGAATACTGCCGGGCTTCCGACGCTCGTACCCATTCCTGACGGCATGCGGATGATGGTTCCGACGCAATGGGAGCCGCTTCTAGAGTCCTCTCTCTTTAGCGAAGAGGCCAGACAGTCCTACTTGCATGAACCTGAACGAGCGCAAGAACTCAGGTCCGCGGCAGTCGGGCGTGGAGACGAGTCTGTCGCCGCATTTGTTCGCCGCCACTTTGGCGAGGAAGTCACCCGGACGATTGCTGGCCCCTTGCTCGCCGGCATCTTTGGTGGCGATATCGAAAGCCTCAGCGTCCGCGCGGTCATGCCGACCTTCGTAGCGATGGAGGCGGAGCATGGAAGCCTGATCACTGCTCTCGAACAACGCGTCAAGGGACCGAAGTTTCCCAACCAATCTATCTTCTCATCGCTCTCGAGCGGCTTGGGTACCCTCATCGAACGCTTGGCCAGCCGGCTTCCGAAAGCGTCGGTCGAGCTTCAGCAACCCGTGAGCTCTCTTTCCCGCGCTGGAGAGGATTGGCGGCTTATAACTCCTGCCGGACAGGAGAACTTCCACTCCGTCGTTCTAGCAACTCCGGCCCACATCACTCGTAGCTTGCTTGCAGCTATCGGAGGGAGTGGTCCGCGTATGGCTGAACTCCTACCGGAGCGAGCTTCCTCCGCCGTCGTTGTGGCCCTTGCCTTCGATGCCCCTCAGGCAGCGCGCATCGATATCCCGCGTGGATTCGGTTTTCTGGTGCCACCTGTAGCCGCATCGAGCGATGACCAGACGGAACTCCACGGTCTGCTCGCCTGCACATTTGTGGATCAGAAGTTTACGCATCGCGCTCCCGATGGAGCGGTGCTCCTGCGTGCTTTCTTCGGTGGGAGTGTGGCCGACGCGTTGTCCAATGGATCCGACGAATCTCTTATCCAGCTGGCGCGGGAGCAGCTGGCGCGTGTCTTGGCTCCTCAAGAAACTGCTCTTCCCGAGCCAGCTTACGCTCTGGTTCGCAGATGGCCGCTGTCTTTGCCTCAGTACGCAGTAGGTCATCTCGATCGGATCACCGAGCTCGACGCGCTGGCAAACTCCTGGACAGGACTTCACCTCGTGGGGAACGCCTATCATGGTGTGGGCCTTCCGGACCTCATCCGCGACGGGCGCAGCACGGCCCGCAACCTCCTGAAGCAGGCCGGTCGAAAGACCTCGTAACAACTCCCCCCGTGCATCGATACCGCTAGTCCCGATTCAAGTCCCCGATGGCGGGGTGGCACTCATCGCGTGTCGGCGACGAGCATAATCGGGTCTGGGGTCACGCTACAGTCCCCTGGCAAAGGGGCGTGCCATGTGGTGCCGTCGGCATAAGTAATCGAGTCCAAATCGATGGAGCTTACGGCGGTGAAGTGGCTGAGGGAAAGGTCGCTGGAAGCGTGCCCCTTACTTTTGACGTCAAGTACGACCTCTAGGGTCTTCGCAAGGTCAGGTGCTTGGGACAAGTTTTTTAAATCTATGACTTTCCATTTGTCACTGAAGCCGTGAACCGTGACTTGTGCGCTCACGATGTCGTGGGACACGAGATTTGTCATAGTCAAATGGATTCGTTGAGCGAGACTCGGGGGCGGAGTCTGCCCACTGAGGGACCTCCCATTGATCGTGGGTCCTGCGTTCATTCCAACCGGGACTCCAGCTGAATGACTGGCGCGCATGTCAATGGGACAATCGGCTCCTACAGTGCTCAGATGTGTAAAGGACATCTTCTTAGATTGGTCAGGCGTGACCGACTGCTGTGCGAAAGCGTTAATGGCTGGGAACAGGAAGACGAGCGCGAGGATGCTGGCGCGATTCATAAGTCCCCCCTAGTTCGACTACAGAGACGGTACTCCTTTTTGCAGGTCCAGAGCAATGGACCTCCTTCAAAGCTTTTGGCGGGCGCTGAAACGTCCCGGCTAACCCACGGTGCAAACCATGGTCTATCGCCTCGAAGCCAAGAAGGCCCTCCGCGGGGTGGCCCATGTCTAGCTTTTGAGACCTGGGTGTTTTGCATTGTCGGGCCTAATAAGATAGCGAGATGGTCGTAGGTCTGAAGTGCTATCAGCAAATGGAACATCTTCATTTTGTGACCTTCAGTTGCTATCGACGCCAAGCGTACCTCGAAGCGGGGATGGCGAGAGACCTTTTTGTGGATGCACTGAAGTATGCCCAGGCCACCTCGCTCGGCAAGCTCTCACCCCACGATCTGCGCCGCACTGGGCCAAGCTCTGCCGCAAAGCGGGCGGGGAGCTCGAACAGATTCAGATGCTGCTGGGACACGCCTCCGTACAGACCACGGAGCATTACCTGGGAACGGAGCAGAATCTGGCTTCGGCAGTCAACGATGCGATCAGCTTGGAAATGGAATAGCCTAACGTACCCCGGCTCATGAGGTTCTTTCGCCCATGGAATGTGAGTCTATTTCGCTTTGTTTGCTACAACCTGTCATCAGCGAAGTAGAATCGGGAAAAGGGAAGGGAGTGTGTAATGGCAACCTCAACCCACATCTCGCTTGAGCAGTATCTGAATACGGCCTACGAACCGGACGCGGAATATGTGGACGGGCAAGTCGAGGAACGGAACGTGGGTGAGTACGAGCACAACCTTGTCCAGCTGGTATTGGTGAACTGGTTTAATGAGCACGGCAGGGAATGGAAGATTCGTTCGATTCAAGAACAGCGCACGAAGCTTACGCCTACTCTCTATCGTATTCCTGACGTCTGTGTATTCAGCCGCGGGCTCCCGCGGGAATCTGTTTT
>DASYBJ010000258.1:0-16109 GCA_036500845.1 Acidobacteriaceae bacterium
GGGCACACTATTCAGGTTCACAATGCCCTTGAGCGACCTCTGTCCGTAGTAGTCGGCGAAGAAGAACAGCTTGTCCTTCAGGATGGGGCCGCCGATGGCTCCTCCAAATTGATTGCGGCGGTAGGCCGTTTGCATCTGAGGCAGACCAAGCGCAGGATTGCTGCCGTTGTAGTTAAAATAGTTGCGGGCATCCATCGCGCTGTTGCGCAGGTAATCGAAAGCTTCACCGTGGAACGCATTAGAGCCGGAGCGGGTCGAGACGGAGATAACACCCGCGCCCCGTCCAAAGGCCGCAGAGTAGGTCCCGGTGAGGACTTTGAATTCGGCGATGGATTCCACGGAAGGCTGGACTATCACGGTATTGAAGGTCCACTCGTTGTCGTCGATACCGTCGACAAGCCACTCATTCGCGTTTGCCTGGCTTCCCAACGCATTAAAGTCCGAAGCGGCTCGAGGATTGAAGGAACTGGATCCGGAGAGGTTTTCGCCTTGCTGCCCGGGAGTGACACCCGGTACGAGGTACACGAGCTGGGCAAAGTTGCGACCGTTCAGAGGCAATGCCTGCACCTGCGTCTTGCCGACTACCTCGCCCAGTTCCGCGCTGTCCATCCTGATGAGCGGCGCCACTGCCGTCACTTCTACTGTGTCGCTGACTTGTCCAACTTCGAGCGTAAAATCGACACGCGCCTTCTGGTCGACGTCTAGGACGACATTGTTGGAAGCGCCCCGTTTGAAGCCCTGCTTTTCTACGACAATATTGTAACTGCCCGGGATCAAGAAGGGGGCGTTGTAGGCGCCTGCGTCATCCGTTTGATAGGTTGTGACCGTGCCCTTGCCGGTGTCGGTGATTGTCAAGGTGGCGCCACTGACGGCGGCGCCGCTTGAATCGTGAACACTCCCGAGAATCGTTCCTGTTGTCACTTGCCCGAATGCTACGCAAGAGAGAACGAGCGATATCGTCAAAATTGCAACCCAACCTGATAGCCTGCTTAACACAAAGCCTCCTAAAGTGACGTGAACGCTTCGAGCAATCTCGCCTCTTCTGAGGTGTTTTCCGGCTCCGCTCGAAGCAGGGGAGCGCAATTCTTCTTTTTGCATCTGCGATGCGCTTCCGGTTGACGAGTTCGTTCGCGACGTGGCGACGTGCTCTGTCAACGGCAGCCCTTATACGTCGCGGCGAAGGCGACTGTCAAGAATGAAAAGATGGTTCAGAATGTGAGACTGATACGTCACTTAGTGGTATAGCCAAATCAGTATGTGGGATAGACGGTTGCAAGGCATTAGAAAATGCTTTCGGGCGTGCCTCGAAGCCGGTGGATTCGGACGACGCGTAAACGCCGATAGCGTTCGTGGAAGTTGCCTCCAAATATCTTGAATTGTCTTTGCCTAATCTGAGTGAACTTGCCTCCTGCGACCCGATTCTGTGCCGAAAATGGTGTACATTCTATAGCGGTCCAGCGTTAGGGTGTTTCATTGGCATCAAGATGATAGGTCCGTGGCTCGGAAATAGCCATTCTGGCTGGGAGATAGAACGATTCGAACGAAAGGTCTCATTGCGCATCAACAGGAGAGCATTTCCATGAACTCTGAATTTTCAAGAAGAAGTCTCATGAAGGGGATATGTTCTACGGCGCTGCTGTCGCCGGTACTACCAGGTCTCCCCGCCCTGGCCCAAACGACCGCATCTAATCCAAAAGGGTTCCATGGGCCGGGTATGCCTCAGGAAGGGCCGAATACACCTAAGATCGCCGCACCTGTGGGAGGAAGCAGAAACGGCATCACGGACCAAGCGATGCGAGAGGTGAAGCAGATCGGCGTAAATCACGTCCTGATGAGCGGACCGCGAATGCCTTGGGAAGAGTCCCAGCTTCGCAAGATTGTCGACACACTCAAGACGGGTGGGTTGGAACTAGGCAACATGATGATCGCCGGATTCCCCAACACAATTTACGGTCGGCCTGGACGTGACGAAGAGATCGAGAAATTGAAAGCCTCGATCGAAGCGGCAGGCAAAGTGGGACTTCCGGTCATCGAATATAACTTCTATGCACATCGGGCAATTGAGGGCTATTACGAGGAGGACGGAAGAGGCGGAGCCGGGCTGACCGCCTTCAGCCTGGATCATGTCAAGGACCTCCCTCCGCTGCCGGACGAAGGTGTTCATTCCCTGGATGAGATGTGGACGAACATCACCTATTTCCTCAAAGCAGTCATTCCCACGGCGGAGAAAAACAACGTTCGCCTGGCGCTGCATCCGAATGATCCTCCGATCAAGCTGAGTCGTGGATCGGGACAGATTATGGGTACTGTGGAAGGTTGGAAGCATCTGATTTCGATCGTTGACAGTCCATCGAACGGAATCACTTTCGACTGCGGAGTGGCGCGCGAAATGGGGCAGAATCCAGTGGAAGTCGCACGTTACTTCGGTTCCCGAGATCGCATCAATCACGTGCACTACCGCAACCCTGTTGTGCGCGAGCCCTACAACGACTACACGGAAACATTCATCGATCAGGGCGAAAACAACATGCTGGCGGTTATGCGTGAGTTGATCAAGGTCAAGTACAAACGCCTTATCTATCCGGAACATGAACGGGCACTCGACTATGATCGCGCGGTAGGAATTCACAACCAGTATCCGGGTGGAGGCGGCTACACCGGTATGGTGTACGACGTAGCCTACGCCCGAGCGATGTTCCAGGCTTCTTTGATGTTGGAGAGTGGTACGGAGTGGCGGGAGTGAAGTTCTTGACGCTTGTCGCTGCTTGCCTCACAGAACCGTTGCGCCCCAAGATGATGTCAGACGGCCGCCTAAGTTTTCCCTACCTGCTTCGTATCAGCGGAGGAGTGCCCCAGCGTAGTTAGCGCGGGGCACTCCCTTTGAGCTAGCTCTAGAAGGTGACCTTACCCGCGAGGTCGATAATCCGGCTGCCGCCCTGGTTAAGCGTGCTATTGATGATACCGAAGGAAGAGTTTCCTAATTGCAAATTCGAGGCCGTGAACCCGAATTGGGGCGAGTTGGTTGCGTGCAGCCATTCGCTGCGCAGTTCAAGATTGAACCTCTCGGTGAGCCGCATAGTCCGGAAAATCGAAGCATCCAGGTTGAAGAACCGCGGACCTGAGAAAGAATAGTTTCCGACATTGCCTTGCGTGCCGGCGGCCGGCGTTGAAAACGCACTCGTATTGAACCAGGGCCGGGTTAGAATGCCGTGCAACCTCTGGAACGAACCTGTGATGTTGGGAAAGGCCGTGTTCCCTGGAGTGTTGAATTGTGAGCAAGTGCAGGTGAACGCGAGAGGGAACCCGCTCATAGTCTCCCACATTCCTGCGAGCTGCCAGCCACCAAGTATCTTGCTGGGGATACCCGTGCTCGCCCAATGCGCCCCTTCTCCGAAGGGAAGATGCCAGATGTAGCTTTCACTGAAGATGTGGGTCTGGTTGAAGTCCGTCGGTGCATAGTTGCGCCGCTGATTGACGTAATCCAGGAGGCCATTGGGATAGTCGGCGGCTTCGCTCGCATAGCCGAGGGCCCTGCCGTACGTGTACGAGTTGGTCATCGAAAACCCGCGAGCGAACTTGTGATCGAACTTGATCTGCAGGGCATTGTAGTTGGAACTGAAACCCACGAAGTACTCGGTAGTAGTCGCCGTCCGGCCAACATTTGCACTCGGGCTGCCGCATGCTGCGCACGGCCCATATTCGGGCTGGCCTGCTGCGCCTTGCCCATACACCGTCGCCGCGTTTGCGTTGTATTGGATCGGGGTATGGACGCCGTGATTTCCCACGTATGCAATGTCTAGAACCCAGTTCCCGGGAAGCGTTCGTTCGTAAGCGAGATTCCAGCTTTCGAGGTACGGGTTCTTCCAGTTCAGGTTGATGGCGTAGTAGCTCTGGTTGAGAAGAGAGGGCGTATTGGCCGGGATGATCCCACTTGCCGGTGGTACGTACGCGGGTAGGGCGGGAAAGCCTTTCTCGAAGGTTGCCGCTGTATTGTCTGAGAGGATGGCAGGCCCGAAGCTGCTCAAGCTGGTGTACTGTTGGGTCGGTTCGATCGGATAGTTGTAGGCAAAGAGATCGATGTTCCAGGCCAGCGTGCTCATTCCGAAGCCGGCGCGCACCACGCTGTTCGGAGTTATCCGGTAGTCAACGCCTAAACGAGGCCCCCAATTTTTGTAGTCGGGTTGCATTCCCATATTTCTTGGAATACTGCCGATTCCCGCCAACTGTAGAGTGTTATTGCTTGGAATATAGTTCGAGAAACCGCCTGCGAAATGCGGTGTTGGCGGACCGTAATACTCCCAGCGCAGCCCGGCGTCGATCGTTAATTCCGGGCTAGCCTGCCATTTGTCTCCAACATAGACAAAAACTTGGTTCTGGCGGTAGGCAGGGAAGACGTTCGCATATCCGCGATTGATAGTGCTGGGAACGCCCAAGAGAAAGCTCGCAAACTCATTTGCCTGGCCGCTGGACCCTCCTCCGTTCAGCGCGGTTTGTCCTCCGGAATCGAACCTAAACTGTCCTGGCGGATTGCCCACCAGAAGCAAGTCATCGCGGACGCGATGATAATCGACCCCCCACTCGATTGTGTGGTTGCCCCGGACTTTGGTCATGTTCTCCACGGCTTCGATGATCGTTCCCGCGCGGTTCCAGGGACAGTTCGAGCAGCCTCCGATGAATGGATCCGAGAAGCCTTCGCCGTTGATCGCTGTAATGCTGCTGGTGAATTGGCTGATGTTTGCGCCAGGAATTCCGATTTGCTGAGCCAGGGGCTTTCCGTAGCCTGTGGGATAGGCCAGATTATTGAATCGGCTCACGCCGAAGCGGGCCTCGGAGAGCAGGGTGGACCCAAATGTGTGAACCCAGTTCACGCCGGTCGAGTAGGTCTTGTCGCTGCCGAATCCTTCGGCTCCTGCAATTCCGCCGCCTGAGATCGGGCCGCCGTAGTCGCCGTAGAGGCCGGCTTGATTCAGGGTTGGATTTTCGAAACTGAACCGCCCGGAAATGTGGTCGTTATTATGGAAGAACCAGTCGATCTTTGCGTCGACGTCGGGAGTGTCTTGGGTAAAAAGGCTGTTCGTGAGCAAATTGTTCTGGTATTTGGTCACGCCGGAAGCATTTTGGTTGGCGTTAGGCAGGGGAACGTGGGACAGGAAGGCCAGGGCAATGGGATCCCGGCGATTCGGCGGAATCACATTCAGTACGCCGTTGTAGCTGAATTGCTTCCGTCCGGTGCCGCAGAGCTTGGCATTCCCTCCGGGCAGGCAGTCCGCGGTATCTCCCGTTGTGGGGTCATAAATTTTGGACAAGACAGGGTCGCTGAAATCGCCGTTCCGCATCGCCAGAGTCGGCACATTTGGTGAGTAGAACTCGCCGATGTTCTGCCGGTGCTCGACGAAACCGGCGAAGAAGAAGAGCTTCTTACTCCTTAGAATCGGGCCTCCAATGTTGCCGCCAAAGTAGTTGTCTACGGCGTGATGATTGGGTGTTGCCTGGAAGTAATTCCTGGCCTGAAGGGCATTGCCTGTATAGAAGTAGTAGACCGCGCCATGAAAGTCGGTGCCGCCGGATTTGAGAATGACATTCGTGACCGCGCCCAGTGCCGATCCCTGTTGAGGATCATAGTTGCTCGTCGAGATGTGAACCTCCTGGATCGATTCGGCCGGCGGGATGTAAATCTGCAGCAGGTTCGTGCGTTGGTTGTCGTCTATTCCTTCAATATCGAAGGTGTTGTACATAGCGGATTGGCCGTTGACCGTTGTCGCCATGCTCAACTGGGGATTGAAGAACGTCGAGTGCTGCTTGGTCGTGAACCCGGCTCCAGGCACGAGATTTAGAAGATTCTGGAAATTGCGGCCTGTCGATAACGGGAGCTGCGCGACTGCGGTTGTCTCTATGTCACGTCCTGTATCGGCAGTATCGGTCTGAAGTTCCGGCGTGATGGCGCTCGAGACAGTGACTGTTTGGGTGACCGATCCTGGCGTGAGACTTGCGTTGACACGGCTTAGGCTTGCGACTTCGAGAGTGACTCCGCTGTTCACGAAGGTCGCGAAGCCATTCTTGGAGATCGTGACTCTATATGTCCCGGGCGGAAGATCGGGTTGGGAGTAGTAGCCGCTGCCATCGGTCTGAAGTGTGTGTGTGACGGCCGTATTCATATCGGTGATGGTCACGCTGGCATCAGGAACGGCAGCCTTTGTTTGGTCGACAACGGTCCCTACGATCGTGCCGTTGACGTTTTGCCCGCTTGCGATGCCGGGCCAGAGGATTGTTGTGAGCATCGCGGCTGCGAACATAATCAAGCTGCTCAGCCCTGATCTAGCGAAAGAACTCTGATGTTGCATCACATCCTCCGGAAACGCCCACGCGGGGGCAGCCTTCATCTTTCACCTATGTAAAAATCTTGAGGGGGTCGGAGCATCTGCGGGCGTAGCAGTGGAAGTACGAGAATTAGACAGCTTGTCGCGGTAGCGGATTTGAACTTGGTCTGATTTTCAGCTCGGGTCAGTCGATGAAGAATAACGCCGGGTTCTCCGGTAGAAACGTCGAGAGCCTGGGACGGCGTGCTTCGCATGGCGTCTCTCCCCCAAACTCGGGTTGGTGCTGGGAGAACTCAGCAGCAGCAGCAGTTGAGCTCCTCCTCAATGCTTCTGCGAAGGACTCTCGGCCCGATCTGTAAAATTCCTTTGCCCGCGCCGGCTGCGTGCAGAAAACCAATCGGCAGTCCTTATACCGGTGGATGTTATCGCGTGTCAAGACGTATGTCAGAGTGGTATCGAGGATCTAAGTTGTCTGCTCAAGAGCGCAGGACGCGCCAGGGGACGCAATCAATCACCTATCTAGGCGGCTTGGGAAGTTACAATGCAAAATCGAACAGCTGCATACTTCTCTGTTGCAGACACTAGTTCCGATTTTGATCCCACGCTGTAATTTGACTTTGCTGAGCGGCAAAGACTCCTCACGCCGCTACTTCGCTCATCTTTGTCATGCGGGCTTCTTTGGCATCAAGCCTTGCGGAAAGGAGTGCAAGCGCTAGAGTCATCGCAGTGATCACGGCGCTTGCCCAAGGCAGCTGCCTATATCCCATACCTGCCGACAGCATTAACCCGCCGAGTGATGCGCCGCAGGCATTGCCCAGATTAAAGGCGCCCTGGTTGAGCGTCGACGCAAGGTTCGGAGCGGCGTTCGCTTGCTCGACGATCCTCGACTGCAAAGGTGCTCCTGCGGCAAACTGTACCAAGCCCCAAACCAGGATGGTTGCAACAGCGGGAACGAAGAATGGCTCCCCAAGATAAAGAAGGACCAGGAGCGCCAGAAGCACGATCAGGGCGCCGATGATTGAGGGCATCTGACGCCAATCGCTAAGCCGGCCGCCGAGCAAATTGCCGAGCGTAATGCCAATTCCGAAAAAGAGCAATACCATGCTAACCGCATGCGGGGAGACCTTCGTCACGGTTTCCAACATCGGGGTGACGTATGTAAAGACGCAGAATAGGGAAGCCGATATCAGTGTGCTCATCGCGAGAACCAGAAGAACCTGTGGCCGGCGGAGAATCCGGAACTCGTGAATCAGACCTCCGTGCCCCTGAGGCTGTCTGGGGACCAGAAACAGAAGGCTCGCGGCAGCAATTATCCCGATGGGCACGATGGCCCAAAAGGAAGCTCTCCACCCGAAGGCTTGACCCAACGCGGTGCCGGCTGGCACACCGAGAACGTTGGCCAGAGTGAGACCGGAGAACATGAGCGCAATTGCTTGCGAACGTTGTTTCGTTGGCACAAGGTTAGCGGCCACGATGCTGCCCGTTCCGAAAAAAGCGCCATGGCTGAGTGCGGTAAACACGCGTGCCGCGAATAGCAGGTCATACGTGGGGGCGACTGCGCAGGCTATATTTCCCGCTATGAAGACTCCCATCAGCAAAAGCAAAACGAACTTCCGCTCGAGTTTGGCAATGGCCATGGCAACCAGCGGTGCGCCTACCGTCACGCTCAACGCGTAGCCAGTAACCAGCATGCCGGCCCTTGGGATGCTGACATCAAAACTCTGTGCCAGGTTCGGCAGCAAGCCCATGATAATGAACTCCGAAGTTCCAATTCCAAATGCAGCAACTCCGAGTGCCAAGAGTGGTATCCGCATGATCGTGGATCTCGATGTGAGGCTGGTCTCTGGGCAAAAATCGCCCACAAATATATTCCAACACAGAGACTCGCAAGATGGGACAATCGTCAAAAGACCGGAATGGCCTTTCGGATCGCAAGCGTTCGTGAAAAGCTCGTCGAAAGAGAGCATGGAAGGTTAAAGAGAGCACGGAAGGCGATTTTTTGCGCAGCCTACGATAAACTGGGTGCCCATGGATACCGACGAGATCATTCAACAAATCGACGCTGAAATCCGAAGGTTGACGCAAGCTCGCGACCTGGTCGCCGGGAATCTACGTCAAAATGCAGGACGTAGTACTCGGAAGGCAGGGAGCGCAACCCCGCGGCCAAGGGCCGCGGGCACAAGACGTACGATCTCCGCCGAAGGGCGCGCGAAGATCGCGGCGGCTCAGAAACGCCGCTGGGCCAAACAGAAACGAGTCAAGTAAAAGCCCTGACGAATCAGGACTGAGCTGCTCCGCGTCTTGCGCAGGATGCCTACGCATGTGGCATTCTGTGGCCGCCGAGCTTTGCATGAATCTGCGTCTAAAATGGAGCGCCCTGGACACGAAAGATCAAACCGGCGCGGCCGGAAGGTTGGCTGCTTAGGCTGCTCCAAGCGCCGGAATCCACCACTCGCCCTCCTTCAATCACGTAAATCATATCTGCCCGCTGAATGGCGGATGCCCGATGAGCAATCATCAAGATTGTGCTACGGCTCTTGAGCTGCGCGATCGCATCCAGAATGCGCTGTTCGTTTTCGAGATCGAGGCTGTTCGTTGCCTCGTCAAGGATCAGCAATGACGGGTTTCTGAGGAGCGCCCGCGCTAGAGCGATACGTTGGCGCTGGCCATTCGATAGCAACACTCCGCGATCCCCGACTACGGTGTCCAGCCCACCAGGTAAATCGAAGACAAATTCTGCCGCCGATAGACTCAGGGCGTTCTCCAGGTCTTTGCCGGTGGCGTCTGGCCGAGCCCAGAGCAGGTTCGCGCGCACAGTATTGTGGAAAAGTACCGTGTCTTGTGCGACGTAGCCGACCTGACGGCGCCAGGCGTGCCCGTTCTGTGGTGTCAGTTCGACACCGTCTATGAGAATCCGGCCTTCTCTTACCGTCAGCAGACCGTTTACCAGGTCAGCGATCGTGCTCTTGCCGGCACCTGAGGAACCAACGATCGCTGTGATTTGTCCGGCCACGATCGTAAGCGACAAGCAGTCGAGCACCGAAGATCTTTGCGGCTCGTACTTGAAGCAAACCGATTCCAAACGGATCTCGTGCCGCAACGCCGGGACCGCAGAAGCGCCGGTTAGGCTCTCGGCGTGCTCCCGGCACTCGCGAGTGACCTTCATTACATTTTCGAATGCGGGAAGATCGCTGAGGAATGCCTGGATTTGACTGTTTCCGGTCGCCAGGCGCGGCATGAGCCGTGTGAAAACAGCGAGCAGTAGAAGAATCGAAGCGGCGCCGACTCTTAGAATGTGGAGCGAAAAGAAGATTACCCCAGCCAGAATTAGTAGGGAACCGGATTCAAACCAAAATGATGCCGCAGCCTGATTTTTGGCCGCACGCAGATTTTCCTTCAGCGTGGCGCCTTCCAACGACCGGAACATCTTGAGGTCCGCTCTTTGTGTGTCATAAGTCTTGATCGACTTCAAACTCTGCAGATGTTCTGTCGCCGAGGAATAGATGGCGCGCATGTTCTCGGAAAGAGCCATCCCGCTCTCATGGATAACGCGCATCCAGCCGCGCGACACTGACATAAGAATCGTGCCCGCCGCCAACACGATCAGGGTCGTCCCTGCCGACAATTTCATTGCGAGCGCGCCGTAAACTGTCACCAGCGTGGCGCTCGCCAAGAATCCGATGAACTGATAGGTTGCCGTAGCTACTCTGCTCAACTCGGCGGTCAACACGTGCGTGAAGTCCGAGGACCGTCGCCGCACCAGAAAGAGCCAATCGGCGCTGATAATAGCCTGATAGAGCTGCTGGCTCAGAGTCATTTCGTATTTAAGGACAGTATTCAAGGTCCCCACAGATTGCGCGCTGTTGAATAGGGAACGCAGGGCCATCAGCAGCATGAAGGCCATGAGCATCGTGGCAAGCCAGAGGGATGGCCGCAGCCCGCTATGCCTTAAAAGCTTCTGGACCTCGCCTGTGTAATGGCCAACATGACCCTCGTTTGTCATATTGAGCCCGGCAACTTGCAGGATAGGAAAGAGCAGCGCAACGCCCAGTCCTTCGGTAAGCGAGGTGAGCGTCATGAGCGCCACAGTCAACAGAAGCTCCCAGCGGGAAATCGTGATCAGGCTGGAAGCGTACCTGCCTATGGAATCCAACAAACGCCCGGGAGTTCCAGGAACTGCAGTTGCCTCGGGATCCTGCCGAACATCCTCATGGCAAACAGTACTCGACTCGTTGGCCGATGCGGGCATGCATCAAACGATAGCAGAGGGCGAACCGTCACGAGATTGCCCAAATGGGGACATCGCCCGATGCAGGCGCCCAAAAACGGTATAACATTGGAAATCGCTAGCAACGAACTACTTAGCCCTAAGAGTCCATTGAGAATGACCCAAGTAAGTCTCGCTTCAACTGTTTGCCATACCGAGAATCCTGTCGCTGCGGACGTAGCTGGAGAGACGGTCCTGATGAGCCTCGAGCGGAATCGCTGCTATGGTTTGGGCACAATCGGCAGCGAAATCTGGAAACGCCTTCAACTTCCCGTTCGAGTCGGCGACCTGATCGAGAACCTGACGGAAGAGTACGACGCGAGCAAGGAAACCATCGAACGTGATGTGCTGGAACTCCTAACCCAGCTAGCCGACGAGGGCCTGATCCGCGTGGAGTGAAGCCTCTGTGAGCGCATCCACGATCCGCCGCGATCGTGGCGCTCAGCCTACTGGGCCAGTTCGACCGGTCGCAATCGCATCGAAAGCGTGCGCAGCAGGAACAGCGCAAGCAGGTACGCCATCCCGGAAAAATAGAAGAGGCCGTTGTAGCTGTGGGTCAGCTGCAAGACCCAGCCAGTGCTCAACGAGAAAAGCACTCCCCCGAGGGCACCTCCCATTCCGCCAATCCCGGTTGCGACCCCAACCGCGCTCCGCGGAAACATGTCTGAGGCCGTCGTCAGCAAATTGGCGGACCAGGCTTGATGTGCGGCGGCGGCAACGCTGAGGAAAGCGACCGCTGTCCACACAGAAGAAAGGTGACTGGCAAAGGCGATCGGGACTACAACGCAGGCGGCGATCAGCATTGCCGTGAGCCGGGCGCGGCTCATTGGCATCCCCTTGCGGTTGAACAGGCTTGGTAGCCATCCTCCTCCAACGCTTCCGATCACCGAGACGTTGTAGACAATGATCAAAGGAAGGCCCAAGTGGCTAAGCCCAAGGTGATAGCGAGTGTCAAAGAATTTTGGCAGCCAATAAAGATAGAACCACCAGACGGGGTCGGTGAGAAATTTGGCTGCAACGAGTGCCCACGTTTGTCGATATCCAAGGACGCGTTTCCAGGGAATGGGAACCGTTGAATCCACAGGATCGCTGAGAATGTGACTCAGCTCAGCAGGCTTGAGCTTGGGGTGGTAGTTCGGCTGGCGGTAGTGGGTGAGCCACCAGACAATCCACGTCAAGCTGAAGGCGCCGGTCAGGAGGAATGCGGCTTGCCACCCGAAGCGCAGGGTGACCCATGGCACGATCGCAGGAGCAAGAATCGCTCCAAGGTTTGTGCCGGAATTGAAGATTCCGGTGGCTAGCGCACGCTCCCGGCGTGGGAACCATTCCGCAGTTGTCTTGATAGCTGCCGGAAAATTTCCTGCTTCGCCGAGCCCGAGAAAGAAACGCGCGATTCCGAAAGTGAACGCGGAGGTTGCCAGCGAGTGAGCCATCGCGGCCAGGCTCCATATGCCCATCACGATCGCATATCCGATCCGTGAGCCCAGACGATCGACCATACGTCCGGCAAGCACCAGCCCGATGGCGTAGGCCACTTGAAACGCGCCGACGATATACCCGTATTGTGCTTCAGTCCATCCGATACTGTGCTGGAGAGTTGGCGCCAGGATTCCCAAAACCTGACGATCCATATAATTGATCGAAGTCGCGAAAAAAAGCATTGCGCATATCGTCCAGCGCACGCTGCCCCCGGCGGGAATGCTGGCTGGAGGAGTAGCCGTATTCGGTGTCAACTCCTGTTCGATAGGCGATGACTGTGGAGCTGTGGAGACTCGATCCGTCATGGACGAGGGCCCCTTCCATTGGATGGTCGTGCTGACCCAGGTGCTGGGTCATTTCACTTCCGGGAAGAATGAATTCTTAACAGATCTAAACCGCGACTCGACAAACAAGTTACCTCAATGAAGCTCATTGTTTGCCGTAGAAGTTATACCTGTCTGACGCTGCTTTGCACAAGGGCGTCAGTGTGGAGCTTGAATTCTGGAATTGCAGAAAACATCTTGCGACGGCGTAGGAGTGCGAGCAAAGCGAAGTAATATAACTGCAGCTTGACAAGTGCAAGCAGATTCAAGAAAAATTCCCGCGTACCGGCAGCTCAAAGGCTTCTCACAAAACGGCATGGTGCACCAGAATGCGAGACAAGGCTGTCCGCGAAACATATAAATTGCAGGCTCTCGATCGGGCGTTCGCAATTCTGGATCTCTTGGGCGAGAGTCCTACTCCGATCGGATTGGGCGATGTTGCAGATGGGCTCGGACTTCATAAGAGCACTGCCCATCGTTTTTTAATGGTGCTGGAGAGGCACCGGATGGTCGATCGCACGCAATCAGGCAAGTTTCGACTTGGTCTGCGCCTCTTCGACTACGGGAACCGTGCAATCGAACAGTACGATCTCCGCGAGTGTGCCCAGGTGCATTTGAGGAAGTTGGTGCAGGAAGTTGAAGAGACAGCCCATCTATGCGTCCTCGAAAACCTGCACATGGTCTACATCGATAAATTGGAGCCAGGGCGCAGCATTCGCATGATTTCGCGCGTCGGTGCGAGCAGCCCGGTGCACTGCACCGCGGTCGGGAAGGCCATTTTGTCCTCGATGTCACCTGAGGATGCTGCGGAGATAGTGAAGCGATTGCGCTTGGCGCGCTTCACGAGGAAGACCCTGACGACGCGCGAATCCTTGTTGCAAGAGCTCGCTAAGACCAAGCGCCGCGGTTACGCGATAGACGATGAAGAACGCGAAGAAGGCGTTCGCTGCTTAGCCGTTGCTGTCCAGGATTCGAGTGGAGAACCGGTCGCGGCGGTGAGCGTCTCCGGTCCCGCATTCCGTGTGACAGGACCCCGGGTCGCGCTTATCGTCGACAAGCTCATGGAGTGCGTGAAGGGAATCCGCAGGGATATGGGCTACACCTCTCGCAAGGAACGAAATCTCAAGTTGGCCTCTGTGTAGGAAAGGGAAGGGCAGCCGGTAGATGGAAGCATTGTCAATCAAGAGGGCGGAAGAAACGCGCTGGGATAGCGTGAGTCTGGGTGAAGTAATGCTGCGTCTGGATCCGGGGGAGGGGCGAATCCATACGAGCCGCCACTTCACTGCCTGGGAGGGCGGGGGTGAGTATAACGTTGCTCGCGGCTTGCGCCGCTGCTTCGGCATGCGCACCGCAGTCGTAACCGCGTTTGCCGACAATCCCATTGGCCGCCTGCTCGAGGACTTCATTTTGCAAGGCGGTGTTGATTCCTCTCTTATCCGGTGGGTACCGTATGACGGGATCGGTCGGACCGTTCGCAACGGACTAAATTTTACGGAGCGGGGCTACGGAGTTCGCGCAGCGGTAGGCTGCTCTGACCGCGGCAACACTGCAATTTCGCAAACCAAGCCCGGTGACTTCAATTGGGACTCGATCCTGGGCGCTCAGAACGGGTCGCGCTGGCTCCACACGGGAGGAATCTTTGCAGCGCTTTCGCCCACTACTCCAGATGTGGCCGTTGAGGCACTCGACACGGCTCGCAAATACGGCACGATCACCTCGTTCGATCTGAACTATCGCGAATCGCTTTGGAAGGCGATTGGCGGAAAAGCAAAGGCGCAGGAAGTCAACCGTGCGCTGGTAAAGAAGATTGATGTGCTCTTCGGGAACGAAGAGGATTTTTCGGCAACGCTCGGAATCAAGCTCGAGGGTGTAGAAGAGGACTTTAATGAACTTCCCGTAGCCAGTTATGAGTCAATGTTGCGGGATGTAGCCCAAGCCTATCCGAACCTCAAGCTAGTGGCCACAACCTTGCGCACGGCCCAGACTGCCTCACGAAACGCATGGGGGGCGATGGCTATCTATCAGGACAAGATCCTATTTGTCCCGCAGCGGGAGATAGATATCCTCGATCGTGTTGGCGGGGGGGACTCGTTCGCATCCGGTTTGATTTATGGGATGATGGCTGGTAAGTCACCCGATTGGGCCTTATCCTGCGGAGTCGCGCACGGGGCGTTAGCGATGACAACTCCGGGAGATACCAGCACGGCCACATTGCCTGAGGTCCAGCGCGTAATGCAGGGCGGTTCTGCGCGGATTAGCCGCTAACAACATTTCTTTGAGGATTGGAATGTCGAACGAGATTCAGCAGCAATTAAAGACTGCGGGCCTGATTCCTGTTTTAAGGGCACGCTCCGCGAATGAAGCTTTCGCGCTTGTTGAAGCAATGGTTGCGGGAGGGGTCACGGTAATCGAAGTGACCATGACAGTTCCCGGCGCAATCGAAGTCCTGCGCGATCTGAAGAGGAGCTACGGCACCAAGCTTCTTCTGGGATCGGGTACAGTTACTGATGCGGATACGTGTGCCGCGACCATCGAGGCCGGCGCAGCCTTCGTCGTGAGTCCCAGCCTGCACTTGGACGTGATCGCCAAAACCAAAGAGCTGGGAAAGGTTTCGATTCCGGGAGGTTTGACGCCCACGGAGGTTATTACGGCATGGAACGCCGGGGCCGATTTCGTCAAGATCTTTCCCTGCTCAGCCGTAGGCGGAGCGAGCTACCTCAAGGCGCTCAAAGCGCCATTTCCGCAATTGCGTCTGATACCGACAGGAGGCGTGACGGTGGATACGGCCGCCAGCTTTCTGAAGGCAGGCGCTGAGGCGCTAGGCGTCGGCTCGGATTTGGTGAATCCCGCAGCAATTGCTGAAGGCAAGCCCGAAATGATCACCACCGCCGCGCGTGCCTATCTTCAAGCCATCGCGCAAGCGCGCGCCTGAGGCTAGGTTCGGCTATAAAGCTTTGGAGCAGGCGGCATGCTCATGCCGACTTGGCCATCATAGATGGTCAAGCCGGTGTGTCTTCCATCCGAAATCCGTTTTCCTGGGAAGCTAGGCCCCCGCGCAACGCGGTTACGTCATACGGAGGCACTGGCGAAGATATCTAGATCGAGCGGTAACGAAACGCTCCTTATCCCAATGCTCCCAAGCTGTTCTGGGGGAATCAGGAGCGTTTCGGTTGCGTTAATCTTGGTTGAGGAAGCGGCCTTACTGCACTCGTACCGTGATCGACAGGTTGTGAGAGACCGTACTACCTTGCGCAGCACTGACGAGCACAGTATAGCTTCCAGCGGCTGCGTTCCCGCTGGTGCCGCCTCCGCTACCTCCACTGCCGCTGCCACCTGGAGTGCTCCCTGAGCCGCTGCTCGAGCTGCTCTTGCCGCCGCCACAGCCAATGGCAGCTGTAAGAACGGCGATCACCAGGAGCCCGAGTAACCCTTGCCATTTCCGCCGATGTCTCGGCAGACCGAGGAGGAAGACACAGGCCAAAGTCGCCCCCCCGCTTGCCCAAAACCAAGTTGGCCTGCTTTCAGGCCGCAGCTCAGACGTGGCGCTCGCCGCCTTGACTGTCAGCGTCGCCGAAGTTGGACCATTCACAGTCAGAGAAGTCGGACTCAAGGAGCAGGTGATTGCGGAAGGGGCCGTGCAGGTCAGCGCGACAGGGCTGTTGAATCCGTTGACCGGGGTGAAGTTCAGCGTGTCGGTCGTAGAATTCCCACTGGCTACGGCGA
>DASYBJ010000259.1:0-6341 GCA_036500845.1 Acidobacteriaceae bacterium
GCTCCGATTATGAAGGGGTACCCGGTAAAGAACGGCCGTGACCGCGAGCACGGCTGCGATGGAGACAGCAAGGCGGAAGATCGGCATGGCGATGCGCGCCCATCGCATCGTGCTTACCGGCCCCTCCGGACCCAATCGCCATGCCATAAGGGTGACCCGTTCAACTTTCCGAATGGCCTCGGTTCGTAATCGAGTTTCCTAAGCCGATTCTGCGCCGTTTGGCTGGAAGGGAACTGTGATCTGCGGCAGCCACGGCAGAATGCTCAACCACTGGTGCATTAAATGGGTTGACTAGCTTTGTCTACCTCGAGGGAATCAACCCCGATTCCTTTCGTAACGAATCATCGGTAACCTCTCGTTATCCGGTGACTTTTGGAAACCACGGTAATTACCGGCAAGTGGTAAATCCATGGCGGTCCGCCTGCGGTATTTTAATCGCTAAGTAGGGCGCTAGTCCTACAGGGTCCCCTTCTCCTTTTCTGCGCTAACTGGTTCTCCCAGGAGTCGTTTGTGAATCGCACAATTCTTGTAGTAGATGACGACGATGACGCGCGTGAGGTAACCGCGCTCAGCCTGCAAACTGTAGCAGGCTGGAACGTAATTGAAGCCTATTGCGGCGCTCAGGGCATTGAAAGCGCCAAACTCAATCAGCCAGACGCCATCCTGCTGGACGTAATGATGCCGGCTATGGACGGTCCTGCCATCCTTCAAAAGCTCAAGACAGCCCGTTCGACAGCCCACATTCCTGTCGTCCTGCTCACAGCGAAAGCGCGCGCGGGCGAGAGGAAATCTCTCTCCACCCTTCCGGTGGAGGCGATTTTGACCAAGCCTTTCGACCCGCTCATGCTGGCAAACCAGGTCGCGGACGCTCTCGGGTGGAGTGCCAACAACGCCGTTACTTAGCGGGCGCCCGATGGTGGCCATTCGTTACAGACCGGGCAGGATCCTTCCCGCCCGGAAACTTTGCACAACTTGCCCTGAAGCAGAGAGAACTGCGATGTTCGCTTCGCGGCCTTCCTCGAGAACACCCCACTCGTGCTCAATGTCGAGGAGCTTGGCTGGATTGCGTGTTGCCAGCTCCACGGACATCGGAATCTCCTCGCCGGTAAAGATCGAAAAGTTGCGCACGGCGGCGTCTACTGTGAGAACGCTTCCGGCCAGCGTTTCAGGTTGACCGGCCAAGGTACAGCGTCCATCCTTGACGCTCACCTCGAGATCGCCGAGTTTGTATTGGCCGTCGGGCTTACCTGTTGCACTGATGCCATCCGTGATCAGAATGGCTCGCTCACGTCCTTTTGCTTTGAAGAACAGTCGAACCATCGCTGGGTCCACGTGAATTCCGTCGCAGATGATCTCCGCGAAGAGATCGTCATTGTCCAATACGTAGCCTGCGAGTCCAGGCTCGCGATGGCCAAGCCCGCGCATCGCGTTAAAGGTGTGTGTCGCCGAACGGGCGCCGGCGTGGAAGCCCATTCTCGCTTGCTTCGCGGTGGCGTCGCTATGCCCCAGGCTGCATCGCACACCCAGTGCAATGGCGTGCTGGATCACTTCTACGGAGCCTTCGAGCTCCGGCGCTATCGTCAGGAGCCGGATGTGGCCGCGTGACGCGGTCCAAAACCGTTCGAACAGCGGCACGGTTGGCTGTGCCAGTAGATGAGCCGGATGAACGCCACGCTTTGTGTGTGCTAAAAATGGCCCCTCGAGGTGGATGCCGATTGGCACAGCACCATCGGGCGGCCCTCCCCTCTCGATCTCGTCGGCGAGCCGATCGAGCGCCACGAGTGTCTCCTCTTCCGAAGAAGTTACGGTCGTGGGAAGGAATGCTCCCACCCCATGTGACGCCAGGAAGATCTCGACAGCATGCAGCGCTGAGGGATCGCTCAGCATAAAATCGTGGCCTGCGGCCCCGTGGACATGAATATCCAGATAGGACGGAACCAGCGTCGCCCCGGGGAACTCATGGAGAGTGACGCCCAAACGCCCTGTGAAGGGGAGTGCCGTCCTCTCTCTGGGGCAAATACTCGTGATACGCCCATCGTCGATGACGACTACCGGATGCTCTACAATCTCGCTGCCCCGAAGCAATTGCTTGGCCGTGATGACAATGCTCATCTCTCTCGAGCGTCTCCACTCTCCATCTTCTCATCGAGTCTGATCCACGGCCCAATTCCTCGCAGCCTGTTGCCCTTGGATACACTAGATGGCACACCGCTTCGTCTTCTGCATCCAGATTGCTAGAGAAAATTCGTCAGGAAGCGATCTGCTCCGGAGGAAAACGATGGCTAGGAGGCATCTGCTCTGGCCGGCCCGCTCCTTGACAGGCCTGTCAGCTTTGACGAGTGGTTTGTCGCTAGTTCATGCACAAACCCAAGCCTCGCCGGCTGGCCCGGAGAATCGAAGATTCGTATCCTCCTCGCTGCCTGCGAGCTGCATTCTCGTAAAGACTCCTAATACCTTCTTTCCTAAGCCTCCGAGAATTACTTAACCCAGGCTTCCTGGAGAAATAAGTATCTGTCGCGGTGCTGATCGGGTTTTGCTTCCGGACTCGCGTTCAGGTGCATCACCTGCCATCCACTGCCTCCGTCGTACGTCGGCCAATCCGGTAATCCAGAAGCATTGGGATTGCCCGTCTTCGCGAAGTTCGTCCAATACGTCTGCATTAACTCGGAGAGCTTATAGTCTTCCGGACGCCATACCGCACCTTTGCGCGAATCGAGATTGCCGAAGACATACTCGATATCGTCGGAGTGGAAAGCGCCGAAGGAAACCGGATGATAGGTGTCGCCGGGGGAACCCAGCTCGAAGTCGTAGCGATACACCGGAGCATTGCCCGTCTTCACTTGTGCCTCGAGCCATGCCCAAGTCGAGTACGCGATGAATCGGTCGCCAGAGTAGTCTTTCGCAACCCGCACGGCCTCCTCGTCCGTCGCCGCGGAATATGCTTTGAGGAATGCATCGGCTTGTTCGCCAAAGTCCTTGTGCCCCAACTCGCGCAGGCTTTCGACCGTTGGCGGCTCAGCTGCATTCACGATCTGCGGGGCCCCCTCATCCCTGTTCCATCCTGCGACTAGCGGAACATGCGCCTGCTTGCCCTCGGCATAGATTGAGGGAACACTCTCCGGTAAAAAGAGCCCATCAACATTGGGCTGGAAGCGAGGAATCCCTGGCTGCTTGCTGATCGCTGCTTTGACCAGCTCATCGGCGCTGAGCCCCCGCAGCGCGCTCAAGCTGCTGTTGCCGAATGCGGTCTGTGCGAAGTCTTCGTCCCGGTTCTCACAGTCGGCCAGAGATACAAAGGTTAATCCCGGGTGCGAAAACGCTCCGCCGCTCTCGCCAATCGCATGGGCGAACAGTCCCTGTGCGAGAGGCGATGCCATCTGTGTGCTGACAGAAGTAGATCCGGCGGACTCACCGAAAATCGTTACATTTTTCGGATCGCCGCCGAAGGCCGCGATGTTACGCTGCACCCACTGGAGCGCGGCTGTCTGGTCCATCAGGCCATAGTTGCCTGAGGCATGTTGCGGCGATTCCGCCGCGAGCTCTCGATGGGCGAAGAAGCCTATAATCCCTAGCCGGTAATTCATCGAGACAACCAGGACACCCTTGTGCGCAAGGTGTTCCCCGTCCTGCCGGGCCTCCGATGTGCCGCCCGTGTTGAACCCCCCGCCATAAATCCAAACCATCACCGGCAGTTTGCCATGCTTCGCGTTGGCTGGCGTCCAAACATTCAGCGTAAGGCAGTCCTCGCTCTGACCGGCATCGCGGAAGATCATATCGGGATACCCTCCGGACTGAATGCACCGGTTCCCGAAGTTTGCCGCGGAGCGTACGCCGTGCCATTTGGCTGGCGGCTGTGGCGGTTTCCAACGCAGCGGCCCCACCGGCGGAGCAGCAAAGGGGATCCCGAGAAACTCCCGAACCTGTCCATCCGAACTCAGCTTGCCTTCGACTTTGCCCTGCATCGTCTTCACGCGTGGCCCTGCGTCGCCAAAGGCGAGTAGAGGAAGGGAAATGGTGAAGAATGCGGCCGCAAACAAGCTGCGAGCAGAATTGAATGTCACGATTTGAAGGCCCTTTCGCAAGTACGATCCAGCAGCGGTTCTAAACTATCAAATCTATCGTGCGGTCCACCGCAGCCGTCACGATTTCTTTCGTTTCTTCTTCGAGGAAAGCTTCTTTGTGCTGGCGGCGCTTGACCTTTGATCGCTTCGCAAACCGTGTTCCAACACACTCAGGCGCTCTGTCGACAACTTCTCCATGTGCTCGAGCCACCGCCCCAGCTCGCTGAACCCGATCGGAGCGAGGCTGTAGAGCCGCTGCTGTCCACTCGCTCGAACATGCACCAGGTCTGCGTTGCGCAGAATGCGAAGATGATGGGAAATGGCCGGCTGGCTCATTGGAAACAGCCGGACAAGATCGCCAACCGAAAGCTCCCCGGCGGCCAGCGTCTCCACAATTTGGCGCCGAACCGGCTCGGCTAAGGCTGAAAAACCAAGCGGAATTGTAGACATAGATAAATATCGCTTTATATAAACAAATATAAATATATCGCCAAAATGGCGAGAAGCGGTCTCGCTTCAGGGATTACAAAGGGGCGCGTGCCGACGTACAATTTTCAAGGAATCAGAAAGTAGCCAATGCGGAACTTGTTTCGAATCGTGATCGGTACCTTCCTCTGGGTTGCGGCTCTATTTGGGAGTACGAGTGTTCAGGCACAGCAGCCGTTGCGTGTCGCCATTGTTGGCCTGGAGCATGGCCACGTCGGTGGCTTTCTCAAGCAATTTCCACACCAGCATGAAGTCGAACTGGTTGGCATCGTCGATGCTGACACTGCCCTTGCTCATCGATACCAGCAGCAGTTCCAACTCGATCCCAAACTGTTCTATACAGAACTCGACGCAATGGTCGCGGCGTGCCATCCGCAGGCGTTGCTGGTGTACACGTCGATTGGAAAGCACCGCGAGGTGATTGAGCAAGCTGCGCAGCACGGACTGAGCGTCATGGTTGAAAAGCCGTTGACCATGTCGCTCGAAGACGCGCTGGCGATCCGTCAGACCGCTCACCAGCACCATATCCAGGTCCTGGTGAACTATGAAACTACTTGGTATGCGAGCAATCGCGCTGCTTACGACGATGTCATGCAGGGCAGGCTTGGCGTGCTGCGGAAGGTCGTGGTGCACGATGGCCACGAAGGTCCGAAGGAGATCAATGTCCAGCCGGAATTCCTCAAGTGGTTAGAAGACCCTGCGCTAAATGGGGACGGCGCGCTCTATGATTTCGGATGCTATGGCGCAGATCTGGTGACGTGGCTCATGCACGGCGAGTCTCCGCTAAGCGTCACCGCTGTGGGCCAGCGCGACAAACCGCAGATCTATCCCCATGTCGACGATGACGCCACCATCATTCTGCGCTACGCCAATGCCCAGGCTGTTCTGATGCCGTCCTGGAATTGGTCTTTCAGCCGTAAAGATATGGAAGTCTATGGCACAACGGGGTATGCGATCACGGTTGCCGCGGACCACCTGCGTGTTCGCTACAAAGGCGAAGCGGAAGAGAGCGAAATCACCGCGCCGCCCCTTGCTCCGCCGAACGACGGATCGCTCCACTACCTCGCCGCGGTTCTGGAGGGATCCCTAAAGCCGAGCGGTGACCTCACGTCGCTCGATACAAATATGGTTGTAATGCAAATTCTGGATGCAGCTAGACGGTCCATCCACGAAGGAAAAACGATCCAGTTGACCCCTCTACCAGGGGAATGAGCTCATAAGGCAGGAGAGATGCAAATGATTGCTGTATTCGTTTTGGCCGCTATGCTTAGCCCACAAACTGTGAATCCGGCTCCTGCTGCGGCGCCAGCTCCAGTTCGCGTGGAAAAAATGACCCCTGAGGAGCTCAAGGCGCTTACGGATGCTCAAAAAGCCGTTGCCGACGCGGAAGCAAAGGTTGCGGCAGCCAAGCGCGCGCTTAAGGGAGCCCAGGAAGGCGTCGAGTTGTCGCATCACGCGAATACGGATTGCGGTTGCTATGTGCAAGGCGCGGGACGGGATTACGACAAAGTTGAGTTCAAGGGAGACTCGATCGTGATCCAACACATTCACGAAGCTCCATCGTCAAATCTTCGGCAATAGATCGTGCGTGCGAGGGAGCGGGACGGAGAGCGGCGCGCGGCAGGGAAATCCTTGCGGAAGAGATATGGCTGTCTAGATGAAGAAGCCGATCTTCTCGAGCAGATCTTCGCTCATCTCGACATCGCTAAGCTTCGCTTGTTGGGAGAACCTTAGCTCCTCGCGGAAGCGATCGAGTACTGCGGCATTGAGGTCCGTCCGCTTATCCAACAGTTC
>DASYBJ010000260.1:0-7810 GCA_036500845.1 Acidobacteriaceae bacterium
CGTTGGCGTTGGCGTTGGCGTTGGCGTTGGCGTTGGCGTTGGCGTTGGCGTTGGGGTCGGCGTTGGCGTCGGCGTCGGGGTCGGGGTTGGGCTCGGCGTCGGGGTTGGGGTCGGCGTCGGTGTTGGCGTCGGTGTTGGCGTTGGTGTTGGCGTCGGTGTTGGCGTTGGTGTTGGTGTTGGGGTCGGCGTCGGTGTTGGGGTCGGTGTTGGGGTCGGCGTCGGTGTTGGGGTCGGCGTCGGGGTTGGTGTTGGCGTCGGCGTCGGTGTTGGTTGGGCAACCGTGACCGTCACGACTGCCGAGGCTGACGCACCGAACCCAGAGGCGCCACCATAGGATGCTGTGATCGAATCAATCCCAGCGGGGAGGGATGTGGTACTGAATGTTGCAACTCCGCTCGGGTTGAGTGTTCCCGCACCCAAGGGCGTTGTTCCATTCAGGAAAGAAACGCTGCCGGTCGGGGCTGCCGTACCCGACTGCGGCGTGATCTTGGCCGTGAAGGTCACACTCTGACCAATTTCGACTTGGGTAGGCGAAGCGCCCAGTGCTGCTGTGGTAGTTACGGTCTGCTGCGCTATGGTGACGGTCACGGCCGAAGAAACAGATTTCGAATTGCTTGTAGTTCCCGCATAGGAAGCTGTGATTGAGTTTGCGCCCGTAGGAAGAGTGGTGGTGTTGAATAACGCGACGCCGCTGGAATTCAAAGTGCCAGTGCCCAGGGTTGTCGTGCCATCCAGAAATGTGATCGTACCCGACGGGGTCGAACCCGACTGTGGCGTCACTGTAGCGGTCAATGTCACGTTCTGACCAGGCGTTGCCTGGGTCGCAGAGGCGACCAGGGTGGTCGTAGTGGCTACGACGGCCTGCGTAACATTGACCGTTACAGCGGCAGACACAGAGGATGCGTCGTTCGTGGATCCAGCGTAGGAAGCGGATATAGAATCCGCTCCTAGTGGAAGTGTTGTTGTACTGAAAGTAGCGACACCGCTGGGATTCAAAGTCGCGGTGCCGATGCTGGTTGCGCCGTTCAAGAAACTAACGGTACCGGCAGGAATGCCGGTACCGCTACTCGGAGTGACGGTGGCAGTGAAAGTGACCGACTGTCCCGTATTGCTTTGAATTGGCGAAGCAGTCAGGGCTGTAGTAGTCGGAACCTTACTGGCCCCGATGTTCACGGTGACCGCGGACGACGTAGAGCCTGAGTTGTTACTATCTCCACCGTAGGACGCGGTGATGGAGTTCGCTCCTGCGGGCAATGCCGTCGTGGAGAAGGTCGCGATTCCACTGGAGTTCAACGAGCCCGTACCGAGGCTCGTTGTTCCGTTATAGAAGGTGACCGTTCCGGTCGGTGTATTGGTAGCAGACGGGGCGCTTACCGTCGCTGTCAATGTGACATTTTGCCCGGTTGGGCCGGATGTTGGGCTCGCCGTGAGCGAGGTTGTGCTCGATGGAAGGGTCGAACCCGGCCAAAGGAACACCGTCATCGAGAAAGGTGGCAGAGAGTACGGCGTGGCCGGATTGAAATTATTGACATTGGTTTGGGTGGTATGCACTACCGGATTATTGGAGGTAAGGCTTTCATTGTTATCGGTGATGTTGGTCGAAGTAAGCTGACTGATCAACACCGAGCCGGACGGTGCGTTCGCCCCGGAAAAACTGACAGGCAGCGACCCGCTTCGACTCAGATTGATTACGACAACGCTCTTTTGTGTACCGTTCGTGAAGGCGAAGGCCTGAAGGTAATGGGCGTTGGCCAACTGAATTTGATTCACAGAAGCGTTGGGACTCGATCCCGCCTCGTTCCAAGTCGGATTGGTACCGGTTGTCTTTATCGTCAACTCGGTGGGCATGATGGCGCTGTTGGCCAAGGCCTCCGCCAGGAAGGTGGGCCGGCTGAGATTCGTCTGGCCGCCCATATCGATGACCGAACCCCAGAGCGGGACTGTACCACCCGAGCTAAATCCGTTGATCCAGCCGGGCAGACAAAACAGGTTTTGTATTGTGATGCCGAGATCGCGGATCATCAAGAGCATGTGTTCGGCGACCACAATCCCTGACCCGGTCCCTGCGGTGACCTGATTTATGACGTTTTGCGGCGCCGGGTTGCCTGAAACCGTTCCGAGGTTCACTTCGTACACCGAAACTTTGGCTGGAGTGCTTGCGCTGGCGGCCGCCTGTACTGTTTGTGCCATGTAACCGGTCGAGGCTGAATCGACCTGCTCGGGTTGCGCGAACATCGGTCCGAAAATGGACTCGTTTGACGAATAATCGTTGACGGTCCAGAAGAGATAGGGAGCCGCGTCGACGGAATCGTACCCCGAACTATTTGCAGTTACAGAGGATGTCACACCGATATTTGTTGCCTGGCTGCTGAGGACTAAATCGAACTTGCTCGGGTCATATCCTGGCGTCCCACGCGCTGCAGCAAAGATCGTGGCCGCGCGGTTCCCGTAGGCTGTATTGTCGAGCATGATTTGGCCCCAAAACGCGCCTCCATTCCACATCTCGTTGCCGAGCTCTAGATGGATCATAGGAAAGACAGATGTCCACGGCTGGCTCTGTCCCTGGGCCGCGCGTATAGCCCCATAGTGAGTCGAGGCATCGCCTGCCAGGTACTGAATCAGGTCTTGCATCTCAGTCGGCGATACCATTGCTGGCACTGTGAACCAGGGCTCCGCCCCTACCGTCTGACAGAGAGAGAGAAACTCGGGCAAGCCGATCGCGATCGAGTCCTGTTCCGTCATACCTTCGTCAAATCCAGATCGTTGACGGGCAAACGGAACGGCCAGCATGTTATCGATGGTGCTGCCCAACATGCTTTGATTCATGTACCGGAGCACACCGGGCTGCAGCGTCTTTAGTCTGGCAACTACTTCATCGCGGAACGGGCTGGGATTCTCCGCTGTGGATGCGGGTGTCAAGGACACGTCATCCAGGTACATGCTCGCGCCGTTGACAGAGAAATTTACTAAGACTGGCCCGACGTAAGTTCCATCTTCATTGGCAGTGAAACTATAGCTGTAATCCTGCCATTGACCCGTCAAGCTCACGTTTTGGTCGAGAAATTTCTCTGTCCCATGCGCCGTCCCCAGACGTTGGAGGGACACATTCAGTTGGTTATTTCCTCCGAGTCCTTTGGCCTTAAACGCAAGCGTGTATGTACCTTTGAGCTGCACGAACGAACGTCCGTTGGTGGTATCGAATCCTTGGCTTACCGATGCCGATTGGCCGCTTCCTGCAGCCGAAACAGAAAGAGCCTGCTTGCCGGGGGAGTCGGATGCAATATCCGTGGTGTCTGTCGAGAATGTCGCTCCACCGGACGCATTCGCTGCCCAACCCGCTTGCGCATTGCCAGGCTTCGTCATCCGGACGATCAAGTAATCGCCATTCGCCGGAGCCGGCGAGAGCGGTGAAGAGAAAGTTAGCGTGGCACCGACATTCGCTTTATAGTTAGGCGCCGTGCTCGACGTGATAGTTCCCGTCTTTCCTTTGGCCGCCCCATAAATGAACTCGAAAGTTGCGCCCTGCAGAAAGTTTGCCGGCCAACCACCCCAAACGTCTTGATCCTGGCAAGTGGTCGGTGTGGTTGCCACACACTTCAAGATGGATTGCCAAATCTCTCCCTCGAAGCCGGGGGATTGGTAAAAAAGGTTCTTCATCATCTGGGCAGAGTCGTAAGTGTCCTCCCCAGTGATGTTGATGCCAAGGTGCTTTACACCGGTCCGTTGAGCAGTAGTTCCAATCTCGAAATTGGTTGTCGTTTGTGCGTAGCCTGAAACGGCCAAGAACTGGAGAAGAAGGGTTACTACGGTCAGCCATTTTACTGGCCGAAGAGAAAGAGACACTAATAGCCTACGCGTCCACCGGAGGTTGGACATCTGATAACTCCTCGATTTCAGATTCAGGTCGTCCCGCGAGCCGCCTTCTTCATTGCGCAGCGTTACTCGCGAAACCCATCACACTAGAAAAACCGAGGAGATAGACCCATTCGACTGAACAAAAAAAATGCACTGTCGAACAATCCTTCAAGAAAAACAGTTCTTCGTTCTCATTCAAAACGCGCTCTGTCGAGCACCAAAGCACGGAGCTATGGCGTGATTGCTCTATTGCCCCCGCGCAAACAACACCCCACCTGCGGCGTGCGAAATACGCAAACCGAAGGAGTTCCTACTTCATCCGCACCAGGGCTGTTGAGTGGAGTATAGGACCGCAGTCCGACTTTGACCCCCTATCCAATTAGGTATAGGGGGCAAACAAAAGTTGCACATGAGCAGACTACGGAGCTACAGACACGGCACTACTCACGTACAACGGCAAAGCTGTTTCGATTGATTTTGTTGTACTCTACAACACGATCAGGTGAAACTCAAACATCAAACGGAACAATTCGCTAAAAAACCGCGTAATGTTACCATTTTGAGCACGTTTGAGCAGGCACATAACTTTTGTGTCTTACGCCTTTGTTCATCACTTCGAGGCAAATCCCGCCGGAAAAGGGGTACGCAACGACTGAGCAGATGAGCACAGTTTGCTTGTCCAACTAAGGGCGGCCTACCCTGAGTGTTTTGGGTTGGCTCTTGTTTCAGCCGCTCGGGCGGGTTTGCCCAGGAACCCGCAAAACTTCTTCGTACGATCCGAGCGTTCCTCCCAGATCGGCTCCGCCTTCTGAATGCGAATCGAGCCTTGGCCGACGGTCAATTTGCGCCACTGGCTGGGGCGCAAGTGACGTTCCGATGACTTTTGCCCTGAGCTGTTCGCCCAAGAGGATTCTCCTCTGAGTTGGCTTTTAAAGAGAGGGGTCGATTCTCAGCATGGCAGGAAGGCTTGCTCATGGATTCCGGTCTTAGACGCACATCTGTATTTCGCACTATCGGCGGCGAGCCGCGGGAACGAATTTCCTCAGGCTGAAGGAGCGGAACGCGTTTCGACCAGTGTCCAATTCAAGGAATAGCGGAGCAGATTCCGAGGGGAGCCCGGCTCGAATCGGAGACCGAACTCGCCGTCATTCGATCGAGGTCGCCTTGTTCGCTGCAGGCGCGTGCAGTAGACTCATGATGTGCTCGGTCATTAGCAGCTCAAATCTCCACCCGCAAACAGCTCACCATTCGTCTAGGTCGACCAATTCGTCCGTCTCAGGGTTGCTGCGGTGGAACTGAAGAGAGCGATACCATGATGAGGCCTTTTTCTCAGCTGAACAACAACCTTGACTTCGTCCGCCTTGCCCTTGCTTTACTAGTAATTTTTTCTCACGCATATCCGCTCGGGACTGGATCGGAAGCCCGCGAACCATTCTTGCTGCTGACCCGGGGACAAGTGACCGGCGGTCGAATTGCTGTGGACCTATTCTTCATAGTGAGTGGCTTTCTGATTGCCTCGAGCGCGGAACGGTCCGCGTCCTTAGGGTCGTTCCTAAAAAAAAGAGTTTTCCGGATCTATCCAGCATTCTGCGTCTTATCCCTCTTTACCCTAGTTGCTTTCTTTCCCATAGGTCGGGCTGGGTTTCCGACCGGTAGCTTCGTCCGCAATGCAACGAATGTTGTGGCATATACATTGGTCTTGAGGGAGTTTCCGTATCAGCATGCCTTTTCGCATAATCCAGCCCCGAATGTCATCAACGGATCGCTGTGGTCTATTTCTTATGAATTTTGGTGCTATATCGGAGTCGCATTTCTAAGTCTTACTGGGTTCTTGCGGTCGAAGATTGTGCTTGGCACCTTATTTGCCGCATCCGTTGCACTTAGCATGTTCTTTAGTCTGTCCGGTTGGCATCCGGGAGGAAAGATTTTCGGAGTTATCTTCGGATTTCCCCCCTTCTGGGGCAGGCTGCTTCCGATGTATTTGGCAGGCGTTTTGTTCTACCGAATTTGCGACTGGGTCCCTCTCAGATCCGCTTGGATCGTTCTATGTGTAGCACTCCTTGGGATAGCGGCAGTGGTGCCGCACGGCTGGACGCTGTTATTTCCAATCGCTGGCAGCTATCTCGTCTTTGCCTTCGCATATCATCCGGCAATTCCGCACTTGAACGCCGCTCGTTTCGGTGATCTTTCCTACGGTACGTACCTATATGCGTTCCCTGTGCTACAGGTGATCGTTCAATGGAGAGGCCATACCGTGAATCCATTCATGCTCTTTCTCTTGGGCACGCCGCCTACCCTCATGCTGGCTCTTGGGAGTTGGTATGGAGTGGAACGTTGGTTTTTGCGGAAGTCCCACAAACAGACCACGCACCCGCCCATTACGGCGGAGCTTTCGCAAAAGCAGCCGACAGCGCCGGCGAGCATGTAGGCGAAAGCCTTCGAGGCGGAAACTCTCTTACCGGTGTGACGAATCAAGAGCGCGGGCGGTGTCGAGCCTGCCCAGTGGATGTGAAACAACGAGGGATTCACTCGGTTCCCGATTGGTGAATGTCAAGTGTCTGCGCCTTCAACGTCATAATGGAGGCTGACAGTTCCTCAAGGAAGCTCCGTAACGAACATGGCAAACCCAGGTCTCAAAATCGAGACATGGGGCACCCGCCACGTGTAACCAATAATCTCAAAGCCCCTGATCATAGGGCAGTACTATATTGAATACCTCAGGTGGGTAGTGGAGTGTTCGACATCTCGGTTGTTATTGTCTCGTTCAATACACGGGAAGTTCTGCGCGAGTGCCTTCAGTCGATTGAACGCGAGTCCGACGGTCTCTGTCTGGAGGTGTTGATCGTGGACAACAATTCACGGGACGGCTCCATCGAGATGATTGAGGAGGAATTCCCTTCGGTACGTTTGATCAAAAGCGAAGTGAACCTTGGATTCGGGGCAGCCAATAATCGGGCTTTCGAAGTGGCCCGAGGCCGCTATATCGTCCTTCTCAACTCCGACGCCTTCCTCCGCGAAGATGCTTTGCGTAACGCTGTTCAGCACATGGACCAAGAGCCACGCGTTGGCCTTGGAGGCGGGAGGCTCGTTGGACGCGATTTTTCTTTGCAGCCTTCGGCTCGCATGTTTCCGAGCATCTTCACGGACGTATTCGTCTTTACGGGATTTGCGGCGAAATATCCGAAGTCGCGTCTCTTCGGGCACTTCGACCGAACCTGGGCCGACCCGATGGTGCCGGCCGAGGTCGATTGGGTACCGGGCGCCTTTTCGATCATCCGTGCCGAAGTGCTCGAGCAGGTCGGATTCTTTGACCCGGACTTTTTTCTGTATTCGGAGGAGGTCGACCTCTGCTGCCGGATCAAGGCTGCCGGATACCAGGTCTGGTATTGGCCGGATATAGTGGTCATCCATGTCGGTGGCGAATCATCGCGTCAGATCAAGAGTCTGGAGATGTCGTCTTCCGGAGCGCAACTCATCCGATGGCGGATGCGGAGTACACTGCTCTATTACCGCAAACACCATGGCATCTTTGCGTGGCTGGCCAAATGGCTCGAACTTTCCCTGTATCGGTTATCGTGGTGGCGCAACCGATTCAGCAGTGACCCTCGGCGGAAACAACGCTGCGAGCAGAGTCGCAACCTCATCGTTTGCATGCAACAAGCTTGGAGAGAGACGAATGGCGGCCGAGTCTCTCCACCGCGTCCTTGGTAGGCTCGGGCCTGTTAACACTAATAAGACGGCAGCGACGGGAGCAGATTTTGCTGAGTGCGAGAGCGAGGAGAGACGCATACCGGGTGTATGTTAGCGACGAGTGACCAAGCAATCGGAAAAATCTGCCCCGTCCCTGCGGGTTGCGGTCAAAATCGGGCCATACTTCGTTGAAATCCTTGACTGGGGACCCGCCACAGCCTTCGGATTCCGCCTCGTCTGGCCCGATTTTCCCTCGCAACGCTGT
>DASYBJ010000261.1:0-7444 GCA_036500845.1 Acidobacteriaceae bacterium
GCGAAAGGCGATCCGTCAGCTCCTTTCTACGGAAGACGATGAGGTTTGGCTTGTACGCGACGGGATTGAAGTAAGTATGCGCCTGGACGAAGTACAGGTGGACGATCTAGTCGTGGTCCGCGCGGGCCGGCGTATTGCAGTGGATGGAATTATCGAGCAGGGATCCGGGGCCATTAACGAGGCGCCCATTACCGGCGAAAGCATGCCGGTCAGCCGCACCGCCGGCGACTCGGTGTATGCGGGCACGATCCTGGTAGCGGGTCAAATCAGGCTCCGGGTGACGGAAATAGGCTCAGATACTGTGGTCGGGCGGCTGATCGAGCGAGTCGAACAGGCACAGAATTTGCGGCCCCACATCCAGACCGTTGGTGATGCCTTTGCAAAGCGGGTCGTGCCATCTTCCTTTGCAGCAGCTTTGTTAGTCTTCCTGGTCACGCGCGATCCGCGCAGAGCGTTAACGATGTTGCTCGTTGCTTGCCCGTGTGCTGCCGGCTTGGCAACTCCAACCGCAGTCAGCGCTTCTATCGGAAACTCGGCTCGCCGTGGAATCTTGATCAAAGGTGGAACTCACCTGGAAGCGATGTCAAAGGTGGATACGGTCTGCTTTGACAAGACCGGGACATTGACAGACGGCCAACCCGGCGTCACGCGGGTCCTCTCCTCTAACCCCGGATACACGGACGGGCAGGTTTTGGAGATGGCCGCGCGCGTTGAGCGGCATTCGCAACACCCTCTCGCTCTGGCTGTCACGAAGCGGGCGGCGGAACAGGAAGTAACTCCTGCAGGGCAAGACGATCAATTCGAGATCCTTCCAGGCCGGGGAGTTCGAAGCTGGACGGATGAAGACGAAGTATTGGTTGGGAACGAACGGCTGCTCGAAGAATACGGGGTGCCGATTGCGGAGGCTGCGGCAAGTCAGTACGGTGAATACGCTGGAAATGCCGAAACCGCCATGTACGTTGCTCATCAGCGCAATCTAGCCGGCATCATTACGGTTTCGGCGCCGGTTCGCGCAGAGGCACGAGAATCTATCGCTCAACTAAGAAAGGCCGGAATCAACCGGCTAGTCATGCTAACGGGTGATGCGGAGCCGGTTGCGCAGCGAGTTGCAGGCCTGGTCGGCATTCAGCAATGGCGCTCAAGGCTGCTGCCGCAAGACAAATTTGACGCCATCCAAAAATTGCGCGACCACGGCCACAAGGTCGCGATGGTTGGTGACGGGATCAATGACGCGCCGGCACTCGCTCTCGCGGATGTGGGCATTGCCATGGGAACGGGTGGTTCCGATGTTGCACTCGAAAGTGCGGACGTCGCTCTGGCCGCAGACGATCTTCGAAAGATCACTTCTGTAGTGGACATCAGCCGCCAAACAATGACCGTGGTTCGTCAGAATTATGGCTTGGCGCTCGGTACGAATTCTATCGGTCTGTATCTCGCCGCGGCAGGTTCCATTAACCCGATCATTGCCGCGATTTTACACAACCTCAGCACGATCCTCGTAATCGGCAATTCCACTCGCCTCATCCGGTATGATCCTGCTGGTAGAAGCGAAGATTGGAACTACTCTTCGGTTTCGGCTTCGAATACCAGCCTTGCACGTGGTGACGAGCAGGAAGCCGAGGGTACTTGCCACGCCTGCAACGGGCACCACGTACCCAAAAACAGAGCTTTAAACAGCAAACAGCCCAGTGCTGGGGCGGATTAAGCGCCACCGGCTGCGCAGATAAGGTCATTGCGCAGATGAGGTCATTGAGAGGCATACAAACATTAGTGCCAGACATGCCATGAGCAGCGATCGGGCGAAAGTGAGCCTGTCGATCCGGAGGGATTGTCCGAAGTAGCGACGGGGCGCTGCATCCATGTCGATGAGCAGGTTGTCGGTGATCTGTTGAGTATTGTTCATGGTGTCTCCTTTCCTTGAAGGCTTTGGGCTCGTGAGGCAATTCGTATGCTTCCGACGCTCGTGCTCCTCGGCGATTTACTCCTGCAACTCCTCTTCCTGCTCCACTTCGGGATTGCCGACCAGCCAAAATACGATTCCAAGAGCGAGCGCTGCTCCGGCAAGCGCCACAACGACGCTTGGAGGGGTCTGATAAAGATCGAGAATGATGAATTTGCGAACCAGGGCGAGCAGCGCGATCAAGACAACGGCGCGCACCTGGACGATGGCGCGGCGATGATGTTTGACGACCAGCAGGGTGTGTTTAAATTCAAGCGAGATGAGCACGGTGAGCACCATGCCAAAGAGGCTTTGGAAGGCCTGCGGATCGCCAGGATTGACCACGTGGCTTCCGACAAGCCTGAGTGTATGCAACAGCAGTTGCCAGGTAGCGATCGCCACGATGATTGCGATCACTAGAATGAGGACGGCAACGACTGTCTGCTCGAATCTCTCATAAAGCGAAAGGGTTTGCCATTTGGATCGCAGGTCCTTGAATTCGGATGCGAGAGTAAGTATTTTGTTCGCCACGGTCCACCTCAGGGTCTACTCAGTCCACAATCTGGATGCCTATTTCATCAAGGTGACTTAGTAGGTCTGCTGGATCCTGATAAACGCGATGGGCACCTACCTGCTCCAGTTCTTCTTTTCCATAGCCGCCCGAGAGCAGCCCTGTTCCTAAACACCCAGTTCTCCGGGCTGCCAATAGGTCCCAGACACTGACGCCAACGACCATCGCTCTCGTGATGGGCACATTGAGTCGCTGGGCCGCACCCAGAAATGGATCTGGATCTGGCTTCGCTCGTTGGACTTCCTGCCGTGTGATAACTGGGACCTCCGGTCCTACTCCCAATCTTTCGACAGCTGATCGGGCTCCCTCCCGGCGCCCGCTGGTTGCAATTGCAAAAGAGGGCCTTCGCTCTGCTCAGTTATTTCAGGAGTTCGCGAGCACCCGGGAGAGGCTGAATCGCTCCTTGATACGCTCGAACGCTGCGGCATGTCGATCTTGAAGTTCCTGAGCCAGTTCTGGAGTCACGCGATGGCCGATCTCCCGGCCGAGGGCCTGCACCAGCAAACCGCCGCTCATGCCGATGCGGCGATGAATACGCCACACGGCCAGGGAGAGACCTAACTCTCCCAGCGCCTCGTGCCACGCAAGCACATGCTGATAGACGCTGTCGATGAGCGTGCCGTCAAGATCGAAAAGCAAGGCGGGCGTGTGATCGATGTCTCGACTCATGGGGTGGGTGCTCCGGAAAGGACGAGCTCGCTTCTCAGTTTTTCATTCTCCGCCTTACTCCTTTCGTATTCGAGCAAGGATGAGATTATTGCAGACAATTGGTGAGCCGTCTCCGCATTCTTGTTCAGATATTGTGTGTATGCCTCAGAGATGAGACGGGTCTTGTTCTGGTTTAAATAGTTGATTGCGGCCGTAGTGTTGGTCGATAACTCTTTTACCAGAGGCAGCATCTGATTTACCGCCTGCTCGTGCAATTCAGAACCAGACTTCTGGGCTTTACTCAATTTCTCGATGATCAGGGCCATGTTGTCCACATGTGCCTTGACTCTGGCCAGCATCAGCGCATGCGTCACCCAATTCGCATCGTTCAAGATGAGGGCCTTGGCATCATCGCATCCTCAGCCAATTTAAGCGGTTCATCGTTTGCATCCGAGAGAAGCTCCGTCAACTGCGGGCTTTCGGGCCTTGTGACATATGCCGCCATCGGCAATTGGAGCAGCAGAACGGTTTAGAACTCCTCTGGCCGGAAGTAGGTTTTTTGTGCGGACGATCCTTATATTGGGCCTTCCTTCTCTTCAGGCTGTCCGCAGACGCATTGCCAACGTCAACCGGGCGATGCCGCTAAACAGCAGACTGATCCCGACCAGCGTCCCCACGGCCCACAGTGAACTCGACGGCCAATGAAAAAAGATAAGGCCTGCAAGCAATAACGAGACCAGACCATCTACGAGGAACCAGACCGCTCCCGGAAGCCGCCGAAGAAAAGAGAAAACGACGAGTTCGAAGATTCCCTCAACCGCGATGTAGAAGGCAAGTACCAGCGTGAGCGCAACCACTCCGGCGACAGGCAGCACCAGCATGTAAAGAGCAGCGATCACATATACGAGCCCGATAAGAATCTGCCAGAGAATGGCGCCGGCTCCGCGCTCCGACCATGCATAGATCAGGTGTGCAATGCCGGCGAACAGCACCAGCCATCCAAAAAAGATGCTGGCTGCAATACCGGCAAAGAACGGCACAACGATGGCCAACAGTCCCGCCAGAAGAAGCAAGACCCCCAGGAAGATGGACCAGCCCGCAGAGCGAGTATAGGTAGTAGTTAGTACGTTCACGCCTTCCTCCTTTCTGTGTTGATGGCGATACATAGGTTTTCCTGAAGCCGCCATCAATCTGAAATGCTCTGACGGCGACTTCGGCAGTCCAGCGGCTATGCTCGAGGCGGGAATTTGTCGAACATCTTATCCACAGCCTTTTGGAGCTTCTGTGTGTCCTCCTCTGGCTTGTCGGAGAGCTGCTCATGCGCCAATCCGCACCACACGAGTTGCAGTCAACTAGTGTCGTAGATATCGACGACCAGGGTTCCAACCGGGATGTCTTCGACTGTTGTCGTCGGGCCCCATCCATGCCATCTACAGCCGGGCTATAAAGGTGGGGTATTCGGCCTTATTTTTCTTCACTGCGACAGCCGTCACCGTAGCGTCGCCGCCATATGGGACCAGTTGCCATCCTTTGGTCTGAAGGTCACGGCCCACTGCGTCGCGAATACGCCCTTCGAACAGAGGGTCCGTGGCATGAACATGTCCCCAGGAATAGGTGTGATATTGCTCGAATTTGACACAGTGGTCACAGTCGGTCTCGACTTTCCGTGCCGGCGCTGGGATAGAAAAAGAAGGGCCGACCACTGTCAATAAGAAGCCTTGATGAAGTTTCATGGCAAGACCTCCGTGTTCTGTTTCAGGTCGAACTCATTTCGCTTCCAACACGCAAGACAGCGGACAGATTTCCTCCTTGAGCAACGCAATCAGCCCTCTTCGAATTCCTTCTAAGCTCTTCTATCCGGGACTTTGAATTGAGGCCCTGCCGCCCGCTCACACGCTGCAGGGCCTCTGCTTTTAGGCAGCCTTCGTTTGAGCGTCGGACTGCGATTTGGTATCGACCTCAATCGGAATCGAACGCCGTTGTTCTTTTTGTTGTGGGACCGGGATTATGACTTCAAGCATTCCGTTCTGGAACTTCGCGCTAGCGTGATCAACATCTGCTCCTTCAGGCAAAGGAATGCTTCGATAGAAGAGTCCGTATTGCCGCTCTGTTCGCTGCACCCCTCCATCTTCCTCGTTGTGCTCAACTTTGCGCTCTCCCTGAATCACGAGCGCATCGTTGGTGACTTCGACCTTCACATCATTGGGTGATAGACCCGGAAGTTCAGCGTGGACACTATATTTGCCATCCCGTTCAGTGACTTCGATGGCGGGTGACCATCCCGTTCTGTTGCCTTCACCACGTTCCAGACCGAACTCCTGGATCACGCGATCCATCTCTTCAGTCATTCTTCTCATGAGGGAGAACGGGTTGCTGCTAAGAAATTCCTGCGGTGTAATCCCGAACCCCAGGAAGGGAGATCTTCTCTTGGAAGAGATGCCGGTTTGATTAGAGCTACGTTGCATCGATGACCCCTGTTGCTCGTTGGGCCGGACTGCCACAGACTTCTGATCATTCTGCGCTGGCATGGGAAGCTCCTTGTTTCGTTTGTTCGCCTTCAACCCCGAACACGCAGGAAGCACCTAGGTCACACCCACGATGGGGTGAGGCTTGGGCGGTCTGCAATGGGTTGAGCCCATCGGACCATAAAGCCCGGATGCATGTTCGATTGGGGCGATGTTTGCAAGCATCTATTCAAGCTCTAGCGCGGCTACGATTCCGTCTGAGATTGAAAGACGCTCCCGAGGCCATACTCAGTGTGCTGTCAAAAGTAGACAAATCGTGCACGGACCACCGACTTCGTCGATCCACCGTAGCGACCACCGAGTGAAGACCGCTGCTAATTGTAAGTAGTTGGATACGACCACGATCTCATCCGACGAGTTCGGGCGCATCGTCGACTCCTCCAACATCTCCTTGCACGAGACTGATGTAAAGGAAGACTCCGTATAACGGGGGCAGCAGGATTGAAGTGCGAAACAGGTCTCAGCTCTAAGCCCGTTGCTCCCGCACGAAAACGTGTCACTTCGGATTGCTCGAAATGAACTTCGGTTGCACTTCTGATTCGGAGTCACAGCCGGACGAGAAACATCTCGATGCGGAGTTGGATGAGACGAACGGGGCGAACGTTGACCTGTGGGAATTAATTTCTCATGTCAGGCGCTAAGCAGAGCATCGACAACTCACGCCCACTAGCCATGCTGTTTGTTTCCTTAGACATGGCCTTTGCCGCCTTTCTCCGCGTACTCATCGGCCATACAAACTTGTTCTTGGTCGCGATGGCTGCACTCTGGGGATTTGAATACGGGATGCTTACGGCACGAGAAGCCGAGGGTACAGCTGGGTGGGTGCGTGAAGTCCAAAGTTCGCCTGGATAGGACCCGAATCGCTCTGCGCAAATCGACGTAGAGCCCATGTTCGTAGAGCCCACTGCGTTAAACTTGCGGGCATGTTAAAAGCTGAGATCGAGGAGCTTAGTGCCGCACTTAGAAAACGAATTGAAGGGCGGGAGCAATCAATCGCAGCCGTGAAGGCTAACCCTAAACTTGTTATAGATCCCGACGCCTCAGAGGCGGTTGATCCGGCCCACATCGACGAGCTTGAATATACCATCGAAAAACTAGAGCAATTGCTCTCGTAAAAGAGTGCGAGCGGTTCGCTCTGGGAGGGGGCCGCATATGTATTTTGAAACTGCTGGCCACTGACGCTATGACGCCCTTGCAATGGTCGACTATTCTTCGTAGGGTCACCACCGAAGGCCCCTACATCAATGAACGGATGAGTGTTCTCGTTCTCACCGTTGTGGTGATGGCGGGGATCTCGGCCGTAGCCTACGCGGACAAGTCGGTGGCTTCGATTTCGCTCGCTTCTCTGTATTTCCTGCCACTTGCGCTGAGCGCTCTAATACACCCCCTTCGTATCAGTCTTGCGCTTTCGGTCGTCTGCCTGGCTCTGTATGATCTTGTCGGCCCCACGCGTGATCTCGACACCCGAAACTTAACGAGGTATGCGGCCATCCTTCTCGGATATGTCTTCGTTGTCGCGGTTGTGAACCAACTGGGAGCGCAGCGACGACGACTGGCGGAGGTTGCCGAGAGGCAGCGCGACGAGCTTGCAAGCGAAATTCAGTTGGCTGCAGAGGTGCAACAAGACGTCCTGCCTCGCTCCATTCCACGGGTAGCGGGATATGAGTTCGCAGCGCGAATGTATCCAGCCAGGGCAGTGGCGGGTGACTATTATGGATTCATTGGCTTCTTGCGGGCGAGATCGCCGTGGTCATTGCTGAT
>DASYBJ010000262.1:0-11531 GCA_036500845.1 Acidobacteriaceae bacterium
CACCGTAAAAAGCGGCGACAATCTTTCGAACATCAGCAAAAGATTTTACGGGTCGCCAAACAACTATAGGAAGATTGCCGAGGCAAGCAAAATTTCCGATCCTAATTTGATACGGGCGGGGCAGGAAATCACCATCCCCGCCCTCTAGAAACAGAGAGGTAGTGAAAGGCCATCGATCTCAATCGGTGGCCTTTTCTATTTTTGTAAAGTTGTTTGCTTTTGACCTACCCTGCCGAGTTGGCCATGCGCTAACTCCCCAGTTACCTATCCCCAAACAATTCCCCGTTACTCGTGTTTGTTCGTTTGGCCTCGACGTCCAGATTTAACACTTGATTCATCACTTGGAAATGATTCGGGATTAATTACTTGTGGCGGGCTCTCGGAGGCCATTGCTTGCTCCGGCCCTCTTCCGCAAGTCAAAAAGGCCCTGTGACTTCAAGGTTCAATTCGAAGGAGAATCTATGGATCGTGCTTTCGTCGCAAAATCGATCACGCTCGCCTCAACGCTCTGTGTAGGGCTAGTAACAGTAGCCTCAGCGCAAGCCGACAGAGATGACTTCCCCGCAAAAACTCCCATTAAGCATGTCGTTGTGATTTTCCAGGAGAACATTTCGTTCGACCACTACTTCGGTACCTACCCCCACGCCGCCGCCAATAAGAACGGTACTCAGTATTTCGGAAAGCCCAAAGAGGGTACCCCTCGTGTGAACAATCTTGTCAGTGCAGGGCTGCTCACAAACAATCCCAATGGGACAAATCCGTTTCGCATCGATCGCAGCAACCCCAACACTTGCGACGAGGACCATGGCTATGGTGATGAACAGTATGCCTTTCACGGGGGCCTGATGGATCGTTTCACGGCGACGCTGCCGAACGGAAACCCGTTTAGCTGTAAAGACGGAGTCCTCGGACCGAACAGCACAATGGGCTACTACGACGGCAACACGGTCACGGCGCTCTGGAATTATGCGCAACACTTCGCCATGAGCGACAACTCGTTCGGTACGACCTTCGGTCCGTCAACACCGGGGCTCTTGAATCTGGTGGCCGGAACGACCTTTCAAGGCGCCATCACGAATGGTCTTTCAGCCGCCGGAAATATTGCCGGGGGCGCTACAAGCGGAGCCGTAATCGGCGACCCGGATCCTGCCGGCGATGTGTGCTCGAGCAAAACCAGGACGCAGATTGCGATGTCGGGTCAGAACGTGGGCGACCTGCTGAACGATGCCGGCGTGACTTGGGGATCGTTCATGGGTGGATTTGCCAACTGCGCGGCGGTGTCCACTGGAATCACCGGACTGACCACAACCGACTACGTCCCGCACCATGCATTCTTTCAATACTGGAAATCGACGTTGAACCCTAATCACACGCCAAGGACCTCCGTCGCGATGATCGGGCATCAAGGTGACGCGGCCAACCACGAGTATGACCTCACTGACTTTTGGGACGCTCTGGCCGCACACAACCTGCCTGCAGTCAGCTTCCTGAAGGGACGCGCCATCGAGGACGGTCACGCTGGCTACTCTGATCCTCTGGATGAACAGCAGTTCTTGGTGAACACAATCAATGCGCTGGAGAAATCTGACGAGTGGAAAGAGACAGCGGTGATCATCGCCTATGATGACTCCGATGGCTGGTACGACCATCAAATGGGCCCAATCGCAAATCAGTCTAACGTAACCGACGACCAGTTGCTTGGAACCGGCAATTGTGGAACTCCGAAGCCACTGGATGCAGCAGGTACCATTCAGAACGGCCGTTGCGGATATGGTCCACGGCTGCCACTCTTGGTGATATCTCCCTATGCTCGTGCCAACTATGTCGATCATCGCGTGACCGATCAGTCCTCGATTCTGCGGTTCATCGAAGACAACTGGAACTTGGGGCGAATTGGCGATGGCTCCGCAGACGCCATTGCTGGGAAGCTCAACGGACTGTTTGACTTTGACAGGACCGATCACAATCGCGCATTGTTTCTCGATCCAATCACCGGACAACCTGCCTACTTAGACACAGATAAATAGAGGCGTTCGGCAAAGGGGCGGCTCCGAGTCCCAATTTGATCCGGGCGGGGCAGCAATTCACGATCCCAGTCCTATAGAACGCGGAGATTTTGTAAAGGCCATCGATCTCAATCGGTGGCCTTTTTTGTATCTCGACCCATCCACCAGCGAACCAGCCCGGCGGTAAAGCATCGCGCTGTCGCCTGATCCGTATAAGCTACAAGCAAGGCACAGGAGCGAATTCTCCTATTGCCTTGCTTCTTTTTTGGAGTCCAGTTTGTTTTCAATCACGCGCCGCAGATTGCTGAAGGGTTCCGCACTGTTGGCGACAGGACTTGCAGTCAACCAGCGCAACGTGCTCTGCCAAGCTCAGGGACAGGCCGCTCCGATTCTCGATCCGGGCACGCTGACTCCGTACGTCGACCCGCTTGCCATTCCCCAGATCGCACGTGCCATTGAGCTTCGTGCCGATCCAGAGAACCCTTCGAAGAAACTGCCGTATTACCGCATGGCAATGCGACAGGTCGAGTGCAAAGTGCATCGCGATCTTCCTCCGACGCGCATGTGGGGCTTTGATTCAAACTCACCCGGTCCCACGATCGAGGCGCGCAGCGGCCAAGGGATATTGGTCGAGTGGACTAATGAACTGCCAGCAGGTAAACACTTCTTGCCGATCGATCATACGCTGCACGGTGCGGATGCAAGCCTGCCGGAGGTCCGAAGCGTGATTCATCTACACGGTGGCAAGACTCCGGCTTCCAGTGACGGCTATCCCGAAGACTGGTATGTACCGGGCAAATCGGCGATCTATCACTACCCTAATCGCCAAGACGCGTGCATGCTCTTTTATCACGACCACACAATGGGAATTAACCGGCTGAACATTTATGCGGGACTGGCAGGTCTCTATTTCATTCGCGACGACTGGGAAGATTCGCTCGGGCTGCCAAGCGGAGAACACGAAATTCCCCTGCTTGTGTTTGACCGCCTTTTGCGGCCTGACGGCCAACTCAACTATCCAGTCTCGGGAACTCCCGAGAAGCCTTGGGTTCCAGAGGTCTTCGGGAACGCAATCCTGGTAAATGGCAAACTCTTCCCTTACCTCGAAGTCGAACCGCGGAAATATCGCTTTCGAATCATGAATGGATCCAATGGACGTTTTTATCGTTTCTCGTTCGGGTCAGGACTCGAGCTTCACCAGATCGGGACTGAGCAGGGGTTCTTGGCAGCTCCAGTCGCCGCCAATCGCGTGGTGATGGCGCCAGGTGAGCGTGTGGATCTGATCTTCGATTTCACCACTCATGCGGGCGAGAAGATCGTGTTGCACAGCGATAGCTTGGAGTTTATGGAATTTCGAGTTGCGGCCAAGACAGTCGCGAGCAGCAGCAACGCGCCCTTTGCGAAAGCTCCGAAGGACACTTCAAGCCTGGAAAAACTGCCGCCATTCCAGCGGCTCAACGAGAGTCAAGCGATCCAGACGCGACGCCTCACGCTCGATGAACGGATGGATCCCATCCAGCAGTCCATGGGCATGCTCCTGAACAACACTCCCTGGCATATGCCGGTAACGGAGAAGCCGGTCATCGACACGACAGAAATCTGGGAACTGGTGAACCTGACGGAAGACTCTCATCCGATCCATTTACATTTGGTGCGCTTCCAGATTCTCGACCGCAGGCCTTTCGACACTTTCGAGTTTCAGGACAAGGGAAGCCTGCGGTTTACTGGTCCTGCGATCCCGCCCGATCCGACGGAGGCTGGCTGGAAGGATACGGTGCGCGCCGATCCAGGCGTCATGACTCGGATCATCATTCCCTTCACCGGATTCACCGGCCGCTATGTCTGGCACTGTCACATTCTGGAACATGAGGACAATGAGATGATGCGTCCCTATGAGGTGATCGCTGCGAATGCAGGCTAAGCTCGTACTCGTGCCTCAGGTACCCTGACGCTATGCTGTAAGGCATGGCGACCTGGGTTTTATTTGCCGGTTTGCCGGGAACCGGCAAGAGTACGTTGGCCCATGCGCTGAATCAGCGCATGGACGCTGCGACGCTGAACAAAGACCGGGTTCGCAGTGTTCTATTTCCTGGTTCACTCACCGATTACACCTCGGAGCAAGACGATATCTGCTTGCAGGCGATGGTGCACGCTGCTGCCTATCTGACGCAGCGGCGACGGGTCGAATACATCTTCTTTGACGGCCGGACGTTCTCACGCTCCGCGCACATCGAGCAGGTCCTTCGTGCCGCGGAACGCGCGGGAGTGCGATGGCGAATTCTGCACGTGACTTGCGCAGAAGAGGTTGCGGAAGCCCGTCTGAGCCAAGGCGATCCTGATCATCCTGCGCTAAATCGAGATGTATCGCTGTATCGGCGGGTTAAGCGGGAGTTTGAGCCGATTGGGTACGCCAAGCTCGAGGTCGACACGACGCACGGCATTGCGAAGTTATTGGATTCGGCCGAGGAATATCTGCGGCATTCATGATGGTGTACAGAGAGCTGCAACGGTTCCCGGCGGGCAGTTTCACACCTGTTTAAAATCAATGGACCGGCAAGCGTCATCCACTCTCCATCGTTTAGAAGGAGCCCTCATTGGCGCAATCGATCAAGACCCCGCCTACCGCTGCTGTTCTCGGCCAGATCGGACTCCCAGCACCCATTGCCGATCTTGCCTCCCAGTCTTGGGACGCGATCATCGTGGGAGCGGGACATAACGGGCTCGCTTGTGCCGCGTACCTGGCGCGTGCCGGGAAACGCGTTTTAGTCCTGGAGAGCCGCGACAGAGTTGGGGGCGCCTGCACGATTGAGCAGCCTTTCCCCGGCGTGAATATGTCACCTTGCGCGTATCTAGCCGGACTTCTCCATCCGCTTGTCGTGGAAGAGCTCAGATTGCCGGAGCGCGGCTTCCGCTGGACTCCTGCAGTCAACGGACTGTTTCTGCCCTTCCTTGACGGCTCCAGTGTCCAGCTATGGGAGGACGACGAAGCTTGCGAACGAGAGATTCGCAGCCTCTCCCCAGGTGACCTGAATGGCTGGAGGGCGATGTGCGACGTGATTCGCCGTTTGCGCGAAGCCTTACGGCCGGCTGGCGAACGAGATTGCTGGATTGGAGATGCGCCGACACGGGACGAGATCGAAACGCGTCTAGGAAACGACGAAGAGGGGCGCAACGTCCTCTTTCACTGGTCGATGGTCGAGTTTGTTTCGCACTACTTGAAGGACGAGCGGTTGCAGTACGGTTATCTAGGTCAGGGAGTGATTGGGACGAATGCAAGTCCCTTCGACCCAGGAACAGCCTCAATCCGCTACCACCACGCCTCAGGCCGCTTGGGGGGATTGCCCGGGATGTGGGGATACGTCGAGGGAGGAATGGGAATGGTCTCATTCCTACTATGCGATGCAGCACGCGAGGCCGGCGCTCAAGTAGCCACTGGTGTAGCCGTCGCCGAGATCCTCCCGGGCGAAGGTGTTTTGCTCGAGGGAGGTGAGCGCATCTCGAGCTTCATTGTGATTTCCAATGCGGACCCGGTGGTTACACTTCGGCTTCTCGGGCGAACTGCAGCTCCAGAGTTTCGCGCGCGAATCGAGCGCCTGCCCATCGAAGGCTGCACAGTAAAACTGAATGTTCTGCTGGGGGAGCTGCCGAATTTCGTCTCCCGGCCTGGCCTGAATGAGCCGCACCACTATGGGCAGATCAATGCGCCGCTCACGCACGCCGAGTGGAAAGGGGGGTTTGCCGCCGCAAAGAGGGGTGAACTGCCAGAGAAGCTTTGGTGCGAGATCTACTTCCAAAGCGTACATGACCAGAGCGTCGCTCCCGCAGGTCAGCATACGATGAGCATCTTCGCGCAATATGTACCGTATAAGTTTGCAGGGAGCTCATGGGACAACCAACGCGACTGCGTTCGCAACGCCGTCTTCGACTCTCTGGGACGATACTGTTCGAACATTCCCCAAGCAGTGATCGATACACAAGTGCTGGGACCACCCGATATCGAACGTAAAGTCGGCCTCACGGGGGGACACATTTTCCAGGGCGAGTGTCTGCCGGACAATATGTGGGACCGCCGCTTCGCCGCCCGTACTCCAATGCCCGGTGTCTATCTTTGCGGAGCGTGCACCCATCCGGGGGGAAGCGTAATCGCGATCAACGGCCGAAACGCGGCGATGGCCGTGCTTGAAGACACAGGCGGCCTACAACGAAGAACAAACGTTAGGGCTCAATAGGCTCCCGGATGGCAGAACAGAAGCTGCAACGAGCGCTCGGCCTGCGCGACCTAATTCTGTTCTATATCGTCAGCGGGATCGGACTGCGGTGGATCGCCAGCGCTGCCGCCGCAGGTCAATCCTCGATCGTTATCTGGCTGGTTGCGTGGTGCGGATTTTTTCTACCTCTGGCGGGTTGTGTGATCGAGCTTTCCTCGCGCTATCCAGAAGAGGGCGGCATGTATGTTTGGACCCGCGAGGCTTGCGGAGAGTTCACAGGATTCATGGCCGGCTGGACTTACTGGATGTGCAATCTGCCCTACTTCCCTGCAGTCCTCTACTTCGCCGCAAGCAGTCTGCTCTTTACCGGACGCTGGGGACAACATCTGCAAAGTTCGCACGCCTATTACATGATCTTCACCACAGCTACGTTAGCACTCATCACTGTTCTCAATGTAGTGAGCGTGAAGATCGGGAAATGGATCAATAATCTCGGAGCTGTTGGAATGATCGTCCCAGTCTTGACACTGGTCGCGATCGGTCTCGCATCGTACTTACGTTTCGGGTCGGCCACGCACTTTACGCTGCACGACATGGCGCCCCGCCCCAGCGTGGGGAACATGGTGTTCTGGTCCACAATCTTCTTTGCGTTTGCGGGATGCGAGCTGCCGTCGTTCATGGGCGAAGAGATCGAAGACGCACGCCGATCGATTCCGCGGGCTCTCTTTATTGCCGGGGTCTTCATCACCTTCAGCTATATTGCCGGGACAGCCGCGATGCTGGTGGCTTTGCCTTCCACCAGTATCAGCGAACTTAGTGGCTTCATGAATGCTATTGATTTGCTGTGCCGCAAGGTAGGCGTGGGCATCCTGGTTGCGCCGCTGGCGCTCCTCGTCGCCGTGGCGAACGTCGGAGGGGCTGCTGCTTTTCTTTCCTCGACCGCACGGCTCCCGTTCGTCGCAGGCATCGATCACTACCTACCCCCCATTTTCGGCCGGGTGCATCCTCGTTGGAAGACACCTTATGTTGCGCTCATCTCTTATGGACTTGCTGGGATCTTCTTCGGACTGCTGAGTCAGGCAGGAACGAGTGTCCGCGGCGCATACGACTTGCTGGTCAGCATGAGTATCGTCACGTACTTTATTCCGTATCTGTTGCTGTTTGTCTCAGTGATCCGCATTCAATCCAGGCCCTTCCCTGAAAATGCCTTTCGTCTCCCTGGCGGCAGCCGAACCGCAATCAGCCTGGCTGGCGTGGGCGTTGTCTCGACGAGCGCTACGATTGTACTGTCGCTATTCCCTTCTGCCGATGAGCCTCATCCTGTGGTTGCGTTTTCGAAGATCGTTGTGATGACTGTAGTGGTGCTCGTCGCCGGAGCTGCAGTGTATAAACAAGGCGAACGCTCAAGGCAACGTGCTTTATTGGCCCGACGTCTCGGCGACTAACGTGAGGTCGAAGAGGAGATTGCTTTCGGAGGAACAACCTTGATCTCGAAGAGCTTGGGCCAAAGCTTTCCAGTCACGAAGAGGCGGTCGCCCTTGGGATCGTAGGCGATCCCGTTCAGAACGGCATTACTATCCTCAACGCCGGCGGCGGCGATGAGCCCGCTCAGATCAATCCACGCGAGGACCTTACCAGTTTGGGGAGAGATGCGCGCAATTCTGTTCGTCTGCCACACGTTCGCATACACCTCGCCGTGGATGTACTCCAGTTCATTTAGGTCTTCGACCGGATGGCCGTTGTCGGTGACCCGAACCCGCCGCACCTCACGAAAGGTGTGAGGATCGAGAAACCGAAGGTTGGGCGTGCCGTCGCTCATGATCAGATACTTGTCGTCATGCGTGAGACCCCAGCCTTCGCCTGGATATTCGAACGTACGCAAGAGACGGAAGCTGAAGCGGTCATAGACGAAGCCCTTGTGCGAGGTCCAGGTCAGCTCGACGAGATTGCTTCCCCAGTCAGTCAATCCCTCTCCAAACAAATCGGCAGGCAGCTCATAATGCTGCAGAACCTTGCCTGTTTGGAGGTCGTCCATGCGTATCGAGGAGTGGCCGTTCAAGCCTGTGCCTTCATAAAGGAAGCCGTTGAGGTAGATGAGACCCTGAGTGAAAGCAGAAGAATCATGCGGATAAACGTGAATAACTTTGTATCCCTCGATGGGTGAGGAATGCTCTCCACCTAACGCGAAAGCCTCTGAGGAGAAAAACAGGGACGCGCAGAGAACCCCACAAAAGAGGAGAAGCTGTTGCGAAAAAGCACGGCCATCTCGCATGGCAGTTTTTAGTTCAGACAGCAACTGCGTTTTTTGCACCAAAGGTCCTAACGCTCTCTCGATAGGAATCGATCGAAGCGCTCCACTCCCAATTCATTCTTTTGCCAACTCGCCGCGTAGCACCACCGCAACCAGCCCTCGCCTTCGGGTCCGAAGGCTCTGCCGGGAGCTAAGCCGAGCCCGACTTCATCAATTAACTGTTTGGCGAGACGAAAGGAATCGTTCTGGCCGGCGACGCGAAGAAAGAGATACATGGCACCGTCCGCTTCGGGCACTTCCAGGCGGGGAAGTTTCCGGAGCGCGGCCATCAACGCCCTTTTCGTGTTACCCAGTTCCTCTTGCATTTGCGATACGTAAGATTCCCCCTGCTCGAGGGCTACGGTGCCGGCCCGCTGGGAGAATTCCGCGACGCAGGAGACGTTGTACTCGAGGAGCGGCGCAAGATCAGGCACGATTGCCGGGGGGCAAACCATCCAGCCGATGCGCCAACCGGTCATACACCAGGCTTTTGAGAAGCTGTTGACCACAATCAAGCGGTCCTGTTCCTCGGAGAGCTCGAGAAAGGAAGGAGCCGACCGCAGCCCGTCCTTGTATATCAGGCGCTCGTAGACATCGTCGGCCAGAATCCAAATCCCGTAGCGGCGGCAGTGATCGAGGATTACGCGTTGCTCCTCCTGATGAATGGTCCAGCCGGTAGGGTTGTTAGGCGAGTTCAGCACCAACATTCGCGTGCCGGGTACGAGCGCCTGCAGCAGTTTCTCCAACGGCAATGCCCACTCGCCTTCTTGTACGTCAAGCGGGACGCAAGTGACCTGGCCGCCCACAATCTTCGGTATCTCGACGGCGTTTGGCCAGAGAGGCGTAACCGTGACGACGCGATCACCGTGCTCGACAACCAATTGGCTGGCGAGCATCAGCGCCGAATTGCCTGAAGCAGTGACCGCGATGCGATCAACACCTATCGCCCGCTCGTGAAGATCACTGAGATATGTGGAGATTGCCTGGCGCAGGTACGACCGGCCTAGATTTTCTGTATAGAAAGTTTCGCCCGCTCGCAAAGAAGAGATGGCAGCCTCGCGAATGAAGTGCGGAGTTGGCTGGTCCGACTCGCCAAACCAGAATGGCAAGACATCCGCTCGGCCCATTGCCGAATTGGCGACCTCGCGAATCAGAGACCTGGAAAGCCGACCGACACGGGTTCCTGGCTTCGGGATCTGTTCCTCGGATGACACCTCAAGACTAGTAGCCCTGTTCATGCAATGCTCCTCATTGCATGGTATCGCGTCCTCAAATTGTCAGTTCTTAAGGATTCAGTTCTCAGTTTTGAAGTGCTCCAGGAAGAAAAACCAGGACCAGTCTGGCCTATTGCGCACGTGCTTGTTTGGCGAAGCTGGCGACCACGTGGTTCAAGACCAGAGTAGCCAGCCGATGAACAGCATTACGCGACCTCTGAGTTGACTGCGTTGATTAGGGCGTGGATGTAGCCGTACCCGAATGCGTACGCCTGCAGCTTTCCGGGGTCGCCGGGGTGCGACGGCATGTGATCGGGCAAGAAGCCACCACTGTATCCCGAGTCCCGAAATATTCGCATGACCCTGAAGAAGTCGATGTCCCCTTCATCCGGATAGACCTCTGCGAAGTGGTTCAGCCCTCCACGAATATTGCGCATGTGGACCTGATGAATCTTTCCTCGATTGGCCAAGTATTCGACAATTGGGGGCTCCTGCCGGTTCGGGTCCGTCAATCCCTCGCCCAGTACACCGAGATCCAACTGAAATCCATTCCAAGGACTATCTACGATCATTTCGTATCGCTTGATCGCCGCGGCGATCGACGGAGAATCGTAGTTTTCAACACCTTCATAGCCGAAGGGCAGGCCAGGAGGATCATATGGATGAGTGGCCATTTTGACTTTGTATTCCGCGCAAACCGGAATCACACGGTGGAGAAATATGGTGATGCGTTCCCAGTATTCATCCTGGCTCACATGGCCAGCAATCCCAACCGGCAGCGCTTTCCAGTTGTCTTCCAGTTTGAATGTTGTATAAGTAGCCCCTCCCCTTCCCGGCGAGGTGCCGTTGCGGCGGATGGGGATCATCGTCCAGTGCTGGCTGATCAGTCCGACGCCGACTTGAGATGTCTTCCGGATGTTCTCGCAGATTTGATCGAGCTTTTTCTCGCGGTCCGTGCCTGCTTTCATTACGATGTACCCGGAATCCATCCGGAAGCCCTCGATGGTCATGCCGATCTTGTCGCAATCGTCCCTCATCCTCTTCAGTTTTTCGAGGTCGAACGCTCCTCCCATCGGCCCTTCGGCCGGAATGAAATCGCCGCCCTGATTGGCGCGATTGCCCGGTCGTGTTCCACTGTTCCGGCTTCGATCAGCCAAATCCGGATCCGGGCTGATGTGTCTAACACCGAAGCGCAGGTTGTATTCGAGATTTTCCCTGCAGGTGATACTTTCACCGGCCACGACGTGATAGTCGGCGCCCACATGCATTTTGGTGTTTTTTCTCGGAACGCGTGTTGCCTTCGTCTGCGCGGCGCCGGTCTCCGGACTTGCCGCACCGGCTATGCCGGCAGAGAGAACGGTACCTGCGAGCGCTTTGCCGAAGTCCCTGCGTCTCATCTGAAGCTGGCTCCTTGTTTGAATGCCTTTGAATGCGGTACTCTTCTGCCCATCGCGGTTAGAGAGATAAACCTCCCATTCAGTTACAATCATGGATGCCAGAAGTTTACCAGCATCAACCACGCTATCCCTTGTCAGGACTGCGCGAAGTCAAGGCGGATATGATAAAGAAGACGCTAGTTAGTTGTCGCTGCACAAACATTGCCATCAGATGAAAAGGTCAATAACGATAATCAGAAAACAGATCCAATTGATTGAAACTTCCCCGCTCCCGAGAGCGTATTTGGGTCGCCCGCAACGAGTTGAAGACTGCGGCAACCGACACAGAACTACTTCTTGACGATGAACGTAAGCGTAGCTTGATGGGCATTCTGAGCAATCGAGCCGTTTCCTTGGACATCGAAGGTGTACGTTCC
>DASYBJ010000263.1:0-9703 GCA_036500845.1 Acidobacteriaceae bacterium
CGAGCCGTCCGTCTGTGCTCGCTGCACCTCTCTCGGATATCACTTTTTCGGGGGAAGTGGCTGGCTGCCGAGTTCTAACCGGAGGATTATCCGGGTCCGTCCCGGAATAGATTGCTGACATGTCTTGTCGGTGTTTCGGACACATTTGCCCGGGCGTCTTTACAGCAGAAGCATTCACAGAGACTACTAAGTTGCGGCGCACAGGCCGCCACAACGTGCCCCACGGCCCCACGGCAGCATCATTCACGTGGTGAGGTACCTTCCTCGACGAAGAGTCCTTATTTATGGTTGCGGTTGGCGTAGTTTGCTGCGATGCGAAGCTGCTCGTTCGCCTGCTCCAACAGCTCCTTGGCTTTCGTGGCGTGTCCGTCCATGTCAAACTCGTTGGCCTGCTGGGCGATCGAGACGCGTTCGAAGGCCTGTTGCGACAGCCGCTGTGCGGCCGCAAAATTCGGGTGCTTGTGAGCGGAAATGTTATCGACAGGAAGCTGGGCGATTGCGAAGCAGCCGGCGAACGTAACCGCGCTGAGCACTCCGCCGAGAATGAGATTTTTTCTGGTCATTTCGGACTGCCGGGAGAGTGAGTATAGGAGTTTCCGGCTCCACCTGCGGCCGCCGGAGTGTTGCACTCAGGAAGGTAACCGTCTCCCAGAACAAGGAGAAGTACTAGAAAGTTGTGGCTATCCGGAAGGTATTTCCTTTCGAGTTATCAAGACGGGTTTTAAGCAAGGATGCGTGTCCCAACTTAGCGTCAAAACGTTATCACTAGGTTGTGATGATGTATGGACGCATCATCTCGTTGTCCTCATGCTCGAGCATGTGACAGTGCCACACGTACCGTCCGGCATACCCTTCAAACTTCACAATGATGCGCGTGATGGTCGTAGGATCGACGCGAACAGTATCTTTCCATCCGAGTTCGTTTGGCGTGAGAGATTCGGCAGGTCCGGTGAAGACGATCTTCCCCGTCAGCTGATAGACCGAAAGGTCGAAAGGCCTTCGATCCAAGAGCTGGAAGCGAACCATATGGAGATGAATCGGGTGAGAGTCATCCGTGAGATTGACGAAAGACCAGATCTCGGTGGAGTTCAGCACTGGTTTTTCTGTCACCGGCATGTCCCAGTGCGCGCCATTCAGCAACATCACGCTCGACCGGCCCAGGCGGTTCTGGTAATCCGCGAGGGTTAGTTCGCGAGTAAGACGGGCTGCGCTTTCCGGAATACGGGATACGGCGCGAAGCTTCCCTGGGAGAGAAGACGGATCGGCCGTTTTGTTGGGAGAGACACGAAACTGCATCACGAGGGCCACGTCTGTTCGTAGAAATATCTCCTTGCCCACGTACCTGCTGAAATCGACGATGAGGTCGGCGCGCTCTCCTGGCCCCAGGATCAGCAGATCCATTGGCGCAGGAGCTTCGAGAAATCCTTGCTCGGTTCCGACCTGGTGGAACTCAAGAGCTTTTGAAGCGACCGACGCATCCGTTGAAAACGAAAAACGGTAAAAGCTGCCGTTTGAGCTGTTCAGCAGCCGCAAGCGATACTTGCGCGGCTTGACTTCGTGATAGGGGAAAATTTTCCCGTTTACCAGAATCGCGCTGCCGTAGTATTCAGACACCCACGGAGCATCGGTCTTGCCGGAAACAGGATAGTAGAGCTGACCGTCGGGCCGGAAAGACCTGTCGAAGACGACAAGCGGAATTTCATGAGCGCCTTTCGGCAGGTTCAACCCGTCTTCGAACTCGTCCCGTATCAGATAGAGGCCCATCAGACCTGCCGCTGCGTTCAGACGCGTGATGCCCATGGCGTGATCGTGATAGAAGAGGCTCGTTGCGTCTTGCTGATTCGGGTAGTAGCAGGTGGACGACTGCCCAGCGACAAACCAGTCTTCCGGATAGCCATCACTTTCCGGCCCCGTCCTCCCGCCGTGCAGGTGAACAACCGTTCGCACTTCGGGTTTATCGGCCTCTGCCCCGTGCAGCGTGTGATCGATCGGCAAAAAATGTCGATGGGGCAATTCGTTCACCCACTCGACCATAAGAGGCTCTCCGCAGCGCGCCTCCAAGGTTGGACCGGGACATGATGCGTTGTATCCCCAGAATGTCGTCGGGGGCACATCACGATGCACCTTGGCCTGAAACTGCCGCATCGCGATGCGATAGTAAGGGACCTGGGACGCCGGATCCGCTGGACTCGGCCGCAGCCCGGTTCGTTTCGCAAGCGCCGGGATCGGCAGCGGGTCCACAAAACGCGCGAGCGCCCTGGTGTCGAGCAGCTGTGGGGACACTCCGGATGATGGTTCGATGTGAGCGCCATGTGCTGCCGTCGCCGCCGTCAGCCAGCCTAACTGATGGAGGAAGCGCCGTCTCGTAATCCGCGTCAATTCACCCTCGTGCCAAAAGATTTCTCGGGGCGCCTCCGATGAAAGGCTGCCGCAGATTTAAGCCTGAACGGATGAGGTTGCGGACAGATTAAATTCCACGATGAACCATCGTCGGCAATTCGGGTCGGCTGCGGCGCCGAGGAGCTTCTGCGCAATGCAGTCTCCATAAATCCGCTTGTGAATTAATCCAAATATTGACCTCAATTCACAAATGGGTGATCGGGCGAAGCATACACTCGCGCTGGTCTTCGCTCTGCACTGGGGCTTCTGTGCTGGGGGTTCAAACCCTTCTGCTGCGATGCCTCACGCGCCGACCGCGAAGCTACTGGAGTGTAAAGGAGATCCTCATGAAGTTGTCTTCTCTGATTGGCACATTCTCAAGGCTGCAAATTCCGGCCGCGATGATCTGCTTCGCGCTGGCGCCAGCCGCTTTCGGCCAGCAAATCACATTTTCCCCTTATCTTCAGCTTGGCGATAACGGAGCACTTGGTCCGAGGGACCAGATCGTGGTCGCATGGCAAACAGACGAAACAGCGCCCAACACCTCTGCCTATAAGGTCGAATTCAGTGCGGGGGAACATGACAGCCGAACCGTGAATCCCAGAGCCCGCGTTATCGATAACTATCTGGCGGCCGATCCCGCGCTTCCCGCGATTCCCGGGGCCTACGGAGCGCACACAAACTACACGGCTGTTCTTCAGGACCTGAGATACGACACTGTATATCAATATCGCGTGACCGGGCCTGGCATGCCGGATGGCGGATTTGCTTCCTCATTCCGCACTCGCAAACGGAAGCCGGTCTTCTCCTTCGCCGTCGAGGGAGACGAAGGCTTTTTCCCCGTCGTACCCAATGCGAACCCTCCTCGTGTGGTTGACTATGAGGCACGCATTGCTCACTTGATCTACAACGCCGCAAATATCTCATTGCCGAACGAGCCCTCGCGGCCAGAACCGGATTTCATCCTCAATACCGGTGACAACGTTTACAACGTAGGCTCAGAAGACAGCTATCGCGACTACTTCTTCCCGGTCTTCAACAGTGACCAGGATTCAAATGAAGCCGGAGCGCCTATCCTCCGCAGCAAGCTGTTCTTTCCTGTAGACGGAAACCACGATCTCGGGAGCACCGGCGTTTCGGCAAATCTACTCGCAGACAACTCAGCGCCGCCGTTCAGCGGAAATCTTAGCGGTGGGGACGCGCTCTCCTACTTCAACGATTTCTATTTTCCCCAGAATGGGCCGAAGGGCTTCGACATCCAGAACGCCTGGAACGGCGATACGTCTGCCCCCACGGGTTTCACCTTCACGTATCAGGGACACACCTATAGCTCACCAGCTGCAATCAAGGCGTTTCGTGACTCCACCAAAGTTGACACTGGTATCTCTGAGAAGAAGCAAATCGATCACCAGAGCAACTACTCCTTCGATTACGGCAACGCTCACTTTCTCTTTCTCGACGCCAATCCGCACCTGTTCAACGACATTCTTCCCGGCAGCAATGCATTCAACGCACCCCCGCCGGTCTTTACGGCTTATCCGTCCGCTTTGGGGAAATGGGTAATCAATGATCTCGATTCCAGCAAGCAACTCTGGAAGATCGTCGTCTATCACCAGCCCGCATTCACTTCCGGCGACGCCACGATCGTGAACGACCAGATGCGCGCAGTCGCCAAGCTGCTGGAAGATCATGGCGTAAGCATTGTCTTCAACGGCCACGATCACAACTACCAGCGTACTCTTCCGATGCGCGCCACCGCGCTGACCGCGGGTCCCGTCAGTACTACGGCGGGATCACCCGCTGTCTACGTGGATGACCACTTCGACGGAGTGACAGCAACAGTACCCGATGGCGTTCTCTACCTGATCGAAGGAGCGGGTGGAAATCGCGACTTTGATGGCAACTACGCGCCACCTCGCGGCAGCGGCGTAGGTCTCGATCAGGATGATTCTGCTACCGGGACGTTCACCGACGCGCCGGGATTGACAGTTCCGCAAGGCCCAGCATCCTGGTTGGACACCAACCTGACCAATCCTGAAATGATTAACTTCTTTCCCAACGCAGGCAAGGGAGAAAAGATCACAGCCAAGTTCAAGTCGAAAGTTTTCTCCTTCGGCGATGTGTTAGTGGATCACAATAAGCTCACGCTCTTCCAGATCAGCGAGCCGCTGCAGGCTACTTCCTCGGCAACCTCCGCCGATCCGGCCCCGTATGGTACGGACATCAACGGCAAACCGTTGAACGATCCCATCCCCGACACGCAGATCGATCCCTCGACAGGACAGCTGGTTTCCGCTCCGGCAACGGGCACACCGGCGCTGCTCGATAAATGGACCGTCACGAAACCGGAAATCACATCCTCTTTTTCCGCGACCCTCTCCGCACCGGAAAAGGTCCATGCCGGAGAAAATCTCACTTACACAGTAGACCTCAAGAACAATTCCCAATATTCGCTCAATGGAACTCAGGTGCGGCTGGAGCTCCCCGATGACGTGTCGTTCGCCGGGACTGCGGGCGGCAACATAAGCTTGCAGGGCGAAGAACTCGTAATCACCGTTGGACGGCTTGCCACTGGAGCGGAACAAACATTCTCTATCCCAGCAGTGGTGTCTTCTTCGAGTCACGGCCGGATCGAGGGGTCTGCGTCCGTCTTCTCATCAACCGCTCTGCCAATTGTCATGAACGAGGTGGAGACAACCGTGATCCACTAACTTGAACTCGCAGCTCGTGTGCGAAGCGCGGCAGGATGCTTTCCATCTGCCGCGCTTCTTTTTTTCGCGATCGGACTTACCGTTCCAACCACCGGTCCATTCCAGCGCTTGTTTCGTCGATGGATAGGCGCTTATATGCCCATCCACCCAATTCCAAAAAATGCGAGATCAGGAATAGATCGCTGCCGCGGTTGTTCTATCTGATAAGCACCTTTCCATTCTGGAAATGCACTGCAGGAGATCCCTGATGACACCTGTACGACCGGTTTCGAGAGCCTCGGCACCTTTCGCGATTGATCATCCTAGACTCGGACCTCTTAGGGAGTTGCCAGGAACCTGGATGGGTACCGGAATGAACCTTATCGCGCGTCCCGATTTTCAAAACCAAAAACCATTCTTTCTTGAGATCAACGGCACCCTTGAGGATCTCGAGTTCACGATAATCGGCGGGGACATCCCGAATCGTGGTTCCGAGCAGCATGATATCAACCTGCACGGCCTTCACTATGTGCAGAAGGTGGCCGATTGCGCGACGCACGGAGCACTGCATATTGAAGCGGGCATGTGGATCCACATTCCGGAGACGACGGACCCAAATGCTCCCACTAGTGTGGTGCGCCAGGCAACGATTGCCCATGGTGATTCGCTGCTGGCGCAGAGCACGTTCATCATGGAAGTAGCCGGTGGACCCCGGATTGACGCAGTCGATTCATTCCCCTTTACCGACCCAACTGTGCCAGGCTTGAATACTCCGGCAAAAAATCTTCTTACCGATCCGGCATATATCGGTCCCTATCTCGATACGAAGCTGCCCACGTCTTGTTCGCCCTCAGGATTGGACGCCAAAGCGACAATCCGAAATCCAGCGCTGGCGCTGATAGAGGCGATCACGGGACAGAACATCGTACGTACCGTCGTGATCCAGGTATCCACTGCTGCGGCTCAAGGATCGACGGGCATTCTCAATATCCCATTCCTGGTCCGGAATGCCAATGCGTTGCAAATGGACGCCATCTTTTGGATCGAGACAGTGCAGCCTACCAACGGTGATCCGTTCTTACAGCTGCAGTATGTTCAACGGGTTATCCTGGATTTCCCGCCGAAGCCGAATGGCCAGATCATCCACTGGCCCCATATCTCCGTGGCCACGCTCGTGAAGCAGTAAGAGATGCGGTGGCGGACCCGGAGAGCATTGTCAAAGCTCAAGAACTGGAGAAGCTTTCTATGAGCACGACTCGCTTTCCCGCACAGTGCGAAATAAGATGAAGATAGCGGACAGGCAGCGCCGCAGCCCTTACAAAGGAGATGAGATCAATGGCGATCCTAAGCGCCACCAACCGGCCTACTGAATCGATGTCGTTATCTGCGGCCATGATTTCCGCGCGGCTCGACCGGCTTCCCGTCACGCGGACGGTGTGGAAGTTCGTCGTCCTGCTTAGCCTCGGTTTTTTCTTCGAACTCTACGACTTGTTGTATTCGGGCTATGTCGCGCCGGGCCTCGTCAAGAGCGGCCTCCTGACGCCTACCACGATCGGCTTGTTCGGCATGAAGGGAGTGGCAAGCTTTATTGCGTCTTTGTTTTTGGGACTTTTCATCGGCACGATTGGTTGCGGGTTCCTCGCAGATCGCTTCGGTCGTCGCGCGATCTTTACGTACTCACTGCTTCTCTATACAGCCGCAAACCTGATCATGGCATTTCAGACCACGGCTACTGGCCTGAACTTCTGGCGCTTTGTGGCCGGGGTCGGGATCGGCGTGGAGTTGGTGACAATCGGCACATATATCTCAGAACTCGTGCCAAAGCAGATTCGCGGACGTGCTTTTGCCTGTGAGCAGACTGTGGGCTTCATGTCCGTGCCGGTTGTGGCGTTCCTGTCGTACCTGCTTGTGCCTCACAGGCTGTTCGGCCTGGATGGCTGGCGTTGGGTTGTCATCATCGGTGCGCATGGTGCTGTCTTCGTCTGGTTCATTCGTCGCGCCTTGCCTGAAAGCCCGCGTTGGCTCGCGCAGAATGGTCGGTTTGCAGAAGCGGACCAGTTGATGTCGAAGCTGGAGTCGATCATCGAAAGAGAGTACGGCCGCTCGCTTCCCACTCCCGCCGCGCCCGAACTCCTGACCACAGTTCACACCTTTCGCGACATGTGGGTGGCACCCTACAACAAGCGCGCCACAATGATGAGCATCTTCAACATCTTCCAGACAGTCGGTTTCTATGGCTTCGCCAATTGGGTGCCGACGCTACTCATCAAGCAGGGCATTACCGTCACGAACAGTTTGCTGTATTCATCGATCATCGCCATTGCAGCGCCAGTCGGGCCGATCATCGGCCTGTTTATTGGTGACAGGTTCGAGCGTAAGACGGTAATCGTGGCAGCTGCATCAGCCATCGTGGTGTGCGGACTGTTATTCAGCCAAATGTCGGTTGCGTTGCTTCTCATCACCCTGGGCGTGGCTTTGACACTAGCGAGCAACATTATGTCCTACAGTTTTCATGCCTACCAAACGGAGATTTTTCCAACCAATATCCGAACGAGTGCAGTGGGCTTCGTCTACTCATGGAGCCGTTTGTCAGCAATTTTCACTTCCTTTCTCATCGCAGGCATTCTGAAGAAATTCGGCACGACCGGCGTGTTTGTGTTCATTGCCGCGGCGATGCTGATCGTGATGGTGGTGATCGGGTTCATGGGACCGCGCACGCGCGATCTCGCGCTGGAAGAGATCTCGCATTGACACGTGGTGAGTCGGCCAGCAGTTTGCGGCTTTTGTGCTCAGGCCCCAATCCACTCTCAAAGCCTATGTACGGGCTTCATGTTTGAGGAGCCAAGCCTTACGCTCGATCCCGCCACCATAACCGGTCAGCGATCCATCTGCTCCGACCACTCGGTGGCAAGGTACAACTACTCCAATTGGGTTGGCGCCATTGGCCAGCCCCACAGCTCTGACAGCGGTAGACCGGCCGATCTGTCCAGCAAGTTTTGCATAGGAGACCGTAGTGCCGCAGGCAATTGTTCGCAATGCGCTCCATACCTCCCGCTGAAAGGCTGTACCACCTGTTTGCACGGGTAAGGTGTCGATCACCGCAAACTCTCCTGCGAAATACTTCTCCATTGCCGCGGATAAGCCATGCGGATCACGAACCTGTTGAAGTTTCACTCCACCTTTCCCATAGTGAAGCTGCAGCAAGCGATGCATACGTGACTCGTAGTCTGACCAGTCCACGGCACGTAGATTGCCCTGTGCGTCAGCTACGATCAGCATTTCCCCGATGGGAGTGCGAAACCGGTCGAACTGCATGTCCAATATGTCACTCATACATTCCCTTTAAGGTTAAGGTCTGGAGCGGCGTCTGCAACCCAGAGATGCTGTGCGGCGTAAGCCCGCCAGGGACGCCATGATTCAGCGCGTCGCAGTAGAGCCGCCGAAGTTGGCCGTATTCCCTCGGCCAAGGCGATGCCGCGAAGCAAACCGATATCCGATGCAGGAAAGGCATCCATCTCGCGGAGGGCGCGAAGTGCAATATACTGAGCCGTCCACTCTCCCACCCCGTCGATCGCTCTCAATCGCGTGATCGCATCCTCCATGGTTGCCGAAGGCCGGAAGAGATTTGGGTTTACCGCCATCGCTTCAGCAACCGCCTTCAATGCCCGCTGTCGCGCGATGGGCATACCTAGTCCGATCGATTTCACCGCGGCGATACGTTTGGGTGTTGGAAATACATGCGAAAGACCTGGATGACTGCGGTACGCGATTGGTAAGGATTTCCCGTGAAGAGCGACGAGCTTGCCTGCGAGTTGCCGTGCAGAGGCAACGCTGATCTGCTGGCCAAGAATCGCACGCACGGCGAGCTCAAACCCATCCCATCCGCCGGGCGCGCGCAGGCCTGGACGCCGGGCAACGAGATGTGCGAGTAGAGGATCGCAGGAGAGGTGTGCATCGATCGTCTCGATGTCTGCGCCAAGATCAAATAAGCGACGTACGCGGCCCACAATCGCGGGGAGAGACTTCACGCTACAGAACCGAATCGCCACATTCAAACTCTGCCGTTGTGGCAAGTGGGCGACTTCGACAATTCCAACGGAGCCATCTAACTCGACTGTGCGGAGATATCTGCCGTTCTCAACAACTTCAACGCCGGGAATCGCGCGCGCCTTGAGAAATGCCAGCATCGAATCCCAGTCATAAGGAGGACGATAACGCAGCCGAAGCGTAACACCCGTTTCCGCGCTCGCAGCGCGTAGAGAAGCCGTTCTTCGTAGAGCGCTAGGAGGGCGATGAAAGAGATTCTGAAATACTTCGTTGAAGCGCCGGAGGCTACCGAAACCGGCCGCCAATGCAACTTCGGTCATGGGGAGCTGTGTCTCATGAATGAGTTGTTTGGCGAAGAGCACGCGTCTGGTCTGCGCTACCGCGATAGGAGAAGCTCCCAGATGTTGGAGAAACAATCTACGGAGCTGCCGTTCTCCCATGCCAAGGCGTTCTGCCAATTTTTCAACGCTTGCCACGCGACCATCTAATGCGCCATCTGTGATCAGAGCCAGCGCTCTGGAGACGGTGGTGGAAGTGCCCCGCCAGGAGGCGAAGTCGGGAGCAGTCTCTGGCCGGCAACGCAGGCA
>DASYBJ010000264.1:0-6178 GCA_036500845.1 Acidobacteriaceae bacterium
GAGTGCATCAATGGCTGCATCCCACAAAATTCGGTGATCACAAGGAGAGCTTGACTGGGGGAATTACTGTTTTACACCCATCTAAATCAGGATTCAATATGAATATCGGACGGGCTCGATCGGCGGTCCACTGTTTTCGCAAGGACGGCAAAGCCTCGCTATATTGGAATACCGAGCCGCGCCGTTCGCCGCTCCCGTCCTAGGCCGAAGCTAGGCCCATCCGCCCGCGCCGTCGAGGTCCGTGGCTACCGGGCTCAGGAAGCGCGGCAACCTGCCAAGTCTCTTTGCCGTAGGCGGTCGTCAGGCCAAACCGGACTTTGGCCTTCGCACCCTTCGGGAGTGTCAGGGAGTAGTCGGCGACCTGCAGATTATTGGTCGACGTGCCGAAGATGGTTCGCGCTGCCTTGCTGCTAAAGGAGGAAAGGACCTACGGCACGGGTGTGGACCAATACTTCTGCTTCGCTTTCGATGTCCTTTTCATCGGCGGCGGCGTAACGTTTCCCCATAGAGTGTGGTTCCAAGTCACCGCCTGCAATCCACCGTGGTTGGGCTGCAAGACCATGGGAGGCTCGGTTTTACCGTCTGCGGGACCGAAAGTGATTTTGACCTCACTGCCGGAATCGGTCCAATGGCCAAAGAAGGTCACGAGTCCTTTGCCGGGATCTTCCGACACGGTCGCCGTACCATCCGCGCCCAGACTTACGCTCATGAATGGATCCGATTTCTCCTGATAGGACTGGTATTCTCCGGCAAGTTTCGAATGCGCGCCTGCATCGTCGGCAAATGCGGTCAGGGGAGAGAGCAACAAGAATGCGAAGGCCAAGGGAACGTGCAGGCGGAAGGAGCCGGCCGATCTCATGCCTTTCATCATGCAACTCGGAAAGAGCCATTGCAAGCTGCAGCCATCGCTGAATCAGTCGCTCCAGGCAGCCTTCTGCCATGATCATCGTGCGATTCGCCGTTCCGGTATTGGAGCGCTGGGGCAAAAGCAATCAAGGTTCAAACGTGTGATGCGGTCACGTAGCTTGACGCACTCTTGTTCGACGAGAGCGCGCACTCGATCCGGTTCGCCTACTGCGCGCAAGTTCAGCAGCAGCTGGAGCTTCCGGGACGGCGAGGCGTCCAGGTTTCCTTCGATTACGGGCTCCTGGCCATTGGCACAGATGGCCGCCTTCACAAATCCCGATGGCGAAGTGACAATGGCCTTGAGATGCACGATGGGGATACCCCCGTCCGTGAGCGCTCTGTCCAGACCGTCGAAGAATGGTCCGAGCGTCATCGCAGGTGAGGTTGGCTGCTCTGGCTCAAAGACTGCCTGCAAGTTGAGCCAGGCTAGGGCCGCTTCCGCCTTCGCGTATTGCGCGTAATCAATCGCAAGCGAACGGCCGCCCGCCGCAATTGTTCCGGAGAGCGCTTCATCCAGCCACGCTGCGACGCCTTGCCCAGTCTTCGAGCTGATCTGCCGGGCTTTGAGGGGCATCGAGCCGATGTCGAATGAAGACAGTTGCGGATACAAATCGGATTTCGTGAAGCACACGATATCCGCCTCGTCCAGTTGCTTCTCGAAGAGGAAGCGCATGTTTGCTTCGGAGTCCGCTTCTTGAAGTTCTTCGGCCCGTGCCGGATCGACGAGGACTGTAATGGGAGCCAGGCGGAAGCGCTCTCCATCCTCCTCGAGTGGCCGAAGCACAGTAGCCGAGATATCGGTACAGCTGCCTACTGGTTCGGCGAAGATTACATCCGGCGCCCAAGCGCTGAGCTCATGGATGACGTCGAGAAGATCGGAGAACTTGCAACAAAAACAGCCACCGATCACTTCTCCAGAGTGGACGTTCGAGAGCTCGGCATAGTTGGTGTCAACCAATTCCTTCCCCTGATCATTAAAGATGGCAACACTATGCAAGCCGCGGCGCTCAAGCTCGCGAATGGCGGAAAGGATCAACGTCGTTTTGCCGGAGCCAAGGAAGCCGCCTACGAGCACGATCCATGGCTTTGAATCAGGCTTCGAATCAGGCCGAGAACTTTGCATGGAGCCGGGCGTGGAGTTGGTGCTCGAAGCTACCGATGAAGCCATCGACGACGCGTTCATGCAAGGACCTCAATGTCGAGCTGATCGGCTTCACGCAGTTGGACCGGTTCGGCAAAGGACACCGTTGTCTGTCCGTTGCTGTTCTCGACGCGGGTGTTGAGTGTTTTCTTCCCGGAGTGCGCCGATGCCCGTGAGCCTGAGGCGGCGAGCGTGCAAGAGCCGCAGGGAAGAGTACCGGCGAGCACCTGAATCGTGAAGCGGACTTCTCCCGCTGCACTGCGCTTGAGCGAGTAGGTCCCCCATCCTGTGCCAGTACCCCAGAAGCATTGGAAATTATCAAGAGGAAGCTGCGGTCTCGCAATTACGCGGGCGCGATCCCCTTCATAATGGAATCCGCTCAAAGCCACGACACTCGACCACGAGGACATCGCACGTGCGTAGTGATGGCCGCACTCGGCCTCATCCCAAGGATTGCGCCTGACGCCATCGTAGCGTGCACGAAGATTCTCGATGTACTCAACTCCCTGGGGAATCATGCCGGAGTAGAACATCAGCGCAGCGGTGGAATGCTCCAAACCTGTCCACGCCTCGGCATAGTAGGGAAACGGGATGTGAGGGCGCTCCGCGTTGCCGTAATCGCAGACGACCACGGCAGCTTCATCATTGAGAGCATACGTTCGCTGCACCGTGTCGTGATCGACAAGGCTGCGCTTGTAGTTGTACCGATAGATTGCTTCGAGAGTGGTACGCACGTGCTCTGGCGAAACCAGTGGCCCGAGTCCGGCAAGGTGGGCGAGATATTGTCCAAGAAGCTGATCGATCAGGCAGCCTCCGCCGACTTGATACTCCGGCTGTTGCGTATTGTCGCTGCCCATGCCGCTGCGGAGTTGCGATGCTACCTGGTCCGGCTGAAATCCTCGAACCTGCTGGATGTAAAACTCGCCTTTGAAGAGATTCGCGTCGATCCAGCGGCTGCCTTGCTCGAAGAGCTTGCGATAGGTACTCGCAGACGCATCATCGCCAACGGCGTGCGCCATCTCTTCCGCGGCGCGCAAGGCGCCAAGATAATAGATTCCGCACAACGGATTGGGACCATAGAACTCGACGTCGTAGGTTGTATGTTGCACTCCTTCGAAGACTCCGTCGCGGTTGGCGTCCCAGCCTCCTGGTATCCAGGCAAACTCCAGGCCTTTCTTAACGCGTGGCCACATGGCGCTGAGCCAGCCAGCGTCTCCGGAAAGCTTCCAGTCCAGATAGGCGTGGATGATCTGGCCCATCTGCCCATCCGCCGCCGCGATCTGGTACCGTTGTTTACCATCGGGAAGAAGTTGGCGGAAGCGCATGCCACCCTCGTCGTCCATGCTGTAGCCGAAGGAGGCTTGGCGCAGCGACCGCGAATACGAAGGAAACAGAAACGCGGTTGCGGTTTCGTAGTTCCACACGTGAGTGCAATTTCCAAAACAGCAGCCCTTTTGGTCGTCGGAACCTTCGAAGCCATGAAACTCCCCGTCCGCCGTGCGGAAGCAGGTTGTCGAAGCCAAGGTGGATAGGTTGGCGCTCGCTGCTTCTTTGACAACCGGAGGCAGCGTGCTCGCGGCAAATGCGTTTGCGAAGGTACGGGTCCGGGTTTCGAGCGATGCGAGATTGGTCGCGGTATATTCGGCGACGTCCCAGGCATTCTTGAAACGAGTGGCGTAGTAATTGCCGATGATGGTCTTACCTTCTCCTGCAGGAGACTCCCATCCACACCACTCCGGCGTGCGGTTGGGAAAATGCCAGGCTAATAGAAAGGTAAACTCGGCCGAGCCTCCGGCTGGAATGGATCGCTTTTGGCAGAGTGCGCCCACAGCATTGCGCGATGCGGCCTCGTTGAGCAATTCTCCATCGCGTGAGAAGGCATCCCAAAACAGCATTGGCGAGTTCCACCAGCGGCCTTGCGGCCAGCCACGCCAATGCGTGATTCCCGCACCTTGGCTGGGGAGAACAGCGAGAACAAAGCTGCCCTGCATTGGATCGCCGGAGGGCAAGCCTGGATTGCTCATGAAGAGACCTTCGAGCCGGTTGCCTATGCGGTACTCGTTCAGCCTCGAATCACGGGTTTCCCGCGAAGCCGGGGAGGTGGGAGAGGCAACATTCACCGGGTTGTCGATACAGAAGGAAATCCCAACCTCCACGTCGGAGCTCCGCGGATTGCCCACGCGATAGCGCAAAATAGCGACCGGCAATCCAGAATCGTCCGGATCGTGCGGGATGAATGGCGAGAAGGCGTCCAGTTCAATTTTGACGTTCAGGGCCGGGTCTTCGAATCGCAGATGGGCCAGCGGATACTGCCCAGTAAATTCGGCCGTGGCGATACGGCTCAAGCCTGGGGAGTTGTTCGAGCCGAGGCCGTCCTGGCCTTCATAGGGAGGAAGAATGCGCGCTTCCAGCACGCGCGTTACCGGCTTCGAACCCGCAGCGCGGATCCAAATCGAAGGAAATGCATAGTGCGGCGAAAAGCCTTTGTTGGGCCGGTTGAAGATCTCCCAGTCGCGGAGTTGCCCGCGTCCGCCGAGGGCGAGGCTCCCGGCGGCGACGCCACCGAGAGGGAACGCAATCATCTTGAGCTGTGGACCCGAGAAGACACGCGGATAGGAGATACTCCGTGCTGCGTCGTGCGGATGCGACTTTGCCTTTGCAGACTCCGATTGCGCGAAGGCAGGCCAATGGGGGATCTGAGTAGTGGCGCCGATGGCGCCTGCGGCCTGCTTGAAGAAGTCTCGCCTTCCTATCGTGAACCTGCGCGCCATAAAACCTTGTCTTTAATGTGAAAAAAGACTTTATTCAAGAACGCCCACCTTCCCCAGCCTATTCGTCTGGAAACAATTTAGACAGCGTCTGACCGAAGCAACGAAAGCGAAAGGAAAGAGCCGGCACCAGTGAGAAAAGAAATTCTTCCCGACGGGGTCTCATCATTCGCCAGAGGACTAACTTCGAGAGTTCGGTCTGCTAAGCCGCCCTAACTACTGATCCCAACTTTGTACCTTGGCCAAGTTGGACGTATCGAGGAGTGATCGACGGACGGCTCTCCTTCGCACTCTACTTCGATGACGGTCACGGGCGAGTCCGGCGCTTGGAGCGGCAGCCCAATGAGCTGCAACGAGTAGTCATCCTGGCGAAACTGCACGTTTTGCCCAGTCTTGAGCAGGCGCGCCGATTTCACCTTTGTCTTCATGCCGCCAATGCCGATGACTACCTCTGGCTTGTAGAACGCCACCCACTCGGCCGCAGGTGTGTGGCCGGGCCAAAATTGCTGGTGAACATACATCGTGTTTCCCTTGCGCGTAAAGTTGCTGCCGCTGGTGGCGTGGAAATTACCGCGTTCGGTTTCATAGATCGACTTGCCGTTCGTATCGAGCCAAGCGCCGACCGGTTCCAGGACCGCGATGCTCGGCTCGGGAACTGAGCCATCCGGCTGGGGGCCGATGTTCAACAGGTAGTTTCCGCCGCCTTGGGCGCACGTTGCCAGATTGTTGACGATCACTTTCGAGGTCTTCCACGAGTCGTCGGCGCGATTGAAGCCCCAGCTGTCATTGAGCGTCATGCAAGCTTCCCAAGCACGGTTACCTTCGGAGGCTTGGATATGTTGTTCCGGGGTCGCAAAATCCCCTTCAAGGCCATTGCGATTGTTTACGATGATCTCCGGTTGAAGCTCGAAGACCATCTCATTCATGCGTTGCGATTCCCAACCTTCCGGGGTCAACGGCCAGCTGACGTCATACCAAAGCACATCGATCTTTCCGTAGTTGGTCAGCAGCTCGCGGATCAATCCATGCGTGTACTCGACAAAGCGTTTCCGCGCCTCTTCATCTGTTTTGCAACGAGCACCATCGGGATGATGCCAATCCATGAGCGAATAGTAGAAGCCAACGCGCAAACCCTCAGCGCGTGCCGCCTCGACGTATTCCCGCACCAGATCGCGGCCTGGCCCTTGCTTCGCCGCGCAGTAGTCGGTCAATTTGGTGTCCCACATGCAGAAGCCTTCGTGATGCTTTGTGGTCATCACCATATATTTCTGCCCGGCGCGTTTGGCCAATCTGGCCCAGTCGCGGGCGGCGTTTGGTTTCGGATGGAAGTGCTTGGCGAGGATCTCGTATTGCGGAATCGGAA
>DASYBJ010000265.1:0-4875 GCA_036500845.1 Acidobacteriaceae bacterium
TGTAGAAGGTCGAAGAAAAGTTAGGTAGTGATGGCGAAGAGGCCGAGAATGAATCGTGTCTCCGCGACAACGTCGCCCTTTGTCACCCATCGCACTCGTCCTTTGCGGATCATGCTCATCGTTTCGATACCTTCGAGAGTCCGCCAAGCACTTTGAAAGCAGTCGTAACCTTTTGCCAACCAGGTCCGCTTCTTGACGGCAGTTTGTCCGCCTACAACAATGCCGCATTGGGTTTCTGGCTTTGGCACTTTGATCCCTAGATGATAACGAAGTACGCCATTGTAAGGGCCGTAGTGGGGCGCCAATTCTTTCCCTGCTTAAAGGATTGAAAACATAGCTGTGGTAAGTCCTGGAATCCTCTGTAGCGCTTTCTTGGTTTCCGGACAGCGTTGCTCATTTTGTTGTACCGTGTTTCCATATCCATAAAAGGGAAATATTTTCCAGCGCCGGTCAGTAGTCAACCTGTCGGCTTTCAGACTGAATTTCTTCAAAACCGGGTAATTGATTTACGCCCGTTAGAAGGCGGTCCGCTTCTTTGCGAATCGCAGGCCATAGCGCTTCGACATTTCGTACCCATGGAAAAGTCCTAAGTTTTTGAAAAACTTGACACGACCGCTCTCCGAGGCAGCGATGGCTGCTCGTACTTACGTGAACAGTGCATCGGTATGCTCGAGTGGAACCATGGAGCAACCATAGACGTTCCATGGCAGTGCGTTTGACAGAAAATAGAGGTTTTATCAGGATTGTGTTACTGATTGCGATGGTAGCCGGCTGAGGTGATCCCGACATGCTGTAGGAAGACCTGGGTAAGCTTCTTCATGGTAACCCAAAGGTTAGTATGTCACTTTTTTGTGCATTCTTGCGCTGTGGCTACGCATAACTCTACTCTTATTTCAGGAAGGCGACTCGTCCTTCATTTGCTGTTGTGTGACGAAATCTAAGAGGTTTTATGGACGTGATAGCAGTTGTAACTGGAGCGAGCCGAGGTGTGGGAAAGGCTTCTTTCGATTGAGACCACGGCAGCCCTCCCTAACTGATCAGATATTGCTCCAGCCTTCGAATTTGAACTCATATTTCTGCTCGCGCTTTTTCGAGGATAGATAATATGTGGAACGGCTTACTTCCGTGATTCGCTCGGTACTTGCAGGAACTTCCTATAGGATGTCCCGATACTCGGGCACTGAGGTCACGCATGGGTGTGGCAACGGTTGGTCAAAAATCGGGACCATTGAGTCGTTTGAATAAATGGGGGCTCACGTTGCTAGTTCCTCAAGGGAAGAAGGCAAAGTGCTTTATGTCAACTTGGTTCATCATGGGAACGAGCAGCGGATTCGGTCGCCGTCGGACGGAATTGCTTCTTGCGCGTCGAGATCGCGTTGCCGCGACATGCCCGACGCATCGAGACTCTACACGATCTCGAAGGTCGATATGGTCACGCACCGCCCCAGGCTGCACGGGCATTGCTAGTGCCGTTTCCGAGAGCTTCGGCGGCATCGACATCCATCATCAGGCGCTGACGAACAAAGAACCGACTGGGCGACCGTCTTTTTCGGGAATAACTGCGAAATATTTTTGTCTTAACTAATGAAAGAAGATTCATCGGATTTGAGACTCTGCGTTAGAGCTTCGACATACGAGGAAAAGGGCAGACGAAGGAGACTCATGAAGAGCTTACGGGACGGAATCATCTCTTTTATCGGCAATACACCCCTCATGCGGTTGTCGCAGGCGGTTCGTGGTAAGTATAGGCGGTTTGCAAAATTGGAAGGCTACAACCCGGGGGGCAGGATTAAAGATAGACCTGCGCTTGAAATCATTCGTGATGCGATCGACAATCATCAGATCGATCAAAATACGGTGGTGATCGAATCGAGCTCGGGCAATATGGGAATTGGTCTAGCTCAAGTTTGCTGTTATCTGGGGTTGCGGTTCATCTGTGTCGTAGATAGCAAAATAACCCCACAAAACCTCCAGCTCCTAAAGACCTACAAGGCCGAAATTGAGATCGTAACAGTCCCGGATTCAGCCAATGGGGATCTACTTCAAGCAAGGATCAACCGGGCACATTCGATTTCGAAGGAAATCACCAATTCTTTTTGGGCGAACCAATATGCCAACTTATCCAACGCCAGAGCACATCTCCGGACTATGGACGAAATTTTCGATGCTCTCGCGGGAGAGGTAGACTATCTTTTCTGTGCGGCCAGTAGCTGCGGAACGATCCGAGGCTGTGCTGATTACCTCCGACAAAAGGGAATACGCAGAACAAAGATCTACGTAGCGGATTCTCCGGGCAGCATCATTTTTGGAGGTATGCGTGGACCACGTCTGGTCCCAGGACATGGAGCAGGGATAAGACCCACGCTCTACCAGGATAATTTGGCCGACCGGAGTATTCATGTCACTGATTTTGACTGTGTAATGGGATGTCGCCTACTGTTGTCGACGGAAGCCCTCCTTGTGGGGGGATCCTCGGGTGGAGTCTTTATGGCCATGAATAAGGTGTCCGATGAAATTGAGCGTGATGCGTCATGCGTAATGCTCTTTCCGGATCGGGGCGAGCGATATCTCGATACCATCTTTTCAGAGTCATGGGTGCAGGCTAATTTTGAAGATATTCCCGCGGGCACGGATTCCGCAGAATCACTTACATCGATTTCGTTAAGGCAAGTCCAGCAACACCGTGACCCCATTATTAACCTTGTGGGATCAAGCTGAGCAGTCCCCCCCCACACGAAAGCTTGATTCAAGAAAGCGACCGAAACCACTCGTGCATTAGTTAGGTTCTAATTATGCTCAGAATTGAACTCCAGACCCGGGCGCAATTTTCCGCCTCAGCACCAATGCTCGCTTTCACGCGCAATTTGTAAGTGAACAAATTGTTGCTCCGGAATAAACGCGCCCTTTGTCGTAGCGTGTTTTAGGATGCTGGCGATAATGCGGCGGCTATCAGATGAGTTCATAGAATATCCTTTGCCTTTGTTCTGCATACCCTATGCAGGAGGCAACGCTTCTGTATACAAAGACTGGGCGCCTGCGGCCCCGGAGGGTGTTGAGGTATGTCCGGTGGAACTGCCAGGCAGGGGCCGCCTTTTCAAACAGCCGTTTGCTGATTCTCTGGAAGCACTGGCGGGGACCATCAGGGAAGGGATCACGCCGCATACGGCAAGGCCGTATGCGATCTTCGGGCACAGCATGGGTGCGCTACTTGCATATGAGGTCACTGCGCAGTTGCGATCGGCGGGGCACTCTGAACCTTCAGCACTCTTCCTCTCTGGAAGGTGTCCTCCCTTTGGGGGCCGGACGGGGACCTCGGTGAGCCGTCTGCCTGATCCGCAGTTTTTGGAACACCTGCGAAAACTGGCGGGGACGCCCCAAGAAATTCTGGCGAGCGAGGAACTCATGCAAATCTTCCTGCCCGTGCTTCGCTCGGATTTCAGCTTGTGTGAAGAGTATGAGCCACAAGAGGCGCAAATCTTCACGATGCCTGTGACAGTCATGAGTGGGGATGAGGATGCGGAGACGTCGGAACGAGAGATGCAGCGCTGGCGTTTCGTAACGACGGGAGCCTTCAATTTCCGCCGCTATCCTGGCGACCATTTCTTCATGAAGAACCCCTTGGTGATGCGGGACGTGTATGGCGACCTTGAGAAGCTTTTTTTGAAAGCGGACGTGGGGCCACGTCATGGCTGATGGAAAATTGGAAGCTCTGATGGCTGGACTTGTTCCACCCGGGATCACGTGCTCGGAGCAGATCGGTACACTTGAAGGCAGCTTGCTGGACGCCGAAGCGGAGTTGCTTAGCGCCAAGACGGTAAGGAAGCGCCGTGAAGAGTTCGCTGCCGGTCGTACCTGTGCGCGAGCCGCTTTGGCGATGCTGGGCGTCGCGCCGAACCCGATTCTTCGAGGCTTGCAAGGAGAGCCGCTCTGGCCAGAGCATGTTATTGGCAGCATCACGCATTGCAGTGGCTACTGCGCTGCCGCAGTAACGTCGGGGCCGCGGTACCGGAGTCTCGGCATTGATGCTGAGCCTAATGAGGCGCTTCCCCCCGGAGTGCTCGATCTCATTGCCAAACCGGAGGAGCGGCAATGGGTCACGAATGCGGCGGACGAGGAGCTTTGCTGGGACCGCCTCCTCTTCAGCATTAAGGAAAGCGTATACAAGGTTTGGTATCCGTTGGAGCGTCGCTGGCTCGATTTCCATCAAGCGCGTGTGGAGATCGACGCAGGAACAAAGATTTTCAGGGCCACGCTCGATGGCGCGGGTCGGGTGTGCCCGCTGGTCCTTGAGGGAAGATATGCGGCCACGGGATTCCTGCTCCTCACATGCGCCTGGGCGTGAAACTTCTATCGAGTGTATGGAATGCCTATCTGGTGCACCGCTCACCCACCTAGCCACGAAATCATTTTTTAAGCTAACCCCGAATAAAACTGAGGCGATTTGACTTATAACCCGTCGCTTTTTCAAAGCGCCCGAGAGATGGCTTGTACGCAGCGTAGCGGATGAGACAAGTTCATGCGAGGACCTCAGCTCAAAGAGGACATTGATCAAGCTGATGCCTCATCCCAAACGAGCCACTAGGCCGTTATTCGCGATGTATCGGCGGGCTGAGTTCAGTGCCCAGATTGTGCGTCATACAGGTCCGGGCGACTTTACGTAGACTCAATTCCTGACGGTGATGGGTCCCATGAACCGAATCGTTTCTAGAAACCCCACCAGCGGAGCAGGCAAGTCTGCTACCACCAGTGACTCTCGATACGGTGGGGTTTAGATTGCGCTCACGGAATGGCGAAACGCGATGCGCCGAAATAAGACAATTACCGTGGTCGCTCACAACAACAAGAACTTCGCGAGTGGGCCAAGTTTACTGGAGG
>DASYBJ010000266.1:0-5279 GCA_036500845.1 Acidobacteriaceae bacterium
AACGAGACCCGTTGCATAGTGACGGAAGCCAGGGCCAGTCGTCTGGCTTCTGAACTAAGCCGCGCTGGACGAGGTTACGGTGCATGTATCTTAACTTTTCTACTCGTTTTTCTTCGGTGAACACATTGAAGTCGTAGTAACGAGCCCACCAGAATGCCTCAGCTAAGCTAGCCCGGCAACCATCGATGGGTGCCCCGTTCTTGGCGCGGCAGTTTGCGCCAAGGGCGGGAGACCACGACTGTCCATCCCTAAGCCAGTTTACTTGTCTTTCCATTTGGGGCGTCCATTTCGATCGGATCTCTACTTTGCCAACGAGACCCGTTGCATAGTGACGGAAGCTCAACCAGGGCCAATCTTCTGGCTTTTGAACTAAGCCGCGCTGGACGGGGTTACGGTGCATGTACAAGAACCGCAATAGGGCAAACCTCACAATTTGTCCTGTATCCGGCGAGCTCTGTCGCGCTCTTCTGGTGAGAAAGTTTCTCACCTCAAGTCCTCTGTATCATGGAAGCGGTTGAGATCGACTCCCGCTGTTCGACCTTCCAGATCGTAGACAAAAATATCCGCAAACTTCGCGTTCCAAACGACCTCATCGGCACGGTACGACGAGCGGGCATTGACGACCTGTGAAAAGGTCTCCTCGACGCCGGTCAGTAGGATCAAAAACTCCGCTCCACTTTGCAGCAGTTCCTGTTGCGTCACGCCGAAAAGGGGACTGTTGTGATCGATCACGTGAACAACAGTCCAGGACAGGGGAAAGAAAGCCACGCTTTCCCGTTCCAGGCTAAGGGAATAGAAACGGCGGACCGGTTCGCCGTCTGGACGCGGTTCGAAGCGGGCGACCATCACTCGTGCGCGTAGATCGATAATCTGGCTGTTGCGCGCGTTGATGATGCGAAACTCGAGCGCGTCATTGTTCCCCAATTTCGCAATCACCGCCGAGCGGCTAAACAGAATGTCCGCCACGGGACGCGAGAAGCGGGCGAAAACCAATCCGGTAACCACTGCCAGCCCAAGCAAACTCACGACCGATTCGAATGCAACCAGGATGTTTGCTGCCAGGCCCACAGGGACTGTGTCGCCGTAACCGATCGTAGCTGACGTATGGATGCTGAAGAAGAAGGCGCGCAGAAAATGCGATCGGATATGAGTGTCAATCGTACTGGCGAGTCCATCCGGGCCGCATGCGAGAAACGCCAGAGCGAACAGTGTGTTCAGTGTGCCGTAAGCGACAGAAACAAAGAGGAAAAAGCGAGACCACGTCGTGGTGACCAGGCTGGAGTACGAGAGAAATGCATTGAGGCCGCGGCCTCGCCTCTGCACGTTGAAGCTTCCATCGCGGTTCAACAGGCGGAGTTCCCGCTGTTGCGAGAGGACCCTTCCAAAGCCTAAATCGCTATTTGGATCGTCTGCCGCTGCAACCCGCGATTCTTCTTTGAGCTGCTTTTCCTTCATCTGAGTCCCTTCTCGAACGCGGTCAGAGTATCTTCTCAAATGTAGTGGGCGGCCTGACAGGGGATTTGCCCTTCTGGCGCCTTTCCGATGGTGCCCCCGTTGTTCCGGTTTCGCGGTAGTGGCTTCAAATCATCGGGTGCCCCGCATGGCATCTTACAAGGAGCCAACAGCGGGAACGCAAATTGAACGGGGAGAAAGCTTGATGGTGATCGGTTGGCAGCAGCGGGAGGTAGGCGCCGGCAACTCAGCAGCATCGGCATGGACACTCGTCGAGAAGACGCAGCTCCAACCCCTTCTTCCGTGTCTTCTCATTCCCCAGCCGGCGCATGCAGTGCTGGCTGGCAGTCTTGCGGAAGCGCTTTTGCCCAGCGCTTTCGGAGATCTCCCGCGTGAGATTAAGCAGGCCATCACCATGCATGACACGGGTTGGGCGATGATCGATGCTGCGCAGATCCAGTGTTTGCGGTCAGGGACCGCCGAGGCGCGACGGGCCATTCCTGTTTCGTTCGTTCGCAACTCACCCAATGAGGTTGCTGAGGCGTGGACTGCCTCCGTCCAAAGCGCGGAACGGATCTCCGCTGCCTCGGGTATCGTTGTGAGCCGGCACTTCACCTTGCTGGCTGCAGCGCGCGCTCACGAGCACAGTGCCTTCATCGACGAGGAGAAAGCGCGGCAGCGAAAACTTGAGGCAAGCGCCCGTTTTGAGGAAACCGACCTGAACCGTTGGACTGGAGCCCTCGGCTTTTGCGATCTCGTTTCGCTCTACTTGATTACGGGTCTGAAAAACGAAATGTCGTTTCCGCTGGCTCATCCAGCCGCGGCCGAGGCGCAAACCGCTCCTCGAGTAACCCTGCGATTCGAAAAGAATCGCCTTCGCTGGGATCCTTCGATCTTTCCCCCGAGCCTTCGTTTCGAACTCGACGCACTCAAGCACCCGGTTCCAGCGCAAGGACCGCGCAGTGAACGGCTCACTTGGGAATCTGTTTAGAAGGTTTGCAGCGCAAGAAAAATCGGCGCCCATTGTCCGCCGGGCACTTCGGCAAAGAAGCGAGGAGATCGCTAGCGGAGCCTTTAAAATTCGCAATTGAGAACCACGGCTACGAGTGCACAGTCGATCCGCATTCCATTCTCGAAATTCGGCGAGAACGGCAGCTAGGCTGTCTGGGATAGCATTGAATCTCGGGAGAAACTGTGCACAGGTCTTTTCCATTCATCCTCGCTGTGGTTCTTGCAACAATGCCACTTGCCATCAACGACCTTTGCTTCGCGCAAGCTCCGCAAAAACCCGAGCCGCAAACAGGAACGGCTCACGCAGAGTCCGAGACCGCAATTCCAGAGGAAAAGGTCTCCACCAGCGAACACGTGTTGACGCTGAATGGACGCGCTGTGAAGTACCTGGCCACCGCAGGAACGCTTCTGTTGAACGATGAATCGGGGAAGCCCTACGGCAGCATGTTCTATGTGGCTTATACCGAGAAAGGCGTGCAGGACGAGAAGACCAGACCTGTCACATTCCTTTACAACGGCGGTCCGGGTGCGGCATCCCTGTGGCTGCACATGGGCTCGGTGGGACCCGTTCGCGTCGAAACCGATAGCCCGCAGCCAACGGGACCGCCACCGTATCGCCTCGTTGACAATCAATACAGTCTGCTGGACAAAACAGACCTGGTCTTCGTGGATGCGGTCGGCACAGGTTTTTCCAGGCCCGTGGGTAAGGCGACCGAAAAGGATTTTGCAGGCGTCGACCAGGACATCCGTGCTTTCGACCGGTTTATCACCCGCTATATCACGGTGAACGAACGCTGGAACTCTCCCAAATTCCTCATGGGAGAATCCTACGGAACCACGCGAAGTGCCGCCCTGGCGGATGCGCTGCAGGGCGATGGAATTCCCTGCAATGGTGTCATCCTTGTCTCTACGATTCTCAACTACGGAATTCACTCTCCAGGATTCGATGAGCGGTTCATCGGCAATCTTCCCTCGTATGCCGCCATAGCCTATTACCACAACAAGCTGCCGCAAAAACCATCCGACCTCAAGTCCTTCTTGGAAGAGGTCAGAGCGTTCGCACGAGGGCCGTATGCCGACGCTCTCTCCCAAGGAGACAATCTGAGCAAGCAGCAGGCGGATGCGATCGCCGCGAAGGTGAGTGCCTATACGGGGCTGCCTGCTCAATACGTGAAGGAGGCGAACCTGCGTGTGGACCCTTCCCGTTTTCGCAAAGAGCTCTTGCGCGGGGAGGAAGAGATTCTCGGACGGTATGACGCACGATTCGAAGGTACGGACGTAGATGCTGCGGGAGAGACGCCAGGGTATGACCCATCCGATACCGGAATTTCAGGCGCTTTCGTGGGAGCTTTCCATGACTATCTCGCACGCGATCTGAGGTACGAGACGAAAGAAACGTATCTTCCCGTAGCGAGAGATGTGATCCGAAGTTGGGAATGGAAACACCGCACTCCGAATGGGGACGAACTTCAGCTCCCCTATGTTGCGGGAGACCTGGCCGACGCAATGCGCAAGAACCCGAAGCTCAAAGTATTTTCGGCCAATGGACTATTCGATCTGGCGACCCCTTTCTTTCTTACAGAGTTCGATCTCTCGCACATGAACCTGGATCCAAAGCTGCGGCAAAATGTCCAGTTTGGCTACTATCCGGCAGGCCACATGATCTATCTGAATGTGGAAGCGCTCAAACAATTGAAGAATGATCTCGACGGCTTCTACGCTGCGACGCTGCATTGAGCCCGGCATCTCTGTTACCAGGGCCGAGTCTCTGGCGACCATCGAAGGTCATGCCTGTCGTCGATCTTCAGGTCTTCTTTCCGGACCTGCTCATCAAAGGACTCGACGTTCGTCACTTCCTTCTTGCCTACGCGAACTTACTCTCGCAACACCGCCTCCTTGTCCACAGAAGGGCGCACTTGACTAAGAGGAATTCCGATTTCCTCCTTTTGAATGCGGCTGTGACGCCGTCTATAACCCGTTCGCCAGAAACCGGAACTCGCTCGCGTGTGAGTCGTCTTAAGAAGTTCTGAGCGTAGGTGACTCAGGCCGCCGGAGAGGCACGGGAGCCGCCAAGGTCGGCAGTTGCCCCCATCGACTGGACTGTTTCTTGCGAGATTCCGAGCCGTTTCATCATTCCAATGAGGGTCGTCCGAGCCAACCCGAGTCTCGCAGCCGCGCCATTCCGTCCGCCAACAACCCAATTTGCTTCATGAAGCGTGGCTGTGATGTGGGCCCGTTCGGCGTCGGTGAGAGTCCGGCCTGTCTCGGGTCCAGCAGCGTGGATCATAAGGTCCGCCATCTGCGGACGAAGCGCGGGACCCGTCGTCTTGATTACCGCGCGCTCAATGAAATTCTGCAGTTCGCGGATATTGCCCGGCCAAACGTAGCGCTTAAGAGCCTCCATCACCTCTCCCGGAATCTCATCGATCGACTTGCCCTGGCGCTCGGCGAACTTGCGAACGAAGTGCCTTACCAGCAGTGGCACATCCTCTCCTCGCTCCCGCAGCGGTGGCAGCGCGATCGGAAATACATTCAGCCGATAATACAGATCGGCGCGGAATTTCCGCTCCTGCACCATGCGCCACAAATCCTGATTGGTAGCAGCGACGACACGCACATCGACCTGAATCGACTGCCCGCTTCCCAGGGGCTCGAACTGCTTTTCCTGGAGCACTCGGAGAAGTTTTGGTTGCAGTTCCAGAGGAAGGTCGCCGATCTCATCCAGAAACAGCGTGCCCCGGTCAGCCGCTTGAAATCGTCCGATGGTCTCAGTGACGGCGCCCGTAAAGGCGCCTCGTTTATGCCCGAACAGTTCG
>DASYBJ010000267.1:0-2763 GCA_036500845.1 Acidobacteriaceae bacterium
TTTTCGCGCCTAACGCGGTGGCGGTGTATTTGAACGGCACTTTCAACGGCCAGGTCTACGACCAGGACGACGCCGCAACGCTTCTGGAGAAGAGAGGGAATTACTGGACGGGGTTTATGGCAGGAGCCGTGGATGGCGACAGGTATCGCTTTTGGGTGAAGGGACCTCTTGGCGGCACGATCGGACACAAGCGCGATCCGTATGCCAGAGAACTGCTGAACGCTGGAGGTGCTGACAATTTTCCGAGATGCTTCAGCGTCATAAGGGCCTCTGGCAGTTATCCATGGCATGACGCTGGCTTCAGGACGCCCGATTTCTCTGACATGGTGATCTACCAGGCCCATATCGGGGTCTATGCCATCAGCAGGCCGGGTGTTTCTTCCAACTTCCTCGATGTCGCATGCAAGGTTCCCTACATTGCCGCGTTAAATGCCAACGTCCTCCAGCCCCTCCCCATGGATGAACAGGAACAAAACCCGGGACTGGGCTACGGAGGTGCCGATATCTTCTCGCCAGACTTTCCCTTTATTGCCGGCGCAGCGGATCTGCCTACGTATCTTGGGGCGCTAAACCAACTGCTAGCCGCTAAAAGGAAAGGGCCGCTCCTCACCCTTCAGGATATTGCCTCCGCGCCTGCCCAACTCAAGGTTCTCGTCGACCTGTGCCACGTCTACGGCATCGCCGTCACATTCGATGTTGTCTACGGCCACGGCGGCGGCTTCGAAGGCGACGATTACGGCATCTACTTCTTCGACCGCCAGCCAAACGGAAATAATGATCACAGCCTTTACTGCACAAACAAAGGCAGTGCCGGCGGTCTCGCCTTCGCGATGTGGAATCAAGATATTTGTAACTATCTCCTCGATAATGCCCGGCACTACATGGAGGAATTCCATGCTGATGGATTTCGCTACGATGAGGTCAGCACCCTCCTATCCCTCAATCAGGATTCCGGTTGGGCCTTCTGTCGCCAGCTGAGCGGTACGCTTAGGAGTGGCTGGAACCGCTGTCTGCAGAATGCCGAGTTTTGGCCCGGTTCCCAGAGCAATATTCCCGACGGTTTCGAGCCTATCTATCGAGCGGCCGCGCAAGGCGGCTGTGGCTTTGACGTCGTCCAGCACGATGCGTTGCGGCTTGCCCTGCGAGGAGCGGTTACCTCTGCCTCCTATGGAGCTCAGTCCACGGTCAGTATGTCGAGCATCGCGTCCAGCCTCTACCCGCCCGGGCTCGACCATGGGTGGCGCGCCGTAACCTGCGTTGAGAACCACGACATTGTCAAAGTCGGACAAGATCAGCGAATTCCCTGGCTGGCGGATTCGCAGCATCGCCGTTGCTGGTATGCTCGCAGCCGCAGCCGGGTCGCGACCGCCATCCTGCTCACTGCTCCCGGCATCCCACAGATCTTTATGGGGCAGGAGTTCCTGGAGGATTATCAGTGGACCTGGGATCCGCAGCCCAGTCTCAACCTGCTCTGGTGGGACGGTCTGACCACGGGCCAGGACAAGGCAATGGTCAACCATCTGCGCTTCACTCAAGAGGCAGTCAAGTTGAGGGCCGAGTATCCGGCGCTGCGAGGCGACAATGTCCACCCTTACTGGGTCTCTGATCAAGACCGCGTTCTCGTCTTCCATCGATGGCTTGAGGGTACTGGGCAGGATGTTATCGTGGTCGCAACGATGTCCGACACAACCTGGTGGGGTTACCACATCGGGTTCCCGAGCGGGGGATACTGGAAGGAGATCTTCAACAGCGATGTGTACGACAACTGGGTAAACCCGATCGTCGCAGGAAATGGGAGTGGCATAGATGTATCGGGGCCGCCGATGCACGGTTTTGCAACATCAGCATCGGTGGTGATCCCGGCCAATGGCGTCGTTGTGTTTGCAAGAGCGTGACGGTCACTCCTGGCGGACTAAGTGTGAGTTTAGGAATCTATGAAAGATTCCGCTAACCTCGCACCGCTTGTTAGTGCCGCGCGTCAACGAGTTTGCCGAGGGACTCTTCCCCCGTCTGCGCTCGACCCGCCCGCTACTCTTGACCGGAACATATCATGAACCCGTATGCTGGCCCTACTTGCCTAGGAGCTCCTCCTGATGCCGCAAATCGCTGGCGACCCGCCTTCGCCCCCTGTTATCGCCTGTTTTCCGGGCCTGGAATCCAATAATTTCAACGGCTTGGTCCTGATCTGCTTTTTCACCGCACGCGCGACGTACGCGAGCGCTTCGCCAACGGTCCTTCTGGCAAAGCGCGCGGCGGACGGCATCGCAGCCCGGGGGCAGGGTTTGCGCGACAACCGAAAGAAGAATCTCGGGGTAGGTTTGCTGGAGATTGCCGCCGACGACTGAAGGGATCTCGGCGGACACTGCGCAATACGGCAGATGACGGTTCAAGACGCTTCAGACCGTGAAAACTTTGTCACACCTGTCATCGACAAATTATCCAAATCACCTGGAAAACAAAGTTGCAGATTACTCCTGTCTACACGTCTCAGCATACACAAGGCTACGTCGGCAGGCGTCGATAATTGCCTCGCACCATCCTTTCGCCTTACTATCATCTAATTCACATATATTTGAAAATCCGGCCTCTGTTAATATCACTATGTCGCGCTCTGTCGCTATTTGGAGGATCTCGATTACCCCGTCTTCATATTGGGGACGAAGGGAGCAAATCACCTCGTCTAATTCCCAAAAATATGCAACTTTCTCTATCCCGGACGCGAGCTCGCGGTATCTCGCATAGATTCCAATTGGCCGACACCCG
>DASYBJ010000268.1:0-20658 GCA_036500845.1 Acidobacteriaceae bacterium
GCCGACTTGGCGAAGCCTGTCGAGATTACAGCGCTTTGGGAGGCGGTCAAGGATTCCTTCGGTGCCATCGACATTCTGGTGAACAACGCGGGCACGATCCATAGAAGTCCCGCGGAGGAGTACGCGCTGGAAGATTGGCAGCGGGTTTTGGATGTGAACCTGAGTAGTGTGTTCCTTCTTTCGCAGTTATGTGGGAAAGAGATGATCACACGCGGGCGAGGCAAAATCATTAACATCGCTTCGCTGCTTGCGTTTCAAGGTGGCATCCGCGTTCCCGCGTATGCTGCATCCAAAGGGGGAGTGGCGCTGCTTACAAAGGCGCTCTCCAATGAATGGGCTGCGAAAGGGGTACAGGTGAATGCAATTGCCCCCGGTTACTTTCGCACCGAGAACACTCTCCCACTGCAGAACGATGAAGTGCGCAATCGCCAAATACTGGAGCGTATTCCTGCGCAAAGGTGGGGTGAGCCTGAAGACCTGGCCGGCGCAGCCGTTTTCTTAGCTTCCCCGGCAAGCAATTACATCACTGGAGAGGTGCTGGTCGTCGACGGCGGATGGATGGCACGGTGATTCTCTCATCAGCCTCCATTTCTTTTGGACGTCGCGAAGGAGACGCAATGGAAGCAGGTAGAGTGGTTTACACGGCCACGGATGCTACGGCCGTATCGTCGCCGGAAAAGGGAATGCGACGCCAGGTACTGGCCTATAGCCAGCAGTTGATGCTTGTGCGTCATCAGTTTGCACAAGGGTGGGCGGGCGCGAGGCACAGTCATCCGCATCATCAACTTGTCTATGTTGTTCGTGGACACATCCGGTTCGAGGGAGGCGGCAAAACCGTCGAGATGCATGGCGGAGATAGCTTGGTCGTAGACGGCAGCGTCGAACATCAAGCAACGGCACTGGAGGATTCGGAGGTGCTGGATGTATTCACGCCCTATCGCGAGGATTACGCGTAATGGAGAGGCGATTGTAATGAACTGGACCAAGAACATGCTTTGCTCAGCGCTGGCCATCACCTGTCTGTCGCCCGCTGCGACGGTTGCCGCGAACACGCAAGGTGACGTACGGCTCAAATCTCCATGGGACTTTGAGAGAGTCAACTTGACCGGCGCGCCTTATAGCTGTCCTGAACCGGTTCATCTTTCTCCGGATCTATCCACCAATAGCTTCTATTCCGACGGTAAGCATTCCGTCATTGACCCGGAAAGAATGAAGACATATAACGCGACCGCGGGACCCTACAAGGAACTGGGCAATGTCGCCGTAGCAGCGACGGATGCCTATCTTCGAACTGGGAGTCGCGGCGCTGTACAGTGCCTCGTGCGTCACCTCGATCAGGCGGCAGGCGATGGAGTCTTTACTGGGAAGATGAACTCCAATCAGGCCTACTACGTTCAAGGATGGGTAATCGGCGCAATCGCCATATGCTATCTTAAGGCCCGCGACAGCGGTTTGATCCCGATCGAACAGCGCGACCGAATCCTGAGTTGGATTCAGCAGGTCGTCCGGCAAACCCAGGATTACTACGATGGGCATCGCGCCAAGCAATCTGACGCTGAGAATAACCATCTATATTGGGCTGGAGTTGAAGTAGCTGCCGCCGGAATAGCCGCCAACAACCGCAACTTGTTCAATTGGGGGGTCGATACCTACCATGCCGGCGTTGCCCAAATCCAATCCGATGGTACGCTCCCGAGGGAAATGGCCAGAGGGCAGCGTGCGTTGCACTATCACCTTTTCGCCGCGTCCCCGCTCGTGTATCTAGCAGAGTTTGGCGAAGACAACGGACTTGACCTGTATGCGGAGAACAACGCCGCACTGAAGCGGCTGGTGGAAGTTTCGACACATGGACTCATAAATAACAGCTTCTTTGTTGAGAGAGCAGGAGTCGCTCAGGATACGCCAAACGGAGATCCAACCGCCGAAGAAATTGGCTGGGCAAAGCCATACGTCAAGCGGTTTCCGAACCCTGTTATCTCCGGGCTGCTCGCCCACGCACCGTCACTCAGTTACATGTATTTAGGAGGACTGCCGCCGGACTGACGAAGGTGGACGTTGCTGCTGGAAAACTACTAGACCCCCAACTCGGAGAACACACATAAGTGGATGCAGGAATCACATTTCGCAGGCGGATCGCTCCAAGATTGTTCGTTCCTAGGCTGATCCTCCCAAGCCAGGCAATACTCGCGATTCTTTGCCTATGCGCATTCAATCTGCGCCTTGAGGCATACGGCCAAACGTCTACGCCTCCCAAGCCGTGGTCGCAGCGCATTGCCGACTCTGCGATTGCGCGTTGGCCCGACGGTAATCTCAGCAAAGACGGCGCTCCAGCGGTGTGGCAATACGAAGAGGGAACCCTGCTGGAGGGCATGGATGCCGTTTGGTATGGTTCGGCCTCCAAAACGTACTTCAGTTACATCAAACACGCAGTGGATAATCTTCTCGCCACAGACGGCAGCATCCCGAGCTACCGAATCGAGGAACATAGCCTGGACCAGGTTCTCATGGGCAGGCAGTTGCTCCTCCTCTACAGGGTCACTCTCGACAAGAAGTACTACCAGGCGGCGAAGCTATTACGCAAGCAGTTGGCCGAACAGCCGCGGACCAACGCCGGCGGCTTTTGGCATAAGCAGCGATACCCCAAGCAAATGTGGCTTGACGGGCTATACATGGCTGAACCGTTTTACGCTGAGTATGCAAAGACATTTCAGGAACCCGCGGATTTCGACGACATTGCCAGGCAATTTTCCGTAATCGAGGAACATGTGCGCGATCCAAAGACGGGCCTCTTGTATCACGCATGGGATGAGTCGCACGAACAGCAATGGTCAGATAAGCAGACTGGGCTATCGAAGATCTTCTGGGCACGCGGTATCGGTTGGTATGCAATGGCCTTGACCGATACGATTGGCTACCTTCCCGAACCAAGTGCTACCCGCGCTCAATTGATCGCCATCCTGAACCGCTTAGCTGCGGCGATCCAGCGCTACCAGGATCCAAAGACGGGGCTGTGGTATGAAGTTGTGGACAGACCCCAAGAGAAGGACAATTACCTCGAATCGTCTGCCTCCTGCATGTTTGTCTACGCTCTTGATAAAGGAGTGCGTCTCGGTTACTTACCTGTCCCTTATCAAGCCGTAGCGAAGCGCGGCTACGATGGCATCCTGAGCCACTTTGTTCAGCAGAACCCGGACGGAATCTACAGCATAACCCGCATTGTGAAAGGGATAGGACTCGGCGGCGAGCCATATCGCGATGGCAGCTATAACTATTACGTTCACTCCGACGTTGTAACTGACGATCCCAAAGGAGTAGGCGCCTTCTTGTTAGCAAGCAGCGAGGCCGAAATGGCGAAAACCGCTCTGCTTGGCCGGGGCGATACAGTCTTGATCGATGCTTGGTTCAATAGCCAAAAACGGCAAAACGCTGCCGGTCAAACGGAACTGTTCCACTACAAGTGGGATGATATGGCAAACAGTGGATTCTCATTTTTCGGCCACGTCTTTCGCAGCTACGGAGTGAAGACGGACACTCTTGATCAACCACCTACATTGAAGGCTCTTAGTCGCGCACAGATTTACGTCATCGCGTCGCCGGACATCCCTAGTAAAAACCCTGCGCCGAATTACGTAAACAGCACAGACGTTGAGCAAGTTGCTGATTGGGTAAAACAGGGCGGGGTACTGGTACTCATGGAGAACGACGCCGCAAACGCGGAATTCGATCACTTCAACCATCTTTCCGATCACTTCGGCATCCACTTCAACGCCGTGATCAAGAATCAGGTACCCGGCAGTGAGTTTGAGATGGGCGCAGTTCCAGCGCCTGCGGACGGCAAGCTCTTTCTTGATCCGCACAGATTTTACATGAAGGAGATCTGCACAATCACAGCTTCAGCACCAGCCGCGTCTGTTCTCACCTTGAAAGGCGATACAGTCATGGCGGTCGCGAAATATGGCCGGGGAACCGTCTATGCCGTGGCCGACCCCTGGCTCTATAACGAGTACACAGATGGGCGCAAACTACCGATGGAATACGACAACTATGCAGGTGGCAAGGAACTTGTGCGCTGGTTGATCGAACAGGTTCCGGCCAGACAATAAGCTGTCTCACGAGCTGTGGATGATGGCTTACAAAACGTTGTAACTTCCACGTACCGCGCAGCAATTAAATCAGGAGATAGAATGAAGATTCTCGAGATAGCAGATAGAGTCCGCTACCGCAAAATGACGACGGAAGAACTGCGATCGGTCTTTCTTCTGACCGAACTCTTCCTGCCCGGCCGCCTTGATACAGTCTACGTTGATCTCGACCGCACCATCATCGGCTCGGCAGTTCCCCTGGCGGATGAGCTCGTACTGAAATCAGCTCCTGAGCTCCGATCAGAGTACTTCCTCGAGAGGCGGGAGATTGGGATACTAAATATTGGGGGAACCGGTCACATCGACGTGGACAGTCAACGTTTCTGTGTCGCTTCCCTCGATTGTCTTTACGTAGGGCGCGGCGCCAAGGCGGTGACATTCCGAAGCGACGACCCGACTAAACCGGCAGAGTTTTACCTGCTGAGTTATTTGGCGCACAAAGAGTATCCCATCCGCCTCTCCAAGATCGCTGAACTCCAGGCCCAGAGCTTAGGGGCTCAAGAGAGCTGTAACAAGCGCCAAATACGAAAGCACATCTGGAGCGGCGGGGTTAGCAGCAGCCAATTAGTCATGGGGCTTACGGAGTTGGAATCCGGCAACGTGTGGAACACCATGCCTCCACACACGCATATGCGCCGTTCGGAAGTCTACTTGTACTGGAACCTCGGTCCGGAAGATCGTATCCTCCACCTGCTCGGGGAGCCAAATGAAACGCGGCATCTTCTAATCGCGAACAAGCAGGTAGTCATATCCCCCGGCTGGTCCATCCATGCCGGTGTGGGTACCGTGAGCTATAGCTTTTGCTGGGGAATGGGTGGTGAAAATCAAGCCTACGATGACATGGACCGTTTAAACGTCTCAGAGTTGCGATAGAGGTTCGACCCGCGCATCGCGACGCACATGTACCAGGATTCTTCGAGTGCAAATCGTTGTGGCACCTGGTAGACAGGGAAGGCACTCCTTACCGCGACGCTACCGATCGCGCTCAACAACCGGGGATCGTCTCAGCTCTCTGTGCAGATGCCCACGATCTCCGCTCCGTACATTTCTGCTTTCGATGGGCCGACGCCATGGATCGTCTCCAATTGGTTGAGGTTCGCTGGCCGAACTGCCGCGATGGCACGAACTGTCTGATCGTGCAACACGACAAAAGCCGGGACGCCACGCCTCTTTGCCTCGACCTGCCGCCATGCTTTTAGGCGTTCTTCGAGAATACGAGCAGCCGGTGAAACATCGATGGGTGCTTGCTTTTCCTCAGCCTTGCGTCGCGGCTTACTCGGTTTTTCATCCTTATCCAGAAGAGTGGCATTCGATGATTTGAGCACCAATTCTTGAGTATCGATCGATCTAACCTCTCTTCCGCGTAGCGTGAGACTCACTTTTCGGTACGAGATCGTCTTACCATCCTTCTCGAAGGACGTATCTTCAATGGCGATCAGCCCGGCACGGGTCAGGGCTCCGAGCAGCCCTTCAAAGTCATTCCTGCTCATCTCGGCCGCGAGCGAAAGATCCTGATGCAATTTCCCAGCGGATTTCGATGGTACCGACCGCAGTACCCCAAGGACCTTCTCTGCAGTCTGTAGTTCCTTCCGGGTCGCCGAACGGAAGCATTGCACCGCGCACTGATGGGGATTGCAGAAATCGCAAATACCACAGGTTTTCTGGCCATCTTCGAAGTCTCCAAAGTGACGGACAAGTGCCGACATTCGGCATTCGCTGCGATCGGCATAGCGTAGAACCAATTCCATCTGCTCGCGACGATGATCTGCTTGAATAGAATAGGAACTCCGCCAGCGGCTATGCCCTCGCCGCGCATTCCCCGCGAAGTCCACTTCGGCCCCTCCATGCACTGCGAGCTTGTCGAGTGCCTTGTCGAATTCTTCAGCATCCATGCGCAAGGCTTGGCAGATTGCGTCTCGTTCCAGAGGGGCGTCGCCGAGCGCCTTGAATACCTCGGCCAGTGTATCCACTGGCGGATAGTCACGTTTGATAAAGAAGTCCTGAGTTCGGTGATCGGCATACGAATGCATGAGAATCGTGCGGCTGGGCAGACCATCACGTCCGGCCCGTCCGATTTCCTGGTAGTATCCTTCAACGCTGCTAGGCAGCGCGGTGTGAATCACAGTCCTGACATCGGGTTTATCAATCCCCATCCCGAAGGCGATCGTTGCGACAACGACCTCAAGCCGTCCGGAGAGAAAGTTCTCTTGTACGCCCTCCCGTGTCACTGGGGCGAGCCCGGCATGATATGCCGCAGCAGGCAGTTCGCGTAAGAGTTCCTGTGCCAATTCTTCGGCATGTTTGCGGGTCGGTGTGTAGATGATTGCGGGCCGCCGAGATCGGTCTCTCAAAAGTCCGCATGCGATACCGGTTCGCTGTGGAATCGGAACCTCGACCACTTCGATCGCCAGGTTGTCGCGGCGGAAACCGTGAATGAAATGAGCAGCGTTACTCAGCCCCAGTTGCATGACGATATCTTTCTGCACCGTCGGAGTAGCTGTCGCGGTGAGTGCGATAACGGGAGCGGGACGGAGTGAATTGATTGAGTTGCCGAGCATCCGGTAGTCAGGGCGGAAGTCGTGTCCCCATTGCGAAATGCAGTGCGCCTCATCAACGGCAACCAACGTGGGTTTTCGCTTGGCGAGCATTTCCGGGAATCCAGGCACTCGCAGCCGCTCAGGAGCGATGAACAGAAACTGAAGCTTGCCCTGCAGGTAATCAACGCATGCTTGACGGGCGACGCTCCGCTCCAGTCCGGAATGAACACGCGCCACCGAGAAGCCCATCCCTTTGAGCTTTGCCGCTTGATCGTCCATCAACGCAATCAGCGGACTCACGACCAGCGCCGTACCGCCGCGTGCGATCGCGGGCAACTGGTAACACAGAGATTTCCCCGATCCGGTGGGCATCACCAGCAGCACATCGCGGCCGTCGATCGCTGCTTGGCAAACTGCCTCTTGATTGGCTCGGAAGCATGCGAATCCGAATGCGCGGCGAAGCTGATCCGTGAGAACCGCAGAATTTGTAGATAAGCTCATCCGCTCGCCGCCTCCTGCACTGAATGCTGTCTTCGCAACGAATGCTTACAGAGGCGCGAGGTTGCCGGAGTTGTCGAATTGCATCTCGCCAGCCATGCCGGCGACGGTTACGCCTTCACGTCCTTTTACCAGATTGGCGCACGCTTCCGAGACCAGAAACCGGTCCAAATTGAGCGTATTTGCGATGCGTACGACGCGCAGCTTTTCTGGTGTGTCCGTAGCCAGCGATGCAATCGACTGCTGCAGCGCCTCGCGATCTGTATCGAAGTAGATCGGAATTTTAGCGGGAAGAAGACCGATAGAGGTCAGGGCATTGACATAAGTGTACTTGAGATCAAGCGCCTTCACGGCCCGGCTGGTAGTGAAGTCCGCCAACCCGATACCGATGCCGTTGCCATTGGTTGCTGGCGTCAGATCCCGTACGAAGATACGAAACACGTGCGGCTTGATCGTAGTATCGGTCCGGAGCGATGCGGAGTAGCCAATAATGTCGCGTCCGATGACATTGGTGTCCATGCCGGTACCACTGATCTCCTTCCCAATCTGGTCGACGATCAAAAGATCAATTTCGTCGAAAGGCAATCGAGCAAGCAGAGACGTCGCTCTGCTGAGAAGTTTCTCCTCCCTTGCAGGAATACTTTCCTTGGGAATTACCTCTATCTCAGCCGTCTGATGGTGCTGGTCCTCCACAATCCCGACGCCACAAAGGACCGGCGCTTTGTCGAGGATGACTTTGGCAAACTCGCGGATTACGATCTCGTGTCCAAGGCGACTCGCGGCTGCGTGTGCATTGCGCGCACCGATTTGCTTGCCAAATCCGATCGTCAACATCTTTTGAATGCCGCTGCCCAGTGGCCCGCGAAAGTCTGTGTGCGGCTTAATGCGATTGATCACGACGATCCCGTCGGCTTGAAGAGCAGCTTCGCTGAATACAACCTCGAGCGAATCGAGAGTCGCCCCGATCCTCCGGACCGCCATACTCGTGTCGATGGGAACACCCATCGATTCCGGGGTGATGCCGTACTCAGCCAGAACTTTAGCCTGACCTTCCGGCGTCGCCCCGCCATGACTTCCCATTGCAGGGATGAGAAACGGCCGCGTTCCGGCGGTATCTAGAACTTCAACCACTGCTTTAACAATACTATGCAAGTTGCTAATTCCACGACTGCCTACGCCGACGGCAATCTTCATCCCCGGCGTGACCTTCGCAAGCATTCCTGACGTGGAAAACTGCTCCTGGATCAGGGTCTGGAAATCCAGTTTGCGCGATGGGGGAAAGCTCTGTCGCATCTCAACCATCTTGGGAAAATGATTGGTTACTTCCATGGCAAGGACGCCCCGTGCGCGCGTTTGCCCGCAGCGAAGAGTCGGGGCCGAGCGAGAACAAAAAAGTGCTTCATGAAATTCCTCTGCCTTGAGGCGAACTCACGGCTGGTGGCTGATGCTAGGACATAGGCTAACCTTAGGGCTCGCATCCACTTGCAATCATAGGACCTGGACTGGAGCAATGCCAATCCCCTTTAGCAGCACAGGCAAGATCGACAATGTCGTAAAACGTCACCGTGGCAATTGTAGGCTGCCCAAGCCGCGCAAACTTGTATCGATGCGGCTGGCGGGGTATAAAAGAATTGATGTTGAATGCGACGCAGCAGTTTTTCTTTAGCCGCCGCTACTGGTATCCAGTAGCGGTCCCGGCGGCGTGCGCGCATCGACGAACTTAGCTACTTTTGAGCGCAAATACCACCGAGGGCCGCGATCTAATCGCGGCCCTCCTTCTTTTTGTCACAAATACAGCGGCCCAAGCCGAACAGTATATGGAGATCGAATGAACACCGTCGCCCTGGAAACCTCGAGTTGCTCTGCCGGAGACACCACTCCCAAAAGCCCGCTCCGCCTGGTCAGCCGCGCAGCCCGTACGGAGCGAAGCCAAGTCCGGGTTGGCCTCGCATGTTTTGGCGGACCTCAGCCGGTTGTAATTGCAGGACCGTGCTCGGTCGAATCGTATGAGCAAACGCGATTCACAGCGGAGGCCGTCAAGGCTGCGGGAGGGAGCATGCTGCGCGGCGGAGCCTACAAGCCACGCACTTCTCCGTACGATTTCCAAGGGCTTGGAGTTGAAGCCCTGGAGATTCTGGCTCGTGTTCGTTCCGAAACCGGCCTGCCGGTCGTGTCAGAGGTGATGAGCACCGATGAAATCGACCTGATCTCCGGACACGTCGATATGCTCCAGGTCGGCGCCCGTAATATGCAAAATTTCGCTCTTCTCCGCAGGCTTGCAAAATGTCGGCGTCCGGTCCTCTTGAAGCGTGGACCTGCATCTACGGTCAAAGAATGGCTGCTTGCTGCTGAGTACCTCTTGGCCGGTGGAAACGACCAAGTTGTACTCTGCGAGCGCGGTGTGCGTTCTTACGATCCGGAATTGAGGAATACCTTCGATTTGGCTGGAATGGCCCTTGCCCGGCAGCTAAGCCATTTGCCCGTCATCGCGGATCCCTCGCACGCCACCGGAAGAAAGGACCTGATTCCAGCTATGTCCCGAGCGGCGCTCGCTGCCGGCGCTGACGGCCTTATGATTGAAGTCCATCCCAAGCCCGCGGTCGCTCTCTCTGACGGCGCTCAATCGCTCGATTTGCCGGGCTTTGCGAAGTTGATGGAAGAAACTGTTGCGCTCACTCAAATGGGTGCTTGGCGCGCTTAGGTCTGTCCTCCTGACGATCATCCTAAGAAGTCCGGACACACCGTTAAGGTGAAAAACGTTTAGCACCCAGCGTCAGCCTTTTCGAGAGCCTTTTTTAACCCTTGCATGCTGACTCTTGTCGAAGCTTCCGGTGTTCCAGCGCCGCGCCAATGCGTCTCCAGACTCACGGCATAGTGGTATCCGTCACTCTTGAGGGCTCGGAGTTGGCCGACCCAATCGACAACGCCACCACCGACCGGCGCCCATTCGTATTTGCCACCAGATTTGCGAACGACGTCCTTCGCATGACAGTGTCCGATACGATTCTTTGGCAGCAGATCGTAGCCATTGGGATAAGGTGTCTCTTCCGGAAAGGTCGCGGCATTCCCTGGGTCCCAGTTCAACATGAAATTGGGATTGGAAATCGCCTTAAGAACGGCAGCTGCCTCTTCTGCCGTCGCTGTGTTGCATGACATCTCGTTCTCAAGCAGCAGAATGATCTTGCTCTTGGCGCAAACCTCGGCTGCCTTGCGAAGCTGCTCGTTGATCCCCGCCCGGTAAGGTTTTTGGTCATCAAGACGCCAGAAATCAAAGCAGCGCACCCGGTCGGTTTGAAAGGCCTTTGCCAGCTCAATGCTCCGCGCCAATACTTGATCCTGCCGCTTGAAATCAAAGTCGGCGTGGAACTGGTCTCGCCGTTGATTTTTAGGCAAAGGAGCGCCAGGCCAGTCGACCTTGTACAGCGGGCTCGCGATATCGGTGACGCGCAATTTGTATTTCTCGAGCAGACGGCGCGCCTCTGCAATCTCGGCACTGTTGAGGTCCAGCAGGTTCTTGTTCCACATCCCACGAAGCTCAATCCACTCGAGACCGAAATCATGTGAGGCGATCGAGCATGCCCGATCGAAGTCCTGCGTAATTTCGTCATTGATGACTGCAAGACGGAAGGCGCAGCTCATGCGAGCCCGTCCAATTTCTGCTCGAGGTAGGCTCTGCTCAACTCGGCGGATTCTTTCGGAGTACGGTCGATTCCGGGGCGCTCACCATCGAGTTCGATGATCCCCCAGCCACGGAAGTGAATCGCGTGAAGAGCTTCAAATACGGCAGGGAAATCGACCATCCCTTGGCCGAGCTCCGTGAACTGATATCCATTTTTCGTTGAGCTCTCCTTCACGTCCTTGAGATGGACAAAGAGCACGCGCTTGTCATACTTGCGGATCGCAGCGGCCGGATCCCCTCCGCCCTGCGCATAATGCGCTGTATCCAACTCGAGCTTGACGTAGTTCGGGTCGGCTGAATCAAGTATGGTATCCACCTGCTCGGGCGTCTGACCAATCGTCTGCATGTGGTTGTGAAATCCTGTCTGAATTCCATAATCGGCGACGCGCTTCGAGATCTCCGTGAGCAACTGGGCCTCGTATTTGAGGTCGTCTGCGCTGAATGTCGCTCCTTCTTTCGCGGAGGCGCCGACGAGCTGCAAGTACAAGCCGCTCGCCTCATGCAGATAACGTGCGTTCTTCACGTGTGTCTCGATCGTGCTCTGGCGGGCCGCCGGGTCGATGCTGGCGCTGCCGCTCGAGAGAGCTACGAATTTAAGATGATGCTCCGCCAGCAGATCGCGCAAGGCGTGCGGGTCGGGAAACTCGCTCACGACATTTGAGCGCAGCTGGATTCCTGGATAGCCGAGAGCAGCGATTTCTTCGATGGCCTGAGTGTCTTGCCCTTGCCACGCAATCGATGCATAACCGATCCGGAGGTCAGCAGCGCCATGATGAATCGGGGAACGAAAATACGAGAGATCCACGGGTGGATAGAGAAGACTCGCCTCTGCTTCATGGATTGCGGGAAGGGACACGACCGCGCCCGATGCAGCTAGGCGGATCAGAAATTCGCGACGTGATACCGGCATTGAACTCCTCCAACATCCACATCAGCCTCGCACGTCAGTATAGACAGAAATTGTTTTCCGCGGATTTCGTGCGGAGCGAGCCTTCCCCAGAGCTTTCGCCATCGAGAGGATCTGGAAGGGAGGTGTGGGAATCTTCGCTTTACTCACGCAGTGGCGAATGTCCTCAGTTGACCCAGTATGCTACTCGAGACCAATTGGGGGCGCGCTCGTGAGATCCAATTCCGATAGATCGCTCGGGCATCTCTCAAAAGGAAGGCGACATGCTTCTACTCGTCAAGAAAGGGCAGGGGATTAGACGGTAATGTTATCCGCTGGAGCCTGTTCGAGCTGATCGTAGCGCCGCCACCGATAAATTCCGATCGAAACAATCCAACTTAGAGCGAAGATGCCGATGATGAAAAATCCAAGGGCGCCGAAACTGCCGTTGGCTCGGCTTATTAGATTCCAGAACGTTCCCTGCAAGTGAAACCGCTCCCCCAAAAGGCCTAACGCTTCGATTCCACCCACCACCAATGCGACGATCGCTGACACGCCGGTGATCGTCATGTTGTAGTAGAGCTTGCGAAGTGGTTTCACGAAGGCCCATCCGTAAGCGCAGAGCATCAGAATGTTGTCCGTTGTGTCCACCAGGGACATGCCCGCCGCGAAGAGTGTCGGAAATACCAGAATCGACCAAAGTGAGACTCCTCTCGAGGCTTCGGCGGCGGAGAGACCGAGAATCCCGATCTCCGTGGCTGTGTCGAATCCCAGCCCGAAGAGCAGCCCGAGCGGATACATGTGCCAGCTCTGGTTGATCATCGTGAAGATCGGCCGGAAGAGACGGTTCAAGAATCCCCGCCCACTCAAGAGCAGTTGGAAATCTTCTTCCACATACGGTTGGCCCTCACGAACCCGAACGAACGTGTGGTACACCGATCGAAGGACGGTGAGATTAACGATCGCAATTGCAAAGAGGAAAACCGACGATACCACCGTCCCAATTACGCCACCGATATCTCTGATCGCCTCGACTCGACGCTGTAGCGCAAGTGTGGTGGCCGCAATGGCAATCGAGCCAAGAACGACAATCGTAGAGTGCCCAAGCGAAAACATCAGACCAACTGCGACCGGACGTTTCCCCTGCTGCATCAGTTTTCGCGTGACGTTGTCGATGGCCGCGATATGGTCGGCATCGACCGCATGTCGCAGGCCGAGGCTGTAGGCCAACAGAGCTGTGCCGAGCAGCAAAGGGAAACCGCGGAAAGCCAGGAATGCCCAAATCCAGGCCCCGCCGTTGAAAAAGAGGAGCAATCCGTACGTCGCGAGCACCTTGGAAGACGTGTTACCGCTTGCGTCATCCAGAACCCTATTGAGCCAAAATCGCATCCAGCAGTTCCCCTCAGAGGCTTTCGATTGCGCCCGATTTCGATAATATTCCCGGAGCGAACCGGGAACGCTCTAAGACTTCGTTGAGAACATTTACTCGACCTGGGTTTTGGCCGCCAACGGACCTTCACCCTCAATGCCGTGTGTTTCCAACATCGGTCGCTTGCAGTGACTGGAGTTAGAATTCTTTCGCTCCTGGCACGCTCCTACAGAGGGTATCGCTTCTTTGTGAGAGCTCACAACCCTGGCCGGCGTCGTCTGTCCCGGCCTTGTCCAGCTGCTACAACGGTTGGCGTGCGTCGTGCGCCGGGCGGGCCAAGATGAAAGCCGTTGCCAGGCAGCCGGCAATGAGGAGCTCGGCAACCATCGGACCCGCAAAGAAATAACGCCAAGCGAGAAATGCGAATCCAAGATAGCCGATTGCGAACAACGCAACGATCGGTCGGACCTCAGCTGCATCCTTCTTCGCCATACTGGCGAGTTGCCAGAACAAGACGGCTTGGAGAAAAAAATTGACACTGATGAAAAGCCCATATCCCAGAAAGAAGTCCCAGTAAGTGCGCGTCACACCCATGGTCTTAAAGGCGTTGGACTTCATCGCCAGCACCGCGGTTTGCTGCGGGCCTGGTGGAGCATCGCCGAAGACGCCGCCTATGGTGTGCAGAACACCGTGAATGAAGGCCAAAACAGAGGCTGCGCGCAGGTAAATTGGCGGCTTCATCGAGTTTCTCCCCCGATCCTTGGATTCCTTAAAGATGTTTCGTTCTGGGTATTCGTTCACTGTCACTGCGCCACGCAACTGAATCAGGCCCGAAGCCCTTTAGTATATGTGCTGGAGTCAAATCTTCAGACCGCAGCGGACTCAGGTAAAGTCAAGGACCGTTCGAATGTCTCAAGAACTCTGGACCTCCGTCGATCGATACATCGCCGATTCGCTCAACGCCTCTGATCCGGTACTCGATGCATGCCTGGCCGCAGCCGCCGCTGCAAACCTTCCATCGATCAATGTATCCCCGCCGCAGGGGAAGCTGCTTTTCCTTCTCGCTCAGTTCATCGGCGCGCGGAATATGCTTGAGGTGGGCACGCTTGGTGGATACAGCACCATCTGGCTGGCGCGGGCTCTGCCTACCGGCGGCCGCGTGATCACGCTTGAAGCCGATCCGAATCACGCCGAAGTGGCTGCCGCGAACTTCGCTCGCGCGGGTCTTGAAAATCGCATTGAATTGCGCTTGGGACCGGCACTCCAGACGTTGCCCAAGATCGCTGCAGAAGGCCGTGGTCCCTTCGACCTTATTTTCATCGATGCTGACAAGCCGAGCATCCCTCAGTACTTGGACTGGGGCCTTAAGCTCTCTCGTCCGGGAAGCGCGATTCTCGTAGACAACGTCGTTCGCGACGGAGCCTTGGCCGATTCAACCAATAACGATCCGAGCATTCAAGGCGTGCGCCGCCTTCATGAATTACTTGGCGCCGAGCCGCGCGTGGTTGCGACCACGATTCAGACGGTAGGCAGCAAGGGATATGACGGATTCACGCTGGCCCGCGTGACCGGCTAGATGCCGAGTTCACATTCATGGAGTTCAAGCCTGCATTTCTCCCGACATGGAGTTCAAGCCTGCACTTCTCCCGAACAGGGCGCGGCTTGCTTTTCTATTTCGCAAAAGCGGGAAGCACCGCGGAAATGGGTGCCCCATCCTTCGGGCGCTTCTCAGCCCGAAGGGTGGGAAACCACACCAGTGAGCACCGAGATCCGTACTCTCAACGTGTGCCGGAATGAACCATAAATAGGCAGTGACAAAAAAGCAGGCCGGAGCAACAATGCCCAGCCTGCTTTTGTCCACTCTCCGTCGAATCGCGTTTGTGCGCCTGCTCCTTCCACCCAGCATTTGCGCGTGGAATTTTGCCGGGTGGGAAGGAGTGGCTGCCCTGTTACCAGTCCCCAAACCCCTGGCGACAGGAAACCCAAAGATGGAAACGGAAGCACTACATTCCGTTCGAGGTCGAAGAAGCCGTATGGAGTACCCGGTAGCTCGCGCCGCCGTTCGACCATACGAGCAACAGCAGGTCCTGACCGGACGGGACACTCTGCACATCGCTCTTGAACTGCTCAGCGGACTCCACCGGCTTGCGGTTGACCTGCAGAATCACGTCGCCATTCGAGATCCCCGCATCTTCCGCGGGGCTCGCCGGCCGAACCTGAGCTACAGCCACACCTTTGAGCTGCTCGGGAAGATTCAGTTGCTCCCGTACATTGGGAGTCAGGTCAGTCACGGCAACGCCGAGCTTCCCACTCTGGTTCTCGCCACCTTCAGCGTTCGCTGCTACTTCGCGATCCGAATGAAGCCGGCCGAGAGTCATCGGGACCTTCTCTGTCTTTCCGTTGCGCGAGATCGTAAGGTCCACAGAGCTTCCCGGAGTCGCTTCGCTTATGCGCATCTGCAGATCGCTGGCGGTCTCCACCTTCTCTCCGTTGATCGCCGTGATGACATCTCCAACCTGGAGTCCGGCATGCCCTGCGGGAGAATCAGGAGTGACTTGCGTGACTACCGCACCGCCGCCCTTTGCTATGTCGAAGAACTTTTCGTTATCCGGCGTAACATCATTGATGCCGATGCCCAGATATCCGTGCTCGACCTTACCGTGCTGGATAAGTTGTGCCACGATCGGCTTGGCAAGCACACTGGGGATCGCAAAGCCGGCGCCCGAAAACGAGCCTGAACTCGAGATCAGAAAGGTGTTGATGCCCACAACTTCGCCGTGTGCGTCGACCAGCGGGCCACCAGAGTTGCCTGGATTGATCGCAGCATCGGTCTGGATGTAACCGCCGGGTTTATGGGCGTCGTCGGAGTAGGGGTTCGGACGATTGAGTGCGCTTACAATACCGCGCGTAACCGAAAATTGGAAATAGCCGAACGGACTGCCGAAGGCGAGCACCGTTTGCCCTGGTTCGAGCTTGCTTGAGTCGCCCCATCCGAGGCTGGGAAGGTTCGAGCCGTCGATCTTGACGACCGCGAGATCTGTGAGCTTGTCTCTGCCGATGAGCTTGGCCGGGAAAGTACGGCGATCGTGTAGAGTGACACGGATCTGCACAGCGCCGTTCACCACGTGATTATTGGTAACGATATAGCCGTCCGGCGAAACGATGATGCCGCTGCCGATCCCGTGCTCAATCTGCTGTTGATGTTGGCCATGCCCGGACCCCGGGCCGAATCCCTGACCAAATCCCGGACCGAAAAAGCGGCGGAATTGCTGCATCGGATCTCCATCGCCACCGTCTCGTCCATCGGGTCCGTTTTCCAGGGCCATTTCTTCCGGCGCGTGGGCCGTCACCGAGATATTGACCACGGCAGGAGTGACGTGGGCCGCAACGGCCTCTACCGAATGATCGAGAGCCACTAGGGACGAGACACTGCTGTCATCGAGCGGTGCCGCTGGTGTCAGTGCTGCTTTGACTGGTTGATGGGCGAAGAGTGCGATCCCCAAAGCAAGAGCAGAACCGCCAATGAGCGGAACGGCAGCACGCCTTCCCGCTGCTCTTAATTCATTAGTTGTAATGGACATGATTTTTCCTCAAATTGCGTTTGCATTCATTGTTAAAGCTGGATGACGATCCAGCTTCCGCCGGAGCGGATAGCTGTGATTCGCGAATAAGAAAAGCTGCTGTCCGCGGATTGGGGCAGCGATGGTGAAAATTCGAAAAGAGCGAATACGATCTCGGCGTCGCTATTGCGGATCAGGCTCGCTTTGACCACGCGCGGCTCAAGTTTGATCACTGCACGGTGCCTTAGTTTGGCGTGGCGTGTTGTCCATTTCGGCTTAGCAGCAGCCGGCCTGGAGACCACGGTGTGAAATGAAGCTTGTTCGAGACGCGGAGCACTCAGGCCACGAGCGTCTCTGCCCAAGGTCCTTGCCGTAAATTCGTCACTCTCGTTCGCTGCTGTTGCGGTATTCGATAACGTCGCTGTCGTCGTGGGCGAGGGTAAGAAAGTCACGAGCCGTGGTGAGCGCGTCAGAACAAACCCCACGCTGAGATAGATCGCGAGGAAACCGAGAATGACTGGCCGCGCGCTTAGGGTCCCCAGAGTGCGATTGCGCTTAAGGATACGGTGGATCCGCTCCGCAAGCTCAGAACGGCGGCGCCACGCGCCCGGAGCCAGCGATTGCGCATGCCGGAGCAGCCGCTTCTCGGCAAGACTCGTCAGGCAAGTCGCATAGTCGCGTGGAGCTACCGCAGCGTCAAGTACCGCGTCATCACAGGCCATCTCCCGCTCCCAGCAAAGCTGCCGTTCGGCCAAAAGCAAAGCAGGGTTCAGCGGGAAGAGAGCCCGAAACAACTTTTGCAAAAGATTCGTCCAATCGTCTCGCCGTTCCAGATGCGCGAGTTCGTGCATTACCACCTGGCTCATCTCGGAGGGCGTGAGCTTCTGCCACAGCCACTCGGGAATGACGATCGCTGGACGGAAAAACCCTATCAGCATCGGACTATCGGTACGGCTGGAAAGGCAAATTGCAATCGGCCCCAAGCCGGATTTCGCTCCGGCCTTCCTTTCGGACTGCTCCAATCGAGTGCGCACTTCCGCATCCAGAGCACTCAGGTCTATCGGCGTAGCCGTGCGCGCAAGACGATGCAAGCGGTAAGCGCTCAGCAGCAGGCGGCCCAAAGAGAACAGGGATGTGAGCAACCACACGCCTGCGAACACAATTGCCCAGTTTGCATCTAGATGAGCGCTGGAGAGATAACCAGCCGCGTGAAGGGCAGAAGAGGAGGACGCCGGCCGATCAACAAGAGTGACAAACGGCAGCAACGCCGCGAGCAGAAACACGATCATCCAGAGAACAAAACGAGTTCTCGGAGCAAGCTTGCGAGCGGCCTTGAGACCCATCCAGGCGCCTGAGATAAGCAGAAGTCCCTGCCAGGCGCTCGCGATCAGAAACTCAGCGGGCTGCGTTGCGGCAAGCTGTGCTACATGCAACAAATCGGCTGCCATTGTTCACTCCGCTCGTTCGATCGCGTCTCTTAGACGTGCTAATTCTTCAGGTGTAATCTCTTCATCCCCAAGAAGGGTCAGCATCAGCTTTTCCCGCGAATCGCCAAAGAACCGGCGCAAGACATGGCGCACTTCCGAAGCACCAGCCTGCTCTTCCAAAATCATCGGGAGATAGGAGAAAGCCCGGCCCTCCTTCCGGTGCTTCACATACCCCTTTTGTTCGAGGATTCGAATCGTCGTCAAAACCGAGTTGTAGGCCAAGGCTTCCTTCTTAGGAAGCGCATCGACGATCTCGCCTACAGTCGATTCCCCTCTTGCCCAGAGGATCCGCATTAGTCTCAATTCCGCCTCGGTGAGCGTAGCCGACTTTTTCGGTGGCATCGAGAAGACTCCTCATCACTAACCCTAAACAGTTCGAAGGACGCTGTCAACTAATAAACTAGTATTTACAGAGCACCCCCAAATCGGGAGAAACGAAAACTCTGCCAGTCGCCCATCTGAAAAACTCGCAGTGAAGGGCACGATTTGCTGCCCAAGGTAGAGAACAGCCTGAATGTGCTGGAAAGCCGACCGTATGCCCGGATGCATAATATCGAATATATTCGAATAATATAATATTCATCTATGCAGGACTCATTACGGCGATTCAAAGCTGACATATTCCAAGCGCTCGCTCACCCGACCAGAATCGCCATTCTGGAGCTCCTCAGCTCAGGAGAGCTTTCAGCGGGTGCCTTGATCGACAAACTCGGTATGGAGCAGGCCAATGTCTCGCAGCACCTCGCGGTGCTGCGTGCGAAACAGCTTGTGTCCAATCGTAAGGCCGGAAACCAAGTTTTCTATTCGGTTCGAGACCCCATCATCATTGAAGTTTTGAATCTGATGCGCACCTACTTCCACGCCCATCTCAAGGAGTCGTTGAGTATGCTGGACGCGATAGAGAAGCCGCTGGAGACTGCCCGATGAGTACGGGGCAGAAGTGGCTTCCTCGCTCGATTGAGTGTCTGCATGGCTACACGGCCAGGCAATTCTCGCACGATTTCATCGCAGGTCTCACGGTAGGTCTAGTTGCGCTTCCTTTGGCGATGGCATTCGCTATAGCGTCCGGTGTGCCCCCACAAGCTGGTCTGTATACAGCCGTGGTAGCCGGGTTCATGATCTCCGCGCTCGGTGGCTCACGTACTCAGATTGGTGGACCGACAGGCGCATTCGTAGTGATCGTCGCTGGTATCGTCGCAAAGTTCGGCCTGGCGGGTTTGGCGCTAGTCGGAATCATGGCAGGCTTCCTGCTTCTGGTGATGGGTTTCACTGGCTTGGGCGCTGCCGTCAAGTACCTCCCGCGCCCGGTTACGATCGGGTTTACCAACGGCATAGCGCTGCTGATTGCCTCCACCCAGATCAGAGACTTCCTCGGGTTAAAGACTCCGCCAGTTCCCAGCGATTTCCTGGCTCGCGTTAGGATACTCATTCGCTACGCCGGGACCGCACGGTGGCAAACCGCGGCTGTAGCAGCGACCTCGCTCGCCATTATTCTGCTGTGGCCGCGTCTGACGAAGCGGATTCCGGGTTCGATCATCGCGCTCTTGCTATCAACGGCTGTGATAGCTGGTTTCCATCTACCAATAGAAACGATCGGTAGCAAGTTCGGCGGCATTCCGCAGGGCTTTCCGCACTTCGCCCTGCCCAACTTTCGTGCGGAACATATCTTGCCCTTGCTTCCATCTGCCTTCACCGTTGCGCTACTCGCAGCCGTTGAGAGTCTGCTTTCCGCAGTCGTTGCCGACGGAATGAGCGGAGATCGCCACAACTCGAACGTGGAACTCGTGGCGCAAGGCGTTGCCAATATCGCCTCTCCTCTCTTTGGAGGCATACCCGCAACCGGTGCGATTGCGCGCACCGCGACCAACATCCGTTCCGGCGCACTCACCCCCGTAGCGGGTATGGTCCACGCGCTGACGCTGCTCGCCATCCTTCTGGTCGCGGCGCCGCTGGCTCGCTTTGTGCCGCTGGCAACTCTCGCGGCTGTGCTTTTCGTCGTCGCCTACAACATGGGGGAGTGGCGGGAGATCGGCACAATCCTTCGCCTCTCAAAGACCGACATCGCCGTTTGGATCACGACATTTGCTCTGACTGTGCTCGCCGACCTGACTGTAGCCGTGGGAACCGGGATGGCGCTTGCCGCGCTGCTCTATATCTATCGCATCGCAGAAACGACCACCGTCGCGCCGGTAACGCGCGAGTATCTGGAGGATGGCCAGGCACACATCCTGCAAGATAAGGACATTCCCTCGAACGTGACCATTCTCCGAATTCACGGCCCCTTTCTCTTTGGGACGACTGAAAAGCTCGCGGAAGCCACCGAGAACCTCACTCAGTTTGGAGACGTCGTGATCCTCCGCCTTCGCAATATGACAGCCCTTGACGCCACCGGCATCCACGCCCTTGAGCAGTTCTCTGACCGACTTCATAAGGCAGGCAAAACGCTCCTGCTATGTGGTGCTAGAGATCAGCCATCGCGCCTTATCTCGCGCTCGGACTT
>DASYBJ010000269.1:0-9498 GCA_036500845.1 Acidobacteriaceae bacterium
CTCCCCCACCCTCCGCGCCGAAAAGCACGGCGCGGAGAATGGGGCACCCATTTTCGTGGTGCTTCATGCTTTGCCAAATGCGCGTTAGTTCTTCTCGGTCATGTAGTAATAAACCGCAGGCGTGATGACAAGAGAAAGAACCATGGAGATCAGGATGCCGCCGATCACGGCGATGGCAAGCGGCTGCAGCATCTCGGAACCCGCGCCCAGTGCGAGTGCCAGCGGCAACATGCCGGCAATCGCGGCGACTGCGGTCATCATGATGGGGCGCAGCCGTCTGCGGCCTGCCTGAATCATCGCGTCCCGCGGCGCGAAACCTGCTGCGCGAAATTTGTCATCCGCGTCGAGCAGAAGGATGCCATTCTTCGAGACGATCCCTACGACCATAATCAGGCCCATGAAGGACGCGATGTTGAAGGTGGTGTTTGTAATCAGCAGCGCCAGGAACACTCCCGAGGTAGAAAGAACAGCGGATGCAAGGATCGCGACCGGCGCAGAAAATGTCCTGAACTCGAAGAGCAAGATGAGAAAAACCAGCATGAGTCCCAGGAACAGAACCATCAGCAGATCGCGGAACGACTGTTGCTGGGTTGCGTATGTCCCGCCATACTCCACGCGGATTTGCGGCGGCAGGTTCAAAGCAGCCACGGTCTTCTGAACCCCGGCAATCGCGGTTCCCAGGTTGGTCCCCTCCAGGCGCGCCGTGACCTCGACCAGGCGCTGCAGATTCTCTTGTATGATTTCTGTCTCCCCGCCAACATCGGTCACCGTCCCCAACGAACGGAGCGTGGCAGTTGTTCCCGTCGAGCTTACGAGCACCGTGTCACCGATCGCATCCGCCGAGGAACGATTCGCTTCAGGAAAGCGGACGCGCATTGTGTACGACCGGCTGTTGACCACCAGGGGAGTGGGCGCAGGAACGCCTTCCAGAATAGCGTGTGCGTTCGTGGCGACCTCCGCCGCGGTGAACCCGCTGTGCGCAGCCAGAGAAGGATTGACCTGATACACGGTTGCGGGCCCGCTGATGGTGTTATCGATCCCGTTCAAAACACCGACCACGCCGGGCACTTTCGCGATACCATCCGCGACAATGGGCGCCCAGTGTGCCAGAAGCGCAGTGTCTTCACTGAAAAGCTTGATGTCCACGGGCTGCGGAGCACTCGTCAAATCCCCGATCATGTCCTGTAGCACCTGACTGAAATCGATGTCTAGAGCCGGCTCCTCACTTTTTACCTTCTCCTGCACCTCGGCCATGATCTCGTCGATGCCGCGGCTGCGCTTGCTCTTGAGCCTTACCGAGATGTCCCCTGTGTTTGCCTCGGTGACTGCGGCAAGGCCCAATTGATATCCGGTGCGCCGGGAGGTTGCGGCGACCTCTGGGATGGAATGCAAAAGCTCATCCACATGGCTCACGACCCGGTTGGTCTCCTGAAGAGAACTGCCGGCAGGCATGATGTAGTCGAGCACGAAGCCGCCCTCGTCCATTGCGGGAAGCAGGTCGGAGCCGAGCGCTTTGTAGCTGAAGTACGACGCAACGACCAGTGCAGCGGCGAATGCGGCCAGCCACCAGCGGCGGTCGAGAACCAGCCCGAGCGTGCGCTCGTAAACCGCGATCACATGCTTCATAAAGCCGCCGACTGTGGCTTCCTCGGCATGCATCAGCCGCCGCATCTCGTCTTCCGGCGATTGGAACACGTCGATTCGCTCCGATGGCGTTACGGTATCTTTGCGCCGGACAAAATATTGGCTGAGTGTCGGTGTCCAGGTAAGCGCCAGGACCAATGAGGTCATCAGTGCCGATCCCATGGTGACCGCTAGCGCGCGAAAGAAAGTTCCCGTAACTCCAGTGATCGTGATGAGCGGCAGGAAGATGGCAACCGGCGTGATCGTCGAGCCCACGAGCGGAACGGTAATCTCGCGGAGCGCGCTCTGCACAGCCTGAGTGCGGTCCTGGCCAGCGTCACGATGGATTACGATGTTCTCCACCACTACAATCGCGTCATCAATCACAAGACCAACGGCGGCGGCCAGACCTCCGAGGGTCATCAGGTTGAAACTCTCTCCCAGCAGTTTCAGTACGACAAACGTAACCAATACCGTGACTGGGATGACCAGGCCGGCGACCAGCGAGCTGCCGAAGTCCCGCAAAAAGACCACAAGGACGATGGATGCCAGAATAATGCCGAGGAGGATGGCGTCGCGCACACTACTGATGGCAGCTTTGACGAGCGCGGACTGATCGTAGAAGGTCGAGAAGTGCACTCCTGGAGGCAGCGTCTTCTTGAGCTGCTCCAGTTCCTTATACACTCCATCGGACACCGTGACTGTGTTCGAATCGGGCTGCCGTAGAATGGAGATCAGGATTCCCGGCTTGCCATTCGAGGTAACCATGGCATAAACCGGCCTGACAGCCGGCACGACTGTAGCCAAGTCGCCGACTCGCACGGGTACGCCACCCTGTGTATTCTTGACTACCACATCAGAGATCTCACTTGGATTGTGAACCTGTCCGTCTACAAGGTTCAGCACAAGTTCGTGCTGTGAGTTGATCAATCCTGGAGAATCGATGAGGTTCGTCTGCCGTAGTGCGTCCAGGATCTCTGTCACTGTCACCGATGCGCGCAACAACTTTACCGGGTCGGGGATGATGTGGAATTCGGGCTCCTGGCCTCCCTGAACGAGCACCGAGGACACTCCCTCCACGCGATTGAGGCGGGGTTTTATCTGATAGGTGACCAGCTCCCAAAGTTGCGTAGGCGGCATGGTATCCGATGTGACGCCAAATCCCAAAATAGGGAAGCTCGAAAATTGCAACCTGTTCGTTTGCAGCGCTGCGGTGGGCGGCAGCGATCCTTGCACGCGGGTCATGGCTGCATTCACTTGCTCCAAAGTCTGGAACATGTCGACGTTCCAGTCGAAGAACAGATCGATCTCCGCAGTGCCCCGGCTGGTGATGGAGCGGACCGACTGAAGGCCGGGAACGATGTTGACTGCCTCTTCCAGAGGCCGTGTGATGGTAACGAGCATCTGATCGATCGGCATGACGCCGTTGTCGATCGCGATCAGCACACGAGGGAAGTTTGTGGTCGGGAAGACAGAGATAGGGATCTTAAACGCAGCGTAAACGCCCACCAACGCCAAACCCACGATTACCGCGATGAGAGCCTTGGAATAACGAACAAACCACTGTGCGCGTGGTTTGATAGCCGGCGTGCTGGTTGTTATCGCCATGCTAGACCCCCGGTTCCGATGCGTCGGGTTTCGCTCCCCATGGCTGAGCCTTCACCTTCGTGTTATCTGGCAGCCCGAACGCTCCGGTGACGATTACCTGATCGCCTGCCTTGAGCCCTTGGAGGATTTGGACAAGAGAGCCCTCGCGGATCCCTGTCTCCACTTTTTGCAGATGAGCTCGACCGTCGCTCTTTACTACCATCACATCTTGCTCACCACCCGGACCGTTCAGCAAGGCAGGGATGGGGATGACCAACGCTCCGGCGACCTTTCGCGCGAGTATGGAGGCGGCAACCGTGGTGCCAGGTTGCAGCTTCCGCTCTGGATTCGACGCTTCCACCCACACCTCGACTGTGGTGCTGTTTGGGTCCAGCGCTGGACTAAGGACCGTCACCTTGCCTGGTAGTGGCTGATCTAGGCCGGGAGCCGTCAGCGTGGCTTGGTTTCCCAATTTCAGCAGGACCGCTTGAGGCTGAGGTATGTGCAGCCGGACGACGACGCTCGAGGTATCCATCACGGTCAACAGCGGTACTCCAGCAGTGGCAATGTCTCCCGGATACACTGATCGGTCCGCGATTGAGCCATTGATCGGGCTGCGTAACTCCGAATACTCCAGCTGCGCCGTGGCGGCCATATACTGGCCCCGTGTTGACTCCAGTTGTCCCTGGGCCGCCCGCGCTTCCTCTTTGGCACCGGTCGCCTCCAAATTGGCGAGGTGCTGCTTTGCTGTGTCGTAAAGACTTTGCGCCGTCGTCAGAGCCACTCTGGTCTGGTCTAGCTGCCGTCTGGGAATGGCGCCCTGTTTGAATAGCTCCTCTTCGCTGTCGAATGCTTTCTGCTGTGCCGCCAGGCTCACTTGCGCATCACGCACGTCCAACTGTGCTTTCTGCAGTGCCTCAGGTAGGGTGGCGGACGAATTTAGGGCGTAGGTAGCCTTGGCTTGCTCGTAGCTCCCCTGCGCGGAGACCACCGCAGCCTGCAGGTCGCGATGGTCCAGCACGGCCAACAGCTGTCCTTGATGGACCTTGTCTCCCCGGTTGACGTAGAACCTTATCACTGGAGCTGAAATTTTGGGCGCAAGGGAAGCCTGGCGGACGGGGTAGAGGACGCCTTCGGCGGTAACGACCTGCGAGATGGTAGCAATTTTCGCCGCTGTTGACTGTACCTCAACGAGCGGCTCCGGCGCGGCCTGAGAATCCCCGCCGCAACCGAGCGACCCGGCCGTGGCCGAGGCCAGCAAGACCATAAGAATCTTTGCGAGCAGCCTACCGCGGGAGTTCATGGGCTAAAGACTCCCCGTCAGCGTCGACAAGTTCGCTATCGCCGTCGCGTACCTTATCTCTGCATCGGCCAAGGCGTTACGTTCCAGGCTCACCGTATCCTGAGCACTCACCACTTCCAAGGCTGTCGCCTCCCCCGCTACGTAGCGAAGTAGCGTTAACTTGCGGCCTTCTTCTGCGTCTTGTGCCGCCCTGTTGCGAATCTCCATTTCCGCCTTTGCCAATTTTCGCCTCGCTATAAAATTGTTGCAGGTGCCGTGAGCTCCTGCGATGCGTCGGCCCCCAGTGGGCTCATGGCCTTGGCCCGTTCGAGCGCCTCGTGCAAGGTGATCTTGAGACTGAGATTCGCGGGACCGCCGGTAGATTGCAGTGTCGAAGCGTCCGGCGATCCAATCGTACTCGCTTGTGCTCTCGCCCGGGATTCGACCGCCACCAAGCCCGGAAAGAAGAGCAAAAGAAAACATACGCTGGTACGCCTTTTACCTTGGTTACACTTTGGCCGACTTTCATCCTTGCTCATTGCGTTGAAATCTAGCAATCTCACCTTAAGCGATCCTGAAGAAGGAATTGAACAGAATTTCCATAGGGTCAACCTACTAAGAAGTTGGATAGATTCGTCCTTTGAAGCCGGATAGATTCGTCCTTGGTGGATCATAGTCCGGCCCCTTAACCTCCATCGCGTGAATCGGAGGGCTGGGAAAGTTCGTCTTAACTGACGTGGCACACTCTTTCAATCCCGTTGTTTGCTTCCGGCGCCGATTGTTTTGCGCAGTGTTGAGCGTCAGCCTGCTGCAATGCTCGGCCGGGTTCGCACGCACCAAACAGCCTGATATCCCACGGCGTCCGTTGATGGTGGCGTATTTCCCCCAATGGGGCGTCAAGAGCCAGCCGCAATATCTGGTGAAGAATCTGGTCCAGAGTGGGGGCGCATCTCGCCTCGATCAGGTCAATTACTCTCAAGGAAGCGTTGCCGGCGGACGATGTTCGGTGGCCGATCCCAACGCGGACCTCCAGTATTCCTTCAAAGATCAAAATAGCGTGAACGGAAAGGGCGATCTTTCCTCTGCGAACTTTCGAGGTAATTTCCATCAGCTGCAGGAACTCAAGACGAAGTATCCGCGACTCAAGATCCTGATCTCGCTTGAGGGAAGAGCCGATGCATTTGCGGAAGACGCACAGCCTCAAAACCGTGCGGCGTTCGTTGCTTCGTGTGTCGACCTGTTTGTGCATGGGCACTTCAGCGACGGGATCGAAGAGCCGGGAATCTTCGATGGATTTGATGTCGATTGGGAGTATCCAAAACAGCAAGACGCGGCGAACTATCTGGCCCTTCTCAGGGAATTCCGGCGTCAGATGGACGCAGTACGCCCTGGTTTTCTGTTAACCGTTGCTGTTGGTTCAACTCCGAAAATGTATCCCAGTATCGATATGAGGGACCTTAGCCGGCTAGTCGATGAGATCGGTGTCATGACATATGACTATGCCGGTCCCTGGAGCTCCAAAACGGGCTTTGTCGCGCCCCTCTATATGCCAGGCAAAGATTCCTGGGAGGGGGACAGCATCGATACGAGCCTCGCTGAGTTTAAGGAGGCTGGGGTACCGGCATCCATGCTTTTGGTAGGTCTGCCGTTTTACGGGTATGGTTGGCAACAGGTTGCCTCCACAAATCACGGGCTATTCCAGCAGGGGTACGCAATTCGCGGCGATCACCCGTACTGGCAGATTCAGTCTCTGAGCCGCAATTCCACGGTTTATCGCAAGCGGAGGTCGCGGGCTCCATGGCTGTATGACGGCAACTCCTTCTACACGTATGACGACCCCACGTCGATCCGCGAGAAGGCAAAATTTGCTAGACACCAACATCTAGGCGGACTCATGGTTTGGGAACTGAGCGGCGACACAGACGACGCTCGATTGCTCAAAACTGCGCAGTTTTATCTCAAGCACCGGGCCTTTCGAAGATTCGGACAGCAGAGCCGGTCTTTGGCCGCCCGGAAAGTCGACCATCCCGATCGGTCTGGAGGTTAGGCCCTGCATCCAGCCGTCAATCGCACTCAGCTTTTGGCCTGGTGATATGGGATCCATCCATTAATGAATGCAACGGCCGGGAAAAACCGCGACTTGGTGGAGTGCTTCCTTTCGTCCCGCTGAAAATCGCGCACATTTCTAACCGCATCCTGCAGGGTTTTGAAGCAGAATCCTGCAGGATGCAGACTGGGGCTGAATTGCAATTTTCGCGCGGATTTATAAGAGTTGATTAGCATCCAAAAGGGCCGGTCATCACGAGGCGCGAAATCAGAGGCGACAACATATGGGAAAAGCAATCGCAGAATCTTCCGTTCTAAGCTCAGCCGAAGTCGTCGAACTCACGCGACGGCTGAATTATGGAACCTGGCGCTATCAAAAAGGGTGGAATCCACTTCACATTACCGATGCCGAGGGATGCTACTTCATTGACGGAAATGGCAAGCGATACCTCGATTTTTCGGCCCAACTGATGTGTGTCAATTTGGGGCACAAGAACCCAGCAGTGATCGCGGCGATTCGGGAGCAAGCCGAGAGTCTACCGTACGCCATGCCGAGCTATGCCACCACAGCGAGAGCGGAGCTGAGCAAACTTCTTCTCGAAGTTCTGCCGGAGGGTATAAACAAGTTCTTTTTCACAACCTCCGGCACGGATGCAAACGAGGCAGCCTTCAAGATCGCTCGCCTGTATACCGGTAAAACGAAGATCATTGCGCGTTATCGCTCCTATCACGGCTCTACTTCAGGTTCCATCGCAGCGACAGGCGACCCGCGCCGGTGGCCTAGCGAGCCGGCTGCCAAAGGACCGGGAGTGATCTTTGCTCCCGAGGTCAACTGCTACAAGTGTCCGATTCGACATACCTATCCGGGCTGCGGAATCGCGTGTGCCGATTATCTCGAACACATGATTGAAAATGAGAGCGATGTTGCGGCAGTACTTATCGAGCCCGTGGTGGGTACGAACGGCGTGCTTGTTCCTCCGAAAGAGTATCTGCCGAAGCTGCGCGCGATTTGCGACAGGCACGGAGTGCTCTTGATTGACGACGAGGTGATGGCCGGTTGGGGCCGGACCGGCGAGTGGTTTGCGATCGAGAACTGGGGAGTAACGCCGGACATTCTTACAACCGCCAAGGGCATCACTTCGGCCTACGTTCCTCTCGGTCTCTGTGCGACTACGGAAAAGATCGCGGCCCACTTTGAGGATCACTACTTTGCTCACGGCCATACATACGAGGCGCATCCGATAACGCTCAAGCCGGGCGTTGCGACAATCCGCGAAATGCAGCGTCTCGGGCTGGTCGAGCGCGCGCGGGAGCTTGGTCCTTACATGAGGGAGAAGCTCGAGGATCTGAAGCTGAAGCATCCTTCGATCGGAGAGGTTCGGGGTTTGGGGCTTTTCTGGGGAGTCGAACTGGTGAAGAACCAGAAGACCAAAGACCCCTTCAATACCTACGGCGAAAAGATCGCAGGCAAACCGCTGGTTGTCGATCAGGTCGCGAGCAGGATGCTCGCGGCCGGAGTGTCAATCCAGGCCTGGATCAGTCATTTCGTCATCGCTCCGCCGCTCATCATCGAGAAGGATGAAATCGATTCGGGAATCCGTGCCATGGACGAAGCGTTGTCCCTCGCCGACGCTCTGGTCGAGGAGTGATGTGGAACCCGGCATAGGGCCAGTTGAGCATTCTCGACTGATCAATGTGGAATACGTACCCTGATGGCCGTACTCTGATCGCCGTACTCTGATCGTGCTCCACGAGCCATTTGCTGAAGCGAGTTTTCTCCTTTTTTTAGGTAGGTCGATGAAGGCTCTCGGTTTCTTTGTCGCCGGGTTACTCGTTGTGGATATGGGACTGGGAGCCAGCGAGCGGCCTCTCACCGGACAAACCCTGCTTGCCGCTACACCGCCCATGGGCTGGAATAGTTGGGACTCCTACGGGTTGACTGTCAATGAATCTGAGTTCAACGCGAATGCCGATTGGCTGGCGAAATACCTTAAAGCCTATGGCTGGACGTATGCGGTCATTGACGAGGGATGGTACTTGGCTAATCCCGCGAGCAAGGGCAAACCAGCCTGGCAGTACACGATGGACGAGTATGGGCGCTATCAGCCGGCTCCGAACCGCTTTCCATCAGCCGTCCCGAGCCGGGGGTTGAAACCTCTTGCCGATTCCCTGCACGCGCGCGGGCTCAAATTCGGCATTCACATCATACGCGGCATTCCCCGGGAAGCTGTGTCGAAGAATCTCCCGATTGCCGATTCACGGTATCACGCTGCCGAGGCTGCAGACACATCCGACCGTTGCGCTTGGAACCCAGACAACTATGGGGTCAAAGACACAGCGGCTGGGCAGGCATACTACGATTCTTTAGCTCGCCTCTACGCAGGCTGGGGTGTGGATTTCGTGAAGGTAGATTGCATCTCCTCCCCATACAAGGCCGACGAGATAAGAATGATCAGCTTGGCCCTGAAGAGGAGCGGACGGCCTACCGTCTTGAGTCTCTCGCCCGGACCGACCCCGCTCGAAAAAGCGAGCGAGGTCAAGAAATTTGCCCAGCAATGGCGAATCTCCGGGGATGTGTGGGACCACTGGGGGCCTTGGAAGGGAAAGGATTGGTCGCAAGGGCTGCTCCGGCAGTTCACCACGGCGGCCCAATGGGCGCCACACGTGGAAGCCGGACATTGGCCTGATGCGGATATGCTGCCGCTCGGCCGTCTCGGTCCTCGGCCCGGCGAAGGTACCGATCGACTGACAAAGTTCACGAAGGATGAGCAACGCACAATGCTGACGCTCTGGTCCATCTTTCGCTCTCCCCTCATGATGGGTGGCGATCTGCCATCGAACGATGCGTGGACAACATCTCTATTAACAAATGCGGAGGTCATTGCCGTGGAGCAGCGCTCGCGAGGCGGGCGCCCGGTTTTCACGTCCTCCACTGCAGCCATCTGGGTGGCTGAGGATTT
>DASYBJ010000270.1:0-4583 GCA_036500845.1 Acidobacteriaceae bacterium
AAGAACCTGGCCCATATGAGCGAGTACGCGAAGGCGAAGGGCACGCCTCTTCCCAAGTTGGCGGTGGCGGGAACAGGTGTGCTTTTGCTGGCAGGAGGGCTGAGCATGTTGCTCGGCATATACGCGCCGGTCGGAATCGTCCTGCTCATCGTCTTCCTGCTAGGAGTGTCGATTCAAATGCACAGCTTTTGGAAGGTCGACGACGCGCAGTTGAAGCAGATCGATATGATCAACTTCACAAAAAACATGGCGCTTATCGGAGCACTTTCGATGTTCCTGTTGCTGCCTCGACCGTGGCCGATGAGCTTGGGCATTGGCTAGAACATGGTTCTTGTCCGAGGGCCAGCGCAGCATGTGAAGAACACGCGATTAACAATCAGTAAGTTGCAACCCACTCTGAAAGGATAATTTGATGCCATACGTTACCGTCGGCAAGGAGAACTCCGGCAACATCGACCTCTACTATGAGGACCACGGCTCCGGTAAGCCGGTCGTCCTCATCCACGGATATTCCCAGAGCGGCAGCTCCTGGGAGAAGCAGACCACGGCACTTTTAGCGGCCGGTCACAGGGTCATCACCTACGATCGCAGAGGCTTCGGTAAATCCAGTCAACCAACCACCGGCTACAACTGCGATACCTTCGCCGAGGACCTGCAAAAGGTAGTCGCCCATCTTGACCTGCGTGATTTCTCGCTCGTCGCTTTCTCGATGGGCGGCGGCGAAGTGGCTCGCTACTTTGGGAAATACGGATCGAAGGGCGTCCGCAGCGCGGTGTTCATCTCCTCGATTCCGCCGTTTCTCCTGAAGACGCCAGACAACCCCGAGGGCGTGGACGGGAGTGTCTTTGAAGCAATCCTCAAAGCCATTGCTGCAGACCGTTACGCGTTCTTCACCGAGTTCTTCAAAAATCTCTACAACACGGACCTGCTGCTGGGGAAGCGTATCAGCGAGGAAGCGGTTCAGGCGAACTGCAACATCGCCGCCAGCTCCTCGGCCATTGCCACCGTTGCGTGCGCGCCAGCGATTCTGGAGGACTTCCGCCAGGATCTGGCCCGCATAGACGTTCCCACGCTGGTGATTCACGGCAACGCGGATCGCACTGTGCCTATCGCAGCCTCGGGGCTACGGACCGCGAACCTGATCAAGGGCGCCCGGCTCGTGATAGTCCCGGATGGGCCACACGGTATCCCTTGGACACATGCGGAACAGGTCAATCCGGAGCTGGTGAACTTCCTGGGGCGAAAACTCCGTGCGCAGGAGGTAGCCTGAAAATCGGCATGGGGTGCCGTCCCAGGCGAGAATCTGATGAACCGATTGTCGTGCAACTCTTCCGATAGGAGCAAAGCAACACCCCGCTCCAAAGAAAACACCGCGTCGGCCTATCATCACGGCGATTTGCGCAAGACGTTAATTGCGGCCTCGCTTGAGCTTGTAGCCGAAGGCGAGAACTGGAACTTTTCCCTGAGAGAGGTTGCACGACGAGCCGGTGTTAGCCACAACGCACCCTATAGCCACTTCGCGCACAAACGGGATTTGCTGGCCGCTGCGGCTGGGGCAGGTCGCGACCTGCTGCGGGGCCAGCTCATGACCGCGATGGCGGGGATCGCTGATCCGCTCGCGGCTTTGCGCAGATTGGGGGCTGCGTGGATCAACTTTGGCGCCAAGAATCCCGCGCTTTATCGCCTGATGTTTAGCGCCGCCCATAGTGGTCCTGACTGGCGTCCGGAACAAGTCTTGGCAGCCGGCGTCGCCACCCGCGCACTACTTGAAGATATTTTCCGCCGTGGCGCTCGTAGCGGTGTCTTCCCTCCAAGACTCGCCCGAGAGTCCGAGTTGCAGAATGCGGCACTCTGCACCTGGGCAACCGTTCACGGGCTGACCATGCTTGCAATTGATGGGCTCGCGAACGTCGGAGACATCTCCAGCGAGGGCTTCGGACAAAAGATAGTGGCAATCATCACGCGAGGTCTTGGACCGAACGAAGCGTCGGCAGCGGAGATCAACCGTGTGAAAGCCAAAACCCGTGCAGTGAAGGCTGGTCGATGATCATGTTTCGCGTATGTGTTCTTTTAATGCTGGGGCTGACGATAGTTCTATCGAGCAAAGCCAGCGCCCGAGGACATTCGTGACATACTCTTCCGCAGCGTCTGAAGAGTCTGGAGCGTAATAACAAAACACACACCTCACCCTTCCACCGTCGGCATTCATCGCCCTCTGAAGACATGATGGACACTGATGTCGCGCGGCAGTTAAAGGCTCTTCCACACTTTCGGTGCAGATTGAGAGATGGTTGATAGCCCAGGGCTTAATGGCTGAAGCCGAAGAGCTGATTCGTTCCTGTTTACCTGAGTGGAGGCGAGTGAAGGTCGATGCAATAGAACTGAGGTGAGATCGTGTCTTTGATACGTGTGTATATAACGCGAGTCTCGCGACGCACAGCATGCAATGGTGACATTTCATCTGCTAATTCAACCGGACATATCATGTGTCAACGACACGCTGGGCTATGGTGACGTGGTCATGATGCCTCCATGGAAGTTACTGGGATCACTCGAGGTGACTTGACCCCATTCTTCGTCCGTTTGGGTGTATGAAATCATAGCCTTGATTTCCTTTCCTGCTTCGCCTTCCTGGAGGATTATTTGGCGCTGATCACGGATGATCCGCCGCTCGAGATTACGGCAAGCCTCGGCGTTTCCTCTGTGCAGTCGAATTCCCTGTCGCCAGGTGAATGGCTTGCCGAGTCAGACGCGGCACTCTATAAAGCGAAACGTTCCGGCTGGAATCGCACCTGCATCGCCTGGTTACAACCCGCAAGAGTCTTGGAAGTGTGGGCCCAATGGGCAGCGGAAGGCGCGAACGCATCCCGTAGGCTCTGTCTGCCACCGTAGCGGTTCTATATCTCCTTCACGCAGTGCCAAGAGGTTCGCCATCTGCCATAAATTCCGGCATTATACGGTCGCTCTTCTGCCTGCATTTTCATCTGCATACGCATGGTCTTTGCCGTGCATCCTGTGGAGGGCAATGGCGTATAGCGTCGCGGAACTAAAGCGATCCTCGCCCAAGGAGAAAATCGAGTGAGATGGAAGCAGCTACCCCTCGCCTGCATGGTCGGGGGCATATTGTGTTGCAGTTTGACAATGTCCGGGGAGGCGACGCCGTCTGCTGACGGAAAAGCGACGTTTTCCTATTCCGGCGACACCGGCCCGGGCTTCTGGGACGAAATCAATTCGGCGTGTGCTATGACGTCCACTTCACACCAGTCGCCGATCAATATCGATGAAACCAGTGTAGATCCCAGCCTGACATCTCTGGATACACAATTAGAGAAGACCTCTTTCACGCTGAAAAATCCCGGCTATACGGTCGTAGCCACTCCCCAGACGGCGGGCACCCTCTACCTGAACGGAACCACCTTCACCCTGCTCCAGTTCCACTTTCACACTCTCTCCGAGCACACCATCAAGGGGAAACGCTCGGTGATGGAACTCCACGCAGTATTCGAGGACGCGAACGAACACTACGCTGTGATTGGAGTCCTGTATCGCATTGGGAGACCCAATCCTTTCCTGGCAAAGATACTGAGCGCAGGTTTACCGGAAAAGACTACGTCTTCCGAAGTGACGGTAAACGACCTGGATCTGACAACTGCCTTTACTGACCTTTCCCGCTACTACACTTATTCGGGATCCTTGACCACCCCTCCGTGTTCGGAGACTGTGACCTGGCTCCTGCTGGGGAAGCAGTCGGAGCTATCATCCTCACAGTTTCAGGAATTCCGGAAAGTGCTAGGGAACGACTTCCGGCCTCTCCAGGCAAAGAACGGCCGCGTGGTTCGCTCCAGTCACGATGACGACTAGGGACATCTCCTTCTAACTCCCTATACACCCCACTCAAGCCGATGCCGGGCTTGAGTGGGCTGCGGTTTCTCCCACCTTGCCAGTCAGTTCTGCATAGCTAAGGGGCTTGCCTGCTATCTGCGATACAGCTTGGAACGATCTGCATCTTCTTGCCGTGTTACGGGAGTAATGCGATGTTTATTGTCCTCAAGAACCTCGGGGTGACCTGACCCGGCCTTGTTCACTTCCGAGCCGCCGTACTTCGCAACGCAAAAACCGTGTGCTTGGAGACTCCATGCTCTCGGGCCACGTCTTCAGTCTTGCGACCCGCTTCGATCTGCTTCAACGCCTCGATTCCTCGTCAGGCCGTCGGAACTCTATCACCTGCGCAGCCTTTCCCGTTGAGGTCGACGAATTGACCAAATTGGCAGGAGGCACTGCTTTCATATGCGCCGGGAGCTCGAATTGAAGGACCTTGCATTTGGGTCGATCTTGTTGCAGGGAGTCTCCACTAGCCAGCATTTGCTCGATATCGACGCTGAAGTCCAGAAGCTCAGTGGAATCGATATCAGCAAGATCGAACACTTGCACATATCGCTCATCGGCGCCGCAGGTGCCGGCAATCTCACGACACTGTCTTGGCGTGCTCAAAGGGATTAGCTTGCTTTGCTCATGCGGGGCATCGTTGCTTATGAAATCGGTTTGAAAGCGTTTCTCGACGTCATGCTCAACATGGTGTTGCA